>JBGAKU010000055.1:0-24870 GCA_044224255.1 Geminicoccaceae bacterium
ACGGCTCTTCGTGGCACGCTCCAGCGCCAGCGCGGCACTGGCAGCCCGAGCCACGACTCGGTGCCCGCCGAGATCCAGAGTGGCCTCGAGCGAGAGTGCCGTGAGCGAATCGCTGGCAACCACCATCACGTCCATTGCCGACCTCGGTACTGTTGGGGGCACGTGATGCGAAACGGCAGGCGGCCGCGGCAATCGGCGTGCGGCCCCCGCGAATTGCGGGAGTGCGTCAAGCCGCCCGAGACCGGGTCCTGGCAGCTGCCGTTTGCGGACGGACAGACGTGGAAGAGACGCTGACCCCACCTCCTGCATTGTCACTCCGACGGGTGGGCGTCGGCGCCTGACTGGGCGAGGCGAGCCAGCAGGCGAGCTCGAGTGCCACGATCTGCGGCAAATGCTCGCGGGCGGCGATTCGCTCCACCGCTTCCGGCGACAACCCGGCAAGCGCAACGCAGTCCTCGTACGTCACCATGCGGTGTCCTCCTCTGGCCGGCCGGAGCGCTCCAGCGCCCTTCTTTGCCGATATTCCCATAAATCTCTATTGGCTCGCTCGTCAAGCAATCTTTGAGCGGCCGCAGCGAGATTCTCCACTGTCAGGCCAGCGTGCGCTGGCAGCGAGCGTCGCGAGCGCGAGCAGGAAGAGCCAAACGGCCACAGATTGGGCCATGCCTCGACGAACCCGTTGCCCTTGAGCATGACGCCGCGCGGTCGAAAGTCAGATCGGACCGCGCGCAGCGCTGGGCCCGGGCGCGATCTCCTGCAGGAGCTTCCGGCGCATCGCCAACGCGAAGCTCTCATAATCCACGGTCGTCAGAACAAACGCGCCGGGTCCGCCGATCACCGTGCGGCGATAGTACTCGTCCAGGTAGGGCTCCTCGTTGAGGATCGCGAGGCCGTTGATGGTGATGCCGACCGCGACCGCGCGGTCCCGGGCGGGGCCGGGATACTCGCCGTCGGAGCTCTGACCGTCGCCGACGACGTCGATCTCGGGTCGGCCCCGATAGCCGTTGCCCATCAGCTCCTGCCGCGACCAGTCGATCGCATCGCCGATCGCGGTCTTATGCGCATACTCGAACACGACCGGAAACGCGCCCGCAATCTCCGCGGCGAACCCGGCAATCTGCCCATCATCCGTCAGGCGCCGCCAGGGCACGATGGTCCGCGTCTGACCAGCGCCGGCAAACGCGACGACGGCAACGGCGAGCCCCAGCGGCAGTCGGCTGATGGCCTCGATCACCCCTTGGTCTTGCAGGGCTTGGACCAGTCCGGTGCGCTCTAGGGCCTGCTCATCGGCGTCGACGCTGCCGGAGACATCGACGGCGAGCACCAGCTCGACATCGACCGGCTGCTCCGCCGCAGCGACCGCGGGCATCAGGATGACGGCCGCAGGGAGCAAGTGGCGGTGGACCCACATCAGGCTCTCCCGGATGGCGAGACGCCGCGACCGTCGGGCAGCGGTTACACCCCCTGAGTCGACAGCCTAACACAAGCTGCGGGCCTGGCACGTTTGCTCCGTGGATCCGGCCGCGCCTCGTCGGACAATCCGCCGATGATGAAGGCACAGCTGGATTCTATCGCCCTACGACGAACACGTCTGGAACCCCATTGGTATCATGCGGAACATGGTTTCTGGCGCTGGATGCGAAGGCCAGCGAACCGCCATCGCCGGAGATGGCCAGCCCGTTGATTCCGCCGTCCGGTGGAATGACGGCTAAGTGAACATCAATCCGACGCAACTTCCCCTTAACTCTGTCGAAGACATAGATCTCCTCACGGCCATTCGTATGGCCTGAGGTCAAATTCGTCGCGCTGGAAAGAAAAGCAATGTAGCGCCCGTCGGTTGAAATTGATGGTGTGTAACTTCCCGAGTTTGCGTCTACGCCGCCTGGCCCGCTGCTAACTTTGATTGTTCGCGACGTGAGCATATCATGGAGGAATATATCGCTCGTATCGTTTCTATCATTACGCACCAAATTGGTCGCGACTGACTCAAATGTCACGAACCGACCGTCACGCGAGATTGCTATCCGCGTGCCGCTCTCTAGGTCACCCTCCCGACCATCCGAGGCTACGCTCACCCTGCGGGTGATGCCTCGCCACCGGTCATGAACAAAAATGTCGTTCGAAGCGTTGGTGTCGCCGGCCACCAGGTTCGTCGCACCAGAGCTGAACGCCACGAAACGGCCGTTTGCCGAGATGGCCGGGGAGAAGCTGAAGCTGTCCGGCTTCTGCCCTTTGCGTGCCCTACTGACCAAGGAAGTCGTGCCCAGAACGCGATCGCGCACGAATACCCCGCCGCCATGATCACCGTTCGGCACTAGGTTCGACGCCCCCGAGTCGAAGGCGACGTAGCGTCCGGTGGTGGAAATGCTTACACTGTAGCTGCTGCCATTGGCCTGCTGGCCGCCAGGACCGACGTTCACCCGTTCCGTACGGCCCTTGATGCGGTCGTGAACGAAGATGTCCATCTCTCCGTTCGTATCGCCGGGGACGAGGTTGGTCGCCTTGGAGCCAAACGCGACAAAGCGACCATTCCCAGAGATTGCGACGGTGAAGCTTCCAAGATCGGCTCGGCGGCCACGCGAGCCGAGGCTTACCCGCTCAGTATCGCCGGCAGTGCGGACCCGAACGAAGGCATCGTACTGAGCATTGGTATCCCTAGGCGCCAGATTGTCAGCTCCTGAAATAAAAGCAACTTCCTCTCCAGAAGAGGAGATTGCGAATACTTCACTGGTATCGTTGGCTTGCCTACCGTCGCGTCCAACGCTCACACGCTCCACCGACACTGTGGAGTTCGACCACGCGTCACTGCTTCCTGCAATCAACGACAAGCCAGATGCGATAATAGCTGCGCGTTGTTTGCGCATAGTTATCCACCCCCGCACGCCCGCCTCCTTGGACAAGGATTTGCTGGCACCAAAAGCTCGAGAAAGTAATGATCCACACCAAATTGTACTGGGATATATGATCAGTCAAGCGTCCGCTGATAGCGCATGACCGCCAGCGTCGCGACCGCGACCAGAAACAATCCGAGCGGCCAAAGATTGGGCCAGGATTCCATGAAGCCGTTGCCCTTGAGCATGACGCCGCGCACGATCCTGAGGAAGTGCGTGAGCGGCAGGGCTTCGCCGATCACCTGCGCCCACTGCGGCATCCCCTTGAATGGAAACATGAATCCGCTCATCAGGATCGAGGGCAGGAAGAAGAAGAACGACATCTGCATCGCCTGGAGCTGGTTCTTGGCCAGCGTGCTGAACAGAAAGCCGACCGCCAGGTTGGCGGAAATGAACAGGAGCAGGGCCAGCGCCAGGGCAGCCGGGCTGCCCAGCATCGGCACGTCGAACAGCAGCATCGCCGCGCCGATGATCACGGTCACCTGGACCAGCCCGACGCCGATGAACGGCAGCAGCTTGCCGATCATCACCTCGAGCGGCGTGACCGGCGTGGCGAGCAGGTTCTCCATGGTCCCGCGCTCGCGCTCGCGGGTCACCGCGAGCGAGGTCATCACCACCATGGTCATGGTGAGGATGGTGCCGACCAGGCCGGGGACGATGTTGTAGCTGGACAGGCCCTCCGGATTGTAGCGGCGATGGACGCGGATCTCGAAGGCGGGGTCGCCGCCCTCCAGCTTGTGCAGCGTGCCGCCGAGATCGTGCGCCAGAGCCGAGCGCTCCAGGGCCGGCAGTGCCGCCAGCGCGTTGGCGGTGGCGACCGGGTCGGAGGCGTCGCCTTCGACCAGCAGCGCCGGCCGCTCGCCGCGGAGTAGGTCACGGGTGAAGCCGGCGGGAATCGTGACGGCGAACAGGGCGTCGCCCATGTCGAGCGCCCGGTCCACCTCCTCGCGGCTGCGCGCGAGCGCGACGACGCGATAATAGCCGCTGTTCTGCAGCCCCGCCTGGATGCTGCGGACGAGATCGCTCTGGTCGAGCGAGAGGATCACGGTCGGCAGGCGCTTGGGGTCCGTGTTGATCGCGTAGCCGAACAGGGTGAGCTGCATCATCGGGATGCCCACCATCATCGCGAAGGTCAGGCGATCCCGGCGCATCTGGATAAACTCCTTGACGATCACCGCCAGGAGCCGCGCCGACGAGAACCAGCGCCCGGTCATGCGAGCTGGTCCGGTGCCCTGGCCATGAGGTGGATGAACACGTCCTCGAGCGAGGGCGGCATCGCCCGCCACACCAACCCGGCCTGGTCGCGCCAGGGCGCGATCGCGGCCTCGAGCGCCGCCGCGTCCGTCCCGCTAACGTGCAAGGTGACGCCGAACGGTGCCACCATCTCAACCCCCGGCCGTCCGCGCAGCTCCGCGGCGAGCCCGTTCAGGCCCGCGCCCTCGGCCGACCAGGTTACGAGACGGGAGCTGTCGACCACCTCGGCGATCGTGCCCTCCGCGAGCAGGCGACCATAGGCGATGTAGGCGATGCGGTGACAGCGCTCCGCCTCGTCCATGTAGTGCGTGCTGACGAGCACGGTCATGCCGGCAGCGGCGAGCGCGTGGATCTCGTCCCAGAACTCGCGTCGGGCCTTGGGGTCGACGCCAGCGGTGGGCTCGTCCAAGAGCAGCAGGTCGGGCTCGTGCAGGACCGCGGCGGCCAGGGCCAGGCGCTGCTTCCACCCGCCCGATAGCGTTCCCGCAAGCTGGTCGCGCCGTCCGGTCAGCCCCAGCCGGTCGAGTGCTTCGGCCACGCGCTCGCGGCGGTGGTCCATGGCGTAGAGGCGTGCCACGAAGTCGAGGTTCTCCCGGATGCTGAGATCCTCGTAGAGGCTGAAGCGCTGGGTCATGTAGCCGACCCGTCGCTTGATCGCCCAGGCCTCGGTGACGATGTCGTGGCCTAGGCAGGTGCCGCTGCCGCCGTCGGGCGTGAGCAGGCCGCAGAGCATGCGGATGGTCGTGGTCTTGCCGCTGCCGTTGGGCCCGAGAAAGCCGCAGATCTGCCCGCGCGGGACCCGGATGCTGAAGCGGTCGACGACGGTCCGGTCGCCGAACCGCTTCACGAGGTCGCGCACGTCGATGACCTCGCTCATTGCGGACGCACATCGACCGGCTGGCCCGGGTTCAATGCAGCATCTCCGTCCGGCCAAGCCTCGACCAGGTAGACCAGCTTCTCGCGGCTGCCGACGCTGTAGATCACCGGCGGCGTGTATTCGGCCTCCTTGGCGATGAAGCGCACCGTGCCGGTCAGGCCGTCGGCGCAGCCGTCGCAGCGCAGATCGACCGTCTGCCCGAGCATGACGCGGCCGAGTTCTGGCTCGGGCAGGAAGAAGCGCACCTTCACCTTCTCCGGCGGGAGCAGACTGACGACGATCCCGCCGGCATCGACCCATTCGCCCTGATCGCGCACGCGGTCCTCGACGGTGGCAGCCATGGGAGCGTTCACCGTCCGCTGCGCCAGTTCCCAGCGCGCCTGCCCCAGCGCCGCCTCGCGCATGCCGACCTCCGCCTCGGCCGCAGCGATCTGGTCCTCGCGCGCCGGCAGCTTCGCGGTCGCAAGCTCCGCCTCGATCGCGGCCACGCGCGCCCTGGCCTCGTCCGCGTCCGATCTGGCCTGATCCAGCCGGGCCTCGGCGGCGAAATCCCGGCGCTCGAGCCTCGTCTGCCGGGCGAGATCGCGTTGGGCATAGGTCAAGGTGGCGCGGGCTTCCGCCAGACTCGCCTCGATCATGGCGATCTCTTCCGGCCGCTTGCCGCGCCGGAGGTCGGCCAGGGTGGCGCGGGACTGCGCGAGCTGTGCTTCGGCCTGCCGCACCGACGCGCGCTCGCGCGCGGATTCGAGTTGGAACAGCAACGTCCCCGGCTCGACGCGCTCGCCGCGCTGGATCGGCGCGCTCTCGAGCCAGCCGGCCGCGGGAGCCCCCAGGCGGATGTATTCGCCCTCCGCGTAGCCATGCAGCCAGCCCTCCTCGCCCGAATCGCATCCGGCCAGCAGCGTGCCCAGCAGGAGCGCCGCGATGCACGGTCTCATGCCGCGAGCCCGCGCAGCAGGGTCTCGACATGCGCCCGAAGCACCGGACCTGGATCGAACGGGTCGGGGTCGTGCGGGGCGAACACCGCACGCCAGATCGCCATCATGAGCACCGGCGCCACCACCAGCCGCGCGACGGCGGCGCTGTCCTGCGGCCGGAACTCGCCATTGGCGACGCCTTGACGATGGAGCCCGGCGATCAGGCCGAGGCCACGGTCGACCACGTTGGCACGGTAGAACCGTGCGAGTTCCGGAAAGCGGTAGAGCTCGCCGATGAGGAGGCGCGGCAGGACGACGATCCGGTCGTCGCGCACCACGGCGATCAGAAGCTCGATCAGCTGCCGCAGCAAAGGCGCCACTTCGCCACGATGCTCGGCGACCAATGCCTCGGCGCGATCGAGATTCGGTGTGATCAGCGTGCGCACGAGCGCCTCGAACACGGCCTCCTTGCTCGGGAAGTACAGATAGAGCGTGCCCTTTGCCGCACCGGCGCGGGCCGCGATGTCCTCCATCCGGGCCGCTGCGAAGCCCTTCTCGGCGAACACGGTAAGTGCCGCGTCGAGCAGCTCGGCGGGTCGCGTGTCCTTGCGGCGGCGGGGGCGTGTCGTCATGCTCACCAGATAACTGACCAGTCAGTCATTATCAAGCCCCAAACCTCGTGGCACTGCTTGCCCGACCTTGTGCTATCCTGCCCGGATCCTTCTCGAGCGCAGGGATCGGGCGCCATGAACCTCGATCGCCGACAGACGCTGGGGTTGGCCGGCTCGGTGCTCGGGCTGGCCGCGGCCGGCTCGACGGTGAAGGCCTGTCCGGCCGAGGGAGCCACCGCCGGCAACGAGATCGCGCCGGGGGTCCGCGAGGTCTTTCTCGCCAGCCAGGAGGTCCGGCTGGCCCGCTACAAGATCCTATGGATGACCCGTCTCACGCTGGCGCGCGGTGCTGCGACGCTGCCCGAAATTCAGGCGAACGACACCTTGGTGCTCATGGAGCAGGGTCTGCTGCGCGTGAAGCTGGACCAGCAGGAGTTCGTGCTCTGCGGCCCCGGCAGCCTCTGGGCGTTCCCGCAGGAGGCGACGCTGTCCTACCACAACACCGGCGCCGACCCCGCGGTCCTGCGCGTGATCGAGCTTCTGCCCGGCCTGTAGGCGTCAGCGAAGCCGCGCCAACGTCGGGCCGCCCTGCCGGAGGCCCGCCAGGCCCGGCAGGATGATGCAGCGGAACTCGGGCCGGCCGCGCGGATTGCGCCAGCAGGCATGGGCCTCGCCGTCGGGCGTGGGCAGGCTCAGCACCTTGTCGTATTCGACGGGCCACCAGCGCCCGTTGGCCCGGATCTCCTCCAGGCCGCTCGCGGCGTTCAGGCGGTAGGGAACGGACCGACAGTCCCGCTCGCTGCAGCACACCAATCCGGTGGGAGAGGTGAGCCCGTCGTACCAGTCGTGCGCCCCGGCGCCGGTTGGGTGCAGGACCAACAACGCGCCTAGGAGGATGCGACGAGCGCACATCTTCTACTCACCGCGCGGCGAGGATTGCCATTGGCCCGCCGGATACCTCCACGGGCGTAAGCTCCCGCAGCCGCTTCCGGCGGATGGCCCGGACGAAGTCGGCATAGTCGGCGGCCACCATGACGAAGGCGCCCGGCCCACCGATCACGTGCTCGCGGTAATACTGCTCCAGATACGGCTCGTCGTTGACGATGGCGAGGCCGTTCACGGTCACGCCCGACAGGGCAGCATAGTCGCGCACCCGATCCGGCTTGAAGCCCTCGTTGGCGTGGCCGTCGCCCGAGACGTCGATCTTCCGGCGCGTCCCGAGATAGGCGTTCCGGTCGAGCGAGCGCAGCGCAACGTAGAGAGCACTGCCGAGCGCGGTCTTGCCTTGGAGATCGGGATCGACGGCAAGCGCATCGTCGATCCCGTCCGCGAACGCCAATGTGGATGCGGCGTCCGTCAGATGCCGCCATTCGACTGCCATCAGCTGTTGATCCGTGCCGGCCCAGACCATGAGCATGACCGCAACGCCTGCCGCATTGCCGGCGATCGCGTCGATGATCGCCGGGTCACGGAATGCCGCCGAGAGGCCCTGCCGCTGCAATGCCAGCTCGGCCCCGTCGACACTGATCGACACGTCCACCGCGAGCGCAAGCTCGATGTCGACGGGCTCTTGCGCCTTGGCGGCGGAAACCGCCATGAGCAGCAGCGCCACGAACGAGCACCCCGCATGGCACATGGCTCAGCCCTGCCCTCCGACGCTCGCATGCCAATCTCGCAACAGTCGTCGTGAGCCCCCACCCGCCTTCGCAGATCGGGCAGTCAATGCTATACTGTGACGACGATCTGGCGAGGGCACAATGGCCGGACGTCGCCTTCACCTCGCAGCAGCCCTGATAGGCGTATGTATCCACGGTGCTGGCGCTCAGGACCTGCAGGAGAGCATCCTCGCCGGTGATAGGATAGCCGCAGCCCACATCATCACGCTGCTTCTCGATCGTGGCGCACCGATCGATGCCCGCACCGAAGGCTACGAGATGACACGGCTGCATGTCGCCGCGGGCTACAACAAGCCGCACGTGGCGGCAGTCATGCTCGATCGTGGCGCGGCTCTTGAGGTCAGGGAGCTTTCCGGTCGGACTCCCTTGCTCCTGGCCGTTCAGTCCGGCGCTGAAGAGCTGGTTCAGCTGCTTCTGGCGCACGGCGCCGAAGCCAATACCGCGTCGGTAAAGTGTGGCACGCCACTGTCCATCACCATCCAGCGGAACTCTGTCGCGATGGCGGCGATGCGGCTCGCACATGGCGCAGCGCCCGAGAGCATCTTCATCGGCACCGCCCCACCGCTCGTCGAAGCGGCCCGAATCGGCAATCCCGAGATGATCAGGCTGCTGGTCCGGCAGGGTGCCGACCTCAATGCGCCGGACGAAGGAGGTCTGTTGCCCTTGGCGGCTGCCCTCACCGCAGGCCATGAGGAAGCTGCGACCCTGCTGCGCCAATATGGCGCCCGCAGCTAGGCTCGCTCACCCGATGGCAGGGCGGCCCACGAGGCTGTGGTCCGTCCCCACCGCGACCGGCGCGTAAAGCTGCCCTGCCCTGGCCTCGAATGCCGCGACCATCCGCCGGACCGCCTCGTTGAACAGGAGCCCGATCAGGTTCTGCAGGAGCTTCGAGCGGAACTCGAAGTCGACGTAGAAATCGACCATGCAACCCTGCGGATGCGGCTCGAACTGCCAGTGATTCTTGAGATAGCGAAACGGGCCGTCGATGTACTCGACATCGATCTTGTGCCGCGGATGCAACGTCACCTTGGAGCTGAACCGCTCCCGGAACACTTTGAAGGCGATCACCAGATCCGCATAGAACGTGTCGCCCTCGCGACGGGTGATTCGGGCCGCCTTGCACCAGGGCAGGAACTCGGGGTAGCGGTCCACGCCGGCAACCAGCTCGTAGAGTTGCTCGGGGCGATAGGGCAGCACCCGTTTCTCGGCATGCGTCGGCATCGCCTAGCCCCGGGCGGCAAGGCTCGCCGCACGCGCCTCGCGCAGACGCTCGAAATCGCTCCCAGCATGATAGGACGAGCGGGTGAGAGGCGAGGCCGAGACCATCTGGAAGCCCTTGGCGCGCGCCGCCCGGGCGTAGCTCTCGAACTCGGCGGGCTCGACGAAACGCAGCACCTTATGATGACGCGGCGAAGGCTGCAGATATTGGCCGATGGTCAGAAAATCGATGTCGGCCGAGCGCATGTCATCCATGACCTGGAGAATCTCGCGCTTCTCCTCGCCGAGGCCGACCATGATGCCGGACTTGGTGAACAGGCTGGGATCCAGCTGCTTCACCTGCTGCAGCAGGCGCAGCGAATGGAAGTAGCGCGCGCCCGGCCGCACCGTCCGGTAGAGCCGTGGCACCGTCTCGAGATTGTGGTTGTAGACGTCGGGCCGGGCCGCGACGACCTTCTCGACCGAGCCGGGCTTGCGCAGAAAGTCCGGCGTCAGGATCTCGATGGTGGTCGCGGGCGACGCCGCCCGGATCGCCTCGATGCAGCGCACGAACTGGAAGGCGCCGCCGTCGGGCAGATCGTCGCGATCGACCGAGGTGATCACCACGTGCGCGAGCCCCATGGTCGCCACGACCTCGGCCAGATGCGCGGGCTCGTGCGGGTCCACCGTCAGCGGCGTGCCGGTCTTGACGTTGCAGAACGCGCAGGCGCGCGTGCAGGTGTCGCCCAGGATCATCACCGTCGCGTGCTTCTGGGCCCAGCACTCGCCGATGTTCGGACAGGCCGCCTCCTCGCACACGGTGTGCAGGCGCTTCTCGCGCAGAAGCCGCCGGGTCTCGTGATAGGTTTCCGAGGTCGGCGCCTTGACCCGGATCCAGGCGGGCTTGCGCGGCAGGGCGGCTCGGTCGAGCAGGGTGATCGTGGCCATGGGCGAGGAAGTGCGGGCCGCGGCGGAAGCTGTCAAGAACCCGCTGGCCTGTCCGATCGAGCTTCCGCGCCATGGGGCACTCATTGCGGTCGGCGCTCGCCGCTTTGACGAGATAGTCGCGGGCCAGCGGCACCGCCTGCCGGTCCTTCGCCAGCTGGATCTGGAAGACCATCCCGTCCTCGAGCGCGAAGAGCTGCTCCGCAGCGATCAGGTAGAGCTCCCACATGCGGTAGAAGCGCGCATCGTAGCTCTGCTCGATCCGGGCACGGTTGGCGGCGAGGCGCTCATGCCGGCGGCGTAGGGCCTTGGCTAAGACTGCCTAACAAAACCGCGTGCATTCGGTGGTCAGCCTCTGCTGTGATGGTGGCGATCGAACGTCGGAGTGACCGGCATGGCGGAGGCCAGCACGCACATCTTCCGGGTGTCGTTGAAGCCGAAGCTGTACCGGGAGATTGAGATCGACAGTGGAAAGTCGCTCTACGATCTGGCCGAAGCCATCGTGCGGGCGTTCGACTTCGACCTCGACCATGCCTTCGGCTTTTACGGCCGACTGACCGGCAATTACACCGCGTCCCCAGTCCGGTATGAGTTGTTCGCCGACACAGAGGGCGGGAGCAGTGACGCCAGAAGCGTGAAGCGCGCCAAGGTGGCTCAGGCATTCCCGATCGTAGGCGAGACGAGGCTGTTCTTGTTCGACTATGGAGACGAGTGGCGCTTCAAAGCCCAACTCGTGGGGCTGGGAAAGAAGATCCCAAAGGCGCGCTATCCTAAAGCCCTGGTGACCGTGGGCAAAGCCCCACCGCAGTACCCGAACATGGATGAGGACGAGTAACGCTCGGCGAGAGGGCAACGGATCTTGGAATGCCAGGGCGGGGATACCCACTTACGGCGACATGGCATCATCTCTAGTTTCTGACACTCTCTGGTCCTTGTTCGCCACTCTGCCCCCACCTCGCCTGCCCCGCCCGAAAGGTGGCCGATCGACGATCGCGCGGCGCTGACCGGCATCCTGTTCGTGCTCAAGAGCGGCATCCCGTGGGAGATGCTGCCCCAGGAGATGGGCTGTGGCTCCGGCATGACCTGCTGGCGACGGCTGCGGGATTGGCAGGACGCTGGCGTCTGGCAGACCTTTCACCACGCCCTTCTCGATCGCCTCGGCCGCGCCGGGCTGATCGACCGGAACCGGTGCTCGCTGGATGCAGCGAGCTTGCCCGCCAAGGCGGGCGGCGCCGCGACCGGGCCCAACCCCACCGATCGCGGCAAGCCGGGCAGCAAGCGCCATGTCGTGGTGGACCGCCAAGGCATTCCCCTGGCCGTCCTGCTCACCGCCGCCAATGTGCATGACAGTGTCGTGTTGGAGGCGGTGATCGACCGCATTCCGCCCATCCGCCAGCCGCGTGGTCGCCCGCGCCGCCGCCCGACCAAGCTGCACGCCGACAAGGCCTACGATTTCCCCCGATGCCGCCGCGCCTGCCGGCGGCGCGGCATCATCCCGCGCATCGCGCGCCGTGGCATCGAAAGCAGCGAGCGGCTCGGCAGACACCGCCCGCCGGAGCCCTTCGGCTCCGGTCCCTTCGGGAATGGATCGGCCACAGGCCGATGGGTGGTCGAGCGCACCTTGTCCTGGATCGCCCGCTTTCGCCGCTTGATCATCCGCTACGAGCGACGTGACGACATCCACCTTGCCTCCCTCACCCTCGCCTGCGCGGTGCTCTGCTTCCGCTTCCTCCAGAGATTCTGTTAGGCGGTCTAAGTGCAGGCGCAGGATCTCTAGGTCGGCCACCCGCAGGCCGGCGCGCTCGATCGCGGGCAGCACCTCAGGCAACGCAGGGATGTAACCGCTAGGGACCATGTATGTCCGCACGAAGAGTGCGGTTACATAGGGCCCGTGGGCACGGCCGATCGAGTAGCGCAGCGCAACGCCGTCATCGCCCAGCAGATCGCGCACCTTGGCGAAGACGCTACAATGCGACCCGCCGACATGCTCGAGCATTCCGACGGAGACCACGAAGTCGAAGCGGCCATCGAGTTCGCGGCAGTCCATCAACCGGTAGTCGAGATGGCCCCCGTCGGGCCAGTCGACAAAGCCGCTGCTCGAGCATCGCTTCCCCTCCGCCTCGACCACCGCCAATTGCAGGCCCGGTCGCCACCGGGCGATATAGCCGGACCGATCCAGGTATCAGCACCCAAGAACAGCCCTACCAGCCCCAATCGCTAGGAACAGAGCCTCAGGCCACACATCGCATTGCCCCATCTTTGTGGCCCGTCTGCAAAAGTGCATTTTTTTTGGAATAGAGCGCTGCGCGCCACGTCCATCGGTAAAACGCGCGCGCGCAAAGGTTGAGCCCGCGAGCGCGGCGTTAAGCGGGGACGGTTCGGAAAGAGCCATGTCAGCACAACCGTCTGTGCAATGCGGGTGGCCGACTGCCGTCGCGACCGCACAATCAAAAGCCAATCACGAGAAGCATAAAGCGCGACGCGATATCGCGGCGGACGCGCGCCCGGCGTTTTGGCGTGAACAACAGCAAGGACAAACAGCCCGTGGCGAATGTAAACTCACCCACCTATGCGCGACGGAGCGTGCTGCAGCAACTGGCCAGCGGCGCGGCGCTCATGGGCGCCGGAGCGGGCCTGCTGCCGGAGCAGCTCTCGCCGGTCACGCCCGCGCAGGCGATCGGCACCGGGGCACGCTCGGGCTTGGTTTGGAACACCGGCGCCAGCATCACCAACTATAAGGCGTTCACCTCCTATCGCGGGCGCCCGCTCGACACGATCACCTGCTGGTGCCCCCATAATACCTGGGATGAGATCGTTTCCCTCAAGGGCGGGTTCGTCACGGCAAGACAGTCGGGTGCGCGGGTCTCCTGCGCGATTGGGATGTTGCCCAAGTCGCATGACGGCAAGAAATACCCCGGCAACTGGAAGCTTGCAGCAGCCGGAAGCTATGATGGCTATTATGAGCAGTACGCCAAAAAGCTCGCGGCAACCGGCCTGACCGACGTCATCTGTCGGATCGGCTGGGAGACCAATGGGGCCTCGCGGCCGTGGTTCTGTGGCACCGACGGTGCCGCATTCATCGCGACCTGGCAGCGCATCGCGATCATCCTGCGGCAATACAATCCGACGATCCTGACCGAATGGTGCAACATCAAGAAGGGTGCGCAAAAAACCAGTATTATGGACTTTTACCCCGGTGACGCCTATGTTGACATTTTTGGGGTCAATTATTACGATGGCTGGCCGTCTCTGGACTCCCAGGCGGTGTGGGACTCGCAGTACTATTCCACGTACAAGACCGGGCCATGGGGCATCGGCGCCTGGGCACAGGAAGCGCGGAGCCGCGGCAAGCTCTTCGCCAGCTCGGAGTGGGGTATCAACGCCGGCCGGTACAATTGCAGAGACAATCCACTCTACATAGAGAACATGCATCAGTTCTTCGTCGACAATATGGATATCTTGGCTTACGAGAATTACTTCAATCAGAAATATTACCATCAACTGACCCCGAGTGATCGCAATCCGATGTCGTCCGCGAAGTACAAGGGGCTCTGGGGTATTCCGGCCTGACGGCGCTCCACCCATTCCTGTGCGAGCGACGAAACGGGCGGCTCGCTCGGGGAGCGGGTCGCCCGTCGGGGCGCGACCGCCTAGAGTCGTGCCAGCTCGCTCCAGTGGATCAGCTCGACCCCATTGGCGGCGGCGAGCTCGGTGCAGCTGGCGGTAAAGCGCTGGTTCGAGACCACGAGCGCCCGGTTGCCTTGCCGGTGCGAACGCGCGGCGGCGACCTCCTGCACGGCGCCGTTCCCGACCGGTCGGCCGAGCAGCTTGCACTGCACCACCAGCCGGTCCGCACCGCGCTCGGCGATCAGGTCTGCACCCTGATCGCCCGTGGCCGCTGTCAACGCCACCCGCCACCCGGTGCGCTCGAGCTCCCGGGCGCAGAACAGCTCGAACTCCTGCCCGGTCCGCACCAGGGCGAACCGCTCGGCGGCAGCCGGCTCGGGCTCCTGCGCCATCAGGGCGGCCTCGAGCCGGGCGCGGAAGCCGGTCCGATCCTCGCTGATCACCGACGCGTCCCGGCCGGCGAGACTGCCGAGCACCACCCGGTCGAGGAAGTATCCCGCCTCGCGCTCCCAGCGGCTCCGATCGACCAAGCCATAGTCATCCGCCCGCAGCAGCTGGCGTCGCTTGCGCCGCAGTGCCGGCAGATGCTCCGCTACCAGGGCATCGAAGCGCGCTCGTACACGCTCGCGGGCGCGCTGCCGGGCCACGCCCCAGAGGATCAGGAGGAGGAGCGCGCCGATGAGACCTTCCAGCAAGTAGGCATTATCCGTTCAGTTCCAGGCAGTTCGCGAGCCTAGCTGACGTCGTCGGTGAGGTCCAGCCGATGCGCCTACCCTGTCCGCCCGGTGCGACGGGCGCCACGTGACCGAGCCCGCCAGCAGCCCCTGGACGTGGAATCTTCGGAAAGTGACGTAGAGGATAATCATGGGCACGCTGGCGAAGGCCGTGCCTGCCATGGTCAGCGGGAGCTGGTGAGCGCAACCTGTTCCTCGATCGCGCAGAGGCCGGCCGGGCGGCCCAAGCCGTGATCCTTCCGCTCGGCAGCGACGGCATGCACAACGGGCTATGGCGTGAACTGGGTGACGACGGTCTGAGGAGGGCGGCGTATCGAGGCGGGTAGCCAGCCTGCCAGAACCTCCAAGCGGAGCGATACGCCATGAACGAGGCTAGCGCCGTTGTTCGTCTCCGGCAGCCTGAGGAGATCGATGATCCGCTGACCGCGGTGCTGCGCGCAGGTGCCCGCCGCCTGCTCGCCCAGGCGATCGAGGCGGAAGCCGAAAGCTTCCTGGCGGCGATGGCCGACCGGCGGCTCGTCGATGGGCGGGCCCGCCTCGCCCGCCACGGCTATGGCCCGGAGCGGACCGTCCAGACCGGGCTCGGCCCGGTCGAGGTGCGACGGGTGAAGGTCCGCGACCGCGCCCCGGCCGAGACCGGCGAGCGGGTCCGCTTTACCTCCCAGCTCCTGCCGCGCCTGTCAGCTGCGCTGACATCCCGCCGGGGGATCGGGCCGATGGCCCGATGGCCAGACGGACCAGGAGCCTGGAGGTACTGCTGCCGGTCTTGTACCTGCGCGGGGTCTCGACCGGCGACTTCCAGGAAGCGCTCGCCGCTCTGCTCGGCAAGGACGCGCCGAACCTGTCGCCGTCGGTGATCGCCCGGCCGAGGAGCACCTGGCAGGCCGAGTACGAGCGCTGGCAGAAGCGCGACCTGTCGGCCCGGCGCTATGTCTATCTCTGGGCCGATGGCATCTACCTGCAGGCGCGCATGGATGAACGGCGGCGCTGTTCATCAGGCCGAGCGCATGCTGGTGATCATTGGTGCCACGCCCGAGGGCAAGAAGGAGCTGGTCGGCTTCCAGGTCGGCACGCGTGAGAGCGCCCAGAGCTGGCGCGAGCTGTTGGTCGGGTTGAAGGCTCGTGGTCTGGCGATCGCGCCCGAGCTGGCGGTCGGCGATGGCGCGCTCGGGTTCTGGAAGGCGCTCGAGGAGGTCTTCCCGACGACGCGGCACCAACGTTGTTGGGTTCATAAGGCAGCCAACGTGCTCAACAAGCTGCCAAAGTCGCTGCAGGCCAACGCCCGCCAGGACCTGCGCGAGATCTGGCTGGCGCCCGACAGGCTGACGGCCGAGGCGGCGATCGCCACCTTCGAAGCCAAGTACGCGCCAAAGTACGAGCGGGCCGTCGCCTGCCTGACCAAGGATTGCGAGGCGCTGCTCGCCTTCTACGATTTCCCCGCCGAGCCCCTCGGCAGGCCAAGCCTGCCGCCCTACGGGACGGATCATCGGCTCTGCCGATGATGGGACCATCTGCGCTCATCAAATCCGATCGAGGGTGCCCTGTCGCAGGAGACCGCCAAGCTGATGGCCTGCGGTGCCGGCCATTATTGGGGTCGCCTGCTCACCGGTCTCGGTCATGAGGTGAGGCTGATCGCACCCGAGGCAGTGAAGCCTTTCGTCAAACGGGGTAAAAGGAACGACGCTGCCGACGCGGCGGCCCTGTGCGTCGCCGGCTCCCGGCCCGAGATCCAGTTCGTGCCGATCAAGAGCGTACAGCAGCAGGCCGTGCTGACGCTGCACGCCGCCAGGTCACTCCTGGTCAAGCAGCAGACGATGCTGGCCAACGCCATCCGTGGCTTGGCCAGCGAGTTCGGGCTCGTCGTGCCGCAGGGCCGGCGCCGGCTCGAGGAACTCCTGGCCCAAGTCACCGCGGAGGCGAGCATCCCCGCCGAGGGCCGGCAGGCCCTGACCATGCTTCATGAGCAGCTGCAGGCGACCGAGGAGCGCATCGCCATGCTCGAGGAGCAGATCGTGGCGCATGCCCGCCAGGACGCGAGGGCCAGGCGCTTGGCCACCATCCCCGGTATAGGGCCGATCACAGCGTCGCTGATCGCGGCCACGGTGGGCGACAACATCGCCGCCTTCAGGAGTGCCCGGCACTTCGCTGCCTGGCTCGGGCTCGTGCCGCGGCAGCACTCCACGGGTGGCAAGCCCCGTCTGGGCCGGATCACCAAAGCCGGCAATGCCGAGATCCGCCGTCTGCTGGTGCTGGGCGCCACCGCGATGGTCCGGCGTGCCGAAACCTGGAACAGTGCCGCAGGGATCTGGCTACGAGGTGTGCTGGCGCGGCGGCCGGTGCGGCTGACCACAGTAGCGCTCGCGAACAAGATGGCGCGCATCGCCTGGGCGCTGCTGACGCACAACGATGTCTACCGGGCGCAGGGGCGCTTCAAGGTGGCAGCTGGTGCTGCCGCCTGATGCGTCCCGCCCTGGTGTAGGCGGCGGGCGCGAGCCCGTCTGAACCGGCAGGAGTAGCTCACCAGCGTGATGGGAAGGCTGCGGTCACCCGCAGCTCAGGCAATACCGGTTGAACACATGTGCCCCGAGCACGCCTGATGGCTTGGTGCCTGACATGCCTGCGCACACCCATGATGGCCAGCGGCCGCGGCATCGTCGCAGAACCGCATTGTAGGCCGGACATAGGAGCGCGACGGACCGGGCTTTCCAACGTCATGCATGGTCGAGCTAAAGTTGAAAAAGCTACTTCTAAGTTAAAGTGCAGATGTTATGGAGCTTAGCCGCGACATCCAGTGGTCCTAGCCCTGTGCACCATGGCTTGCGAAAGGAATCTGGACGAGGAGCGTTCCGCGATTCGCCGCTGCGCAGCGGCAAGCGAGTAGCCGTATCGTCTTTATTCTACTTCGATACCCCGTGACCGCTGATCTATCTACTTGACCACCATCAGCCGTCCACATAGGTGTTCAAGCTGATCATGGCTGCTGCCAAGACCTGGCGGCGGCTGAAGGGCCAGAACCAGTTGCCCAAGGTGATCGAGGGTGTCACCTTCAAGGACGGCGTCGAGGTCATCACCAACAATGCCAAGCACGCCGCCTGATCAGGCCATCACCCAGATCCCATCATAGCCCAAGCACAACCGCTGCAACCGCGCGAGCGGCTCAACCGCAACATGTGCCGCTGAACCTGCTCGACATGATCCGGGCCTTCGAGGGTAGTGCCGTCACGCGCGAGGAGCTGGTTGTCAGCCAAGCCAGTCTCAAGCGCGACGAATAGGACCGCTACTGCGACGCGGTTACCGACTGAGAGCGGGAAACGACGCTGGACTGCTGAGGAATCGCCGTCAGCGTTCGGGGAGTATCGCCAGCGCCAGCGCCATCAGGACGGCCGCCGGAATAGTCTTCACCAGTGCACCCAAAGGCTCGAGCCAGAGGTCAGGCGTGAGCATGGCGGCACCCGCCAGGTAAACGAGCGAGACCCCAATGCCGGCGAGCAGGCCGAGCCGACAGGTGCGGCGAGCGGCGATTGCGGCGCCCACCCCGATGTCGATACCGCTGCTCAGCCACGTGATCGCGTGTGCGAGATGTAGTGGGAAGCCGCGAGAGGTGAGGATCGCGACGGCGGAGGGATAGGCGGCGACGAGCGCGATGAGCCCGGACGCGCACCAGAACAGCGCCAGCGCACCGATGATCAAGGGCTTGAGCAGATAGAGGCGCGCGAACCACCTCTCCTGCACGGTGGCCGGGCGCTCCCGCAAGATCCGCTGGAGAGGTCGCGGATCGATGCCGGTCGTTCGGATCCAGGGATCCGGGTCGCCGGCAACACCACGCCGAAGCTCCGCGAGCGCGGTGGTCGTGACCGGCGCCGCCCAGCCGAGGCAACGTGCCAAATCTCCGCCGCGGGCGCCCGCGGCGAGGAGGAGCTTCGGCACAACCGGGCGTCGACGGCGAGGTGCCCCAAGCCACTGCCGAAACAGATCGACGGCTGCGCCGAGCGTGAGCTGCTCCCGCGCCATCAGGTCGAAGCTCACGTGTAGGGCCCGATCTGCCCGCCAGGTGTCGGCGAGCCACGCGACCGTGTCGGCGATGTCTTCCACGGCGACCGCGCCGAACGGACGGCTCCTCTCCACCGCTGGCAGATCGAACGGGAGAGTGCCGAGAGCGCGCAGGAGGGCGCCGCCACCAAAGGCGGCGGGTGCGACCACGAACCCCGGGCGAAGGATCGCCGTGGGCAGCCCTGATTCGCGCACCAATCGCTCGCCGCGGCGCTTGGTCCGGCTGAACGCCATGCGATCGTCGGTCTCTCGGCCCGGAACCGAGACATGGACCAAGAGGACGGGATGGCTCAGCGAACGAAGCGCGGCAAGGAGACGTGCAACAAATGCCTCGTGCATCTCGCTCGTCGAGGATACCGGACCGTCCTGCAACACGCCGAGACAGTTCACGACTACCTCCGCACCCTGGTCGGTGAGGAGCCGTGCGAGCGTTGACATGTCGAGCTCGACCAGTGGCACCGTGATCGTCTCGGACAGGCCGAGAATCTGACCCGCATGAAACCGGCGCGCGATAGCCACGACGTCGTAGCCTTGGCGGGCCAGCTGCACGGCAAGGGAGTGCCCGATCACGCCGGACGCACCCAGAATCAGGATCCGAGGCCGCACGCACCTCAAAGGGAGGGCTTCGCAAGCATGAGCCACAGGATCACCAGCACGCTGCCGAAGCCCGGAATGCCGGCGACGCCCCAGAGGCGATAGAGTCGGTGATAGCTCGCCGGAAGCGGCCGGCCCGCAGCGGCGGCCTCCCGAGCGATGCCGCACATCTGGATCTGCATCCGGACAACCGGGAGCCAGGCCATCGCGGCCACGCCGTACAGCACCAGAGTCGCCAGCACCCAATCCTCGACAACCACCCAGCCGCGCTCTCGTAGGAGCATGAATCCTGTCATCGGCTGGGCCAGAACGGCCGGGGCGGTGAAGACCGCATCGGCAACGACCACTGCGGACGCTGTGAGGGCGATGTGCCGGGCATCGCCTGTGCGGTGCGCCATGATCATGAAGAAGGCGATTCCCATCCCGGTGCCCAGGATAGTGACGGCTCCCAAGACGTGCGCGAACTCCAGAATCTGAAATGTCGGCATCATCCCTGCCATTGGCCGGCCGCCGCAAGCTTGCGCGCGGCGCGGTTAAGCGCGAGTGAACGACGCCGAAGCGAGCGCTCGCGACGCCGCCCTCGCGACTAAGTCGTTGATTCAAGTCGCACCCTGTGCGCGCTGCCCCGACCGGTCCACAGGAACATCCGCACGGTTGTCCTGCGAACTGTGGAGAAGTCACCATCCCCGGATATGCCTGGGGATGACCCGCTTAAGAACTCCTTCACCGCCGACGCCGATCCTGGGGCCTGGCAGCCCGGCACGAGCACGTGCTGCCCCTCAGGAGTCGGTGCATGCAAGTCATCTCCCTCTGTTCGCAGAAGGGCGGCTCGGGCAAGACCACGCTCACCGGGCACCTCGCCGTGCAGGCCGTGCGGCGGAGCCATGGACCGGTCGCGCTGATCGACTGTGACCCGCAAGGCTCCCTCGCCGCCTGGTGGAACTCGCGCGAGAGCACCCAGCCCGCGTTCCTGGAGACCTCGCTCGCCTCGCTTGGCAGCGATCTCGAGCGTCTCCGTGGCCAGGGCTATCGCTACGTGTTCATCGATACGCCCCCGGCGGTCAGCATGCCGATCCTGCGGGTGATGGAGCAGAGCGATCTGGTCCTGATCCCCACCCGGCCGAGCCCGCACGATCTGCGGGCCGTGCGCGCCACGTTGGACCTCGCCGAGCGCGCGGGAAGAACGCCGATCTTCGTCGTCAACGGCGCCGCGGGCCGCTCGCGGATCACCTCCGACGCGGCGGTCGCGCTCTCGCAGTACGGCACCGTGGCGCCCAGCTTCATCTGCCATCGTATCGTGCTCGCAGCCTCGATGATCGACGGCCGCACCGTGATGGAGACCGAGCCCGCGCACCGCTCTGCGGCGGAGGTCGAAGCTCTGTGGTCCTATCTCGAGGAACGGCTGGTCCGGCTCGCCAATCGGGTCGCGTTTCACCGCCAGCGCCTGGCGCCGCGGGCGTTCGGGCGACGCAGCGAGGCCACCGCCACCGAGTCTACGACCGGCCTGCCGCAGGAGATCGTCGCATGACGGTGGCCCGGCTCGACGCCAGCCTGTTGGCACGGAAGGGTACTGCCCTGCCGATCGCCAACGCCTACGCCAACCCGTTCCTGGATCCGGCTCCGCCGCGGCGGGAGCGCCCCGGACGGAACCGGGCGGCGGTGCCACGCTGCCGTCTGCGCCCGGATCTGCATGCGCAGCTGCGCATTCTCGCCGCCCGCCAGGGCCGACGCCTGGGCGCCGTGCTCGACCTGGCGGTCGAGGACTATCTCGCCGCCAATGGCCAGGGCTGCCCCTGCCTTCGGGCGGGCGCGACCCCCGGTGGCGCCGGCGCGGACTGCTGCCAGAGCACCCGCTGAGGGCCGCGACGAACGACGAGCGTGATTGAGGCGCCGCCGGTCGTGGACTAGATCTTGCCCGGTGAGCAGCCCGGGTTGGAGATCGGGATGGCGCCACGGCGCTTGATCGTCGGCATCAGCGGCGCGTCCGGGACCGTCTATGGCCTGCGTGTGCTGCAGCTCCTCGGCGGCAGCGATATCGAGACCCATCTCGTCGTCTCCCGGGCCGGTGATCTCACCCGCGCGCATGAGCTTGCCGAGAGCGCGCAAGAGTTGCGAGCGCTCGCTACGGTCCACTATCCGATCGCCGACATCGGCGCTGCGATCGCCAGCGGCTCGTTCCGCACCATGGGCATGCTCGTGGCGCCGTGCTCGGTGAGCACGCTGGCCGAGGTCGCAACCGGGGTGACCAGCAACCTGTTGAGCCGAGCGGCCGACGTGACGCTCAAGGAACGGCGCCGGCTCGTCCTGATGGTGCGCGAGACGCCCTTGCATCTGGGTCATATCCGCAACATGCTGGCCGTAACCGAGGTGGGCGCCATCGTGATGCCACCTGTGCCGGCGTTCTATGCCCGTCCAGCCTCGATTGACGACATCGTCACCGCGACGGTCGCGCGTGCGCTTGACCTGTTTGGTATCGACACAGGTAGGCTGCCGCGCTGGGGCGAGGATCTGGCGACGAGGCCGCGATCCCGCTGATCAGGCGGCACCGGACGCAACCAGATATGCCGGGTCAGGGTGTCGCAGTCGCGCCGAAGGCGCCCACACATTGTCCCGGCTGTGACGTCCATGTCATTGACCGCCTGCTGGCCGCTGGCTAGCAAGCGAAATAGTCGAAGAGTGTGCGTTCGGCGGAGCCGCCGACCGTATTTTTGTTGGGGGAGTAGACTATGGGACGGGGAACCTCCCGGAGCGATCGTCGCGGCTTTGTCCTAGGCGCGGCAACCGCCGCGGCGACGATGCCTTTGCTTGGTCGTGAGGCAGAAGCTGCTCCGTCGGAGATCGGACAATGGTCGCCGGTCTATCCGTGGCCCTGCGTGGCCATCCATATGATTCAGCTGGATACGAGAATACTCACCTTTGCCGATGACGACGCAGTGTTTCCTGCGCGCAACGCCGACTTCTCCAAGGCGTTCATCGTCAACATCCCGATCGACGGCCTACCGCAGAATCCGCCGGCCTACCTTCCCAACAACAACACCAACCTGTTCTGCGCCGGGCATTCGCATCTGCCCGGTCCCGTGCCGAAAGTGCTCCTTCTGGGCGGTCACGAAGGCAAGCAGTATATGGGCTCCGCCGACGTCACCCTGTTCGAGTACGGCGCGAGCTACGCCTGGAAGACCCTGCGCAACAACGCCATGAATGCCGGCCGCTGGTACGGCACCTCGACCGTGATGGGGAACGGCGAGGTGGTCATCCTCAGCGGCAGCATCAAGGACAGCCAGCGGAACGTGAACCCGCTGCCGCAGGTCTGGCAGACCAACCAGGGCGGCGGCTGGCGGAACCTGACCGATGCGGTCCGCAAGATCCCCTACTATCCGACGCAGGTGGTGGCACCGAACGGCCTGCTCTACGTCACCGGCCGGGCCCAGCAGACGCTCTATCTGGACACCGCCGGACGCGGCGCTTGGCACAATGGTCCGCTGCGCACCTACGGCGACCGCTATTACGGGTCCTCGACCGTCTACGGTACCGGCAAGATCCTGATGGCCGGAGGCGGAGGCGGAGGCAACGCGGCCGGCGGCGGCAGCTCCATCCCACCGACCGCAACCTGCGAGGTCATCGACCTCATGCAGCCCAATCCGAAGTGGCGGAGGGTCGGCAGCATGAAATGGGCCCGGCGCCACATGAATGCGACGGTGCTGCCCGACGGCAAGACCCTGGTCACCGGCGGCTCGAGCGCGCCGAACAACGACGCCCGCCAGGCCGTCTACGCGGCCGAGATGTGGGATCCGGCCACCGAGAAGTGGACCACCATGGCCAGCATGCGGGTGCCCCGCATGTATCACTCGACCGCGCTCCTGCTGCCCGACGGCCGTGTCCTGTCGGCCGGCGGCGGACGCCCGCCCGCTCGCGCCGCGAGCAGCTACAGCAATTGCGAGATCTACTCGCCGCCTTACCTGTTCCGCGGACCGCGGCCTGAGATCCTCGCCGCACCCACCGCGCTGACCTACGGCCAGCAGTTCACCATCAGCTGCTCCCAAGCCGACCAGATCCGGGGGGTCACGCTGATCCGCCTCGGCTCGGTCACCCACTGCATCAACATGGACCAGCGCTTCCAGCGGATCGGCTTCACCCTGCAGGGTGGCGTGCTGCAATGCACGATGAACCCGACCCGGGCCGTGGTGCCGCCCGGGCCCTACATGCTGCATGTCCTCAACGCCGCCGGGGTGCCGTCGGTGGCGAAACTCGTCCGGATCGGCTGATCACTGGCCCGGCACGGCGAGCCGGGGCTCCCGCGGGCTGGCACGCGGGAGCTCGCGCTCGACAAAGCGCTGCAGCAGCCCCACCGCCGTGACGGGATCGTCGGGGAGAGCGGTGGGATCCACGGGCCGGCCCAGCGTGAGCTGGAACACTATCCCACGCTTGTTCAGCAGCTCGTGGAACAGGGTGATATCGCGCAGCTCGTCGCTGAGCCGCGAGAGGGCGTAGAACAGCTGGCTGTTGCGGGCGCGGATGTGGACCGGTAGGATGGGGGCGGCGAACTTGCGCGCGACGGCGACGACCGTCGGCTGCCACGGGCGCTCGGCGAGACCCGCGGGCGTACAGTAGGCCAACCGCCCGGACGGAAAGAAGACGAGCCCTCCTTCCCCGCGTAGGGCTCGGGCGACCTCCGCCACCACCGCCCTGCGGTCCGCCGCGCTCCGCTGGTCCGCTCGCCAGGGCACCGGGACAAAGATCTCGTCGAGCGCCGGTGCGATGCGGATGGCGTCGGCATTGGCGAGCATCCGGAGTTCCGGCCGCGAGGGCGATATCGCCTGCCAGAGCGCCACGCCGTCCGCGAGGCCGGTAGGGTGGTTGGCGGCGATTACCACGCGCCCACGCCGCGGCAGGCGCGAGCCGCCGAGGACACCGATCCGCATCCCCACCGTATCGGCGGCGAGATCCATGATTTCTGCGCCGGACAGGCCCTGCACGCGATCGATCGCCGCCTTGGCCTCGCGATAGCCCAATAGAGGGAACAGGAGACGCCGCATCAGCGGAGCACCGAGCCGATGCCGCATGAGCCGGGGGGCCCGTTCCGCGATCAGCTGATCGACTATGTGCGCCGGATCATCCACCCCCGGCGCTCGGCAGGGTCAGATCGGCTCGAGCGCGTAGGAGCCGTAGCAGTTCCGCCCGAGGCCGGCATAGCTCTCGGCCATCTCCTCCTCGCGGTACTGACGATCGGTCAGCGCCAGCGCGGCCACGGTCGGCACGACGATCACCGTGCTGACGACACAGGCCGTCGCCTTGAACAGCGCGTGAAATGGCGTCCCGATGGCCGTGGCGATCGCTTGCCCGTTCGCGGCGTCCCTGGTCATGGGTGGCGCGCCCGGCGGCCGCGTCGTGGCGCAGGAGGCGCAGGCGAGCACCAGGGCCGTGATGGCCGCGACACGTGGCAGCATGGGCTGATCCCCCGGCTGATCCTGTTCCCGAACTAGCAGATTTCTTCTGCCGG
>JBGAKU010000404.1:0-3094 GCA_044224255.1 Geminicoccaceae bacterium
GTGTGCCGGACGAGGCGGCACGGCCAGCGGCAACGGCCTGGGCCGAGGTTCCCAGCCTGTCGGCGAGCCCGCGCTTCGTCATCCCGATCGTGCGTGAGGAGAGCAAGCGCCGGCTGATGCCGGTGCCGCTGCTCCAGCCCGAGCCCGCGCCCGCCGTGGCCGCGCTGCCGTCCCCGCTGGCCCTGCCGGCCGTGGACGTGCCGGCGCCGGCGCCCGGACAGGCGCCGAGCGTCGTCGCCATGATCGTGCCGCCGAGCCGGCCGGTGACGCTGGCGCCGTCGCGCCCGGTGGACCAGCCACGGCCCATGGCCGGCGGACTGGCGACGGCGGTCGGCCTGACCCCGACCCTGCCGCGCCGCGAGCCGCCCCGACAGCAGGCCGGGGCCATGCTGGCGTTGGTCATCGACGATCTCGGCCCGGCCGCTGGCCTGACCCATCGGGCGATCAATCTGCCGGTGCCGATCACCATGTCGTTTCTCCCCTACGCCACCGACCTCGACGGGCTGACCGCCATGGCCCAGCGGCGCGGGCACGAGATCTTCCTGCATTTGCCGATGCAGCCGATCGGCACGCCCAATCCCGGCAAGAACGCCATCCTGGTCGATCTCCCCGCCGACGAGCAGCAGCGCCGCATCAGCTGGGCGTTCGACCAGGTGCCGCGGGCGACCGGTCTCAACAACCACATGGGCAGCCGCGCCACCTCGGACCCCGGCACGATGCTCAAGGTGCTGCAGGAGGCCCGGCGACGCGGCATGAGCTTCGTCGACAGCCGCACCTCGCCCCTGAGCGTGGGGGATGCGCTGGCGGCCCAGCTCGGCGTGCCCCACGCCGCCCGCGACGTGTTCCTCGACAACGATCCCACCCCGAGCGCGATCCTGCGCCAGCTCGCCGAGGCCGAGCGCGATGCGCGGCATCGCGGCAAGGCGTTGGCCATCGGGCATCCCTACCCGACGACGCTGGCCGTGCTCGAGGCCTGGCTGCCGGCGGCGCAGGCGCGCGGGCTGCGGATCGTTCCCGCCGGCGAGCTGATCGCGCACAGCCGGTGCGGGCAGCCGGAGGCGGTCACCGTGAGCGCCTGCAGCGGGAGCGAATGCCCGGTGGTCGCGCCGCCGGCCTGTTGACCGGTCAGCGGGTCCGGTTGGCGAAGCGGACCGCCTCCTCGGCGGCGCGGATCAGTGCTCGCGCCTTGTTGCAGCTCTCCTGATACTCGGCCTCGGGATCGCTGTCGGCGACGACGCCGCCACCGGCCTGGACGTACATCCGCCCGTCCTTGACCAGGGCCGTCCGCAGCGCGATGCAGCTGTCCATGGTGCCGTCGGCCGCGAAATAGCCGATGGTACCGGCATAGAAGCCGCGCCGCTCGGGCTCCAGCTCGTCGATGATCTCCATCGCCCGCACCTTCGGCGCGCCGCTGACCGTTCCGGCCGGGAAGCCCGCCATCAGCGCGTCCAGCGCGTCGCAGTCGGGGCGGATCGCGCCCTCGACGTTGGAGACGATGTGCATGACGTGGCTGTAGTACTCGACCTTCATCTTCTCGGTGACCTTGACCGTGCCGATCCGGGCCACCCGCCCGACGTCGTTGCGGCCGAGGTCGAGCAGCATCAGATGCTCGGCCAGTTCCTTCGGATCGGCGAGCAGGTCCGCGGCCAAGGCCTCGTCCTCCGCCTTGTCGACGCCGCGGCGCCGCGTGCCGGCCAGCGGGCGGATGGTGACCGTGCCGTCGCGCAGGCGGACCAGGATCTCGGGGCTGGAGCCCACCAGCGCGTAGCCGTCGAGGTCGAGGAAGAACAGGAACGGGGACGGGTTGAGCCGGCGCAGCGCCCGGTAGAGCGCGAAGGGCGGCAGGTTGAACGGCACCTCGAAGCGCTGCGAGGGCACCACCTGGAAGATGTCGCCGGCGCGAATGTACTCCTTCGCCCGCTCGACCATCGCATGGTACTGCTCGCGGCTGACGTTGGCCACGGGCTCGGGCGGCGGTCCGGCGCCGCGCAGCGGCTCGTGGCTCACGCCGCGGCCGAACGCGGCCACGGCGTCGGCCAAGCGCTCGCAGGCGAGATCGTAGGCGCGCTGCGCCGACATCTCGTCGGTCGGCCAGACCGGGGTGACGACCGTGATCCGGTCCTCGATATGGTCGAACAGGGCGACGATGGTCGGGCGCAGGAACACCGCGTCCGGCAGGCCGAGCCGATCCGGGTTGGCGTCCGGCAGCCGTTCGATCAGCCGCACCATGTCGTAGGCCATGTGGCCGAACAGCCCCGCACCCATCAGCGGCAGATCGTCGGGCAGCTCGATCCGGCTCTCGGCGATCAGCGCGCGCAGGCTGGCCAGCGCCGGGCCGGCGCAGGGCTCGAAGGCGTACCGGTCGATGCGGGCCCGGCGGTTGATCTCGGCCACGTCGCCGCGGCAGCGCCAGATCAGGTCGGGCTTGGTGCCCAATATCGAGTAGCGGCCACGGACCGCACCGCCGGTGACGCTCTCGAGCAGGAAGCTGTAGGGCTGGCCGTCGGCGAGCTTGAGCAGTGCTGAGACCGGGGTCTCAAGATCGGCCACGAGCGAGGCGGAGACGACCTGGGCCGTCCCGGCCTCGAAGGCGCGTGCGAAGGTGGCGAAATCGGGTCGCGCGTCCATGTCAGCCTGCCAGTCTGCCGGTCATTGCGCGTTCTGCTCCATGAGCTGCGCCAGCGTCGCCTGATTGACGGTGACCGTGAAGTTCTGCCGCAGCGCGGCTTCGTACGACGCCAGCAGCTCGCCGCGCAGCGAGTTCAGCAGCGCATCGGCGGTCGCGGCCTCGAGCTGCTCGTTCGTCGCCGCGGGGATGATCTCGAGCGTCGCGACGACCGCCGAGCCGTTCGGCAGGTCGACCACGTCGGCCGCGACCTCGCCGGGCTTGGCGGTGAACAGCGCCTGGATCGCCGGCGCCGCCAGGCCCTGCGCCTCGCCGGTGTCAGTCCGGATCACCGGCCCGATCTCGACCAGACGCAGATCCGCGTTGCTCTGGGCGAGCTGGGCGAACGCGTCCGGCGAGCCCGCCTGCGCCCGGACCTCCGTGGCGCGGGCGTGCGCCCGCTTCTTCTGCTCCTCCGCCCGCCACGCC
>JBGAKU010000056.1:0-25036 GCA_044224255.1 Geminicoccaceae bacterium
CCCTGGCCCGCCGCGAGGGCGTCACCACGATCATGGACAACAGCTGGGCGAGCCCCATCTTCCAGCGCCCGCTGGCGCACGGCGTCGACCTCGTGCTGCACTCGGCCACCAAATATCTGGGCGGCCCCAGCGACGTGGTGGCGGGCGTCGTGGCCGGCTCGCAGGAGCTGGTCGGCGAGATCAACCGCGCCGTCCTGCCCTATCTCGGCGCCAAGCTGTCCCCCTTCGAGGGCTGGCTCCTGGTCCGCGGCCTGCGCACCCTGGAGCTGCGCATGCGGGCACACGAGCGGAGTGCGCTCGCCGTCGCCGAGGCGATGCGCGCGCACCCCGCCGTCGGCCGCGTCCTGCACCCGGCGCTCGACGGCACCGTCGACGGCCGCCAGCTCACCGGCAGCTCCGGCCTGTTCAGCCTCGAGCTGGCGGGCGGCATCGCCATTCCCGCCTTCTGCGACGCTCTGCGCCTGTTCAAGATGGGGGTGAGCTGGGGCGGGCACGAGAGCCTGGTCATGCCCGCGGCCGTGGTGCACGAGCAGGCGGCGGCCGGCCCCAACTCCGCCATCGACTTCGGCGTCGGCCCGCGCCTGGTCCGGCTGCATGTCGGGCTCGAGGCGACCCAGGATCTGATCGACGACCTGACGCGGGCACTGGCGCTCGCGCGGGGTTGAGCAAAGGGAGGACGGCATGAGGCGGCTCTTCGCCGGGACGGCCATGGCCATCGCGCTGCTGATCGGGCAGGCGCAGGCCGACACCACGCTGCAGCTGACCGAGGTGATCACCAGCCCGCAGCGCACCGAGCTGCTCAAGGGCATGATCGCCAGGTTCGAGGCGGCCAATCCCGGCGTCAAGGTCGAGGTCACCTCGCTGCCCTGGGGCCAGGCCTTCGAGAAGCTGGCGACCATGGTCCAGGGCGGCCAGATCCCCGACGTGGTCGAGATGCCCGACCGCTGGCTCTCGCTCTACGCCAACAACGGCCAGCTGGAGAGCCTGAAGCCCTGGATGGACCAGTGGCCCGAGACCAAGGAGCTGACCGACCGGACGATCGAATTCGGCTCGGTGGTCAAGGACACGCCCTACATGATCCCCTACGGCTTCTATATCCGGGCGCTGTTCTGGAACAAGAAGCTGTTCAAGCAGGCCGGGATGGACGGTCCGCCCGAAACCATGGCCGACTTCATGGAGGCGTCGAGGAAGATCTCCGCACTGGGCGGCGGCAAGACCGGCTACTGCCTGCGCGGCGGGCCGGGCGCCACCAACGGCTACATGATGATGATGGCCAACGAGTACGGCTCGAACGAATGGTTCGACAAGGACGGCAACTCGATGCTGGACAAGCCCGAGGCCGTGGCCGGGCTGCAGTTCCTGGTCGACATGTACAAGAACGGCTACGTCTCCAAGGACAGCGTCAACTGGGGCTTCAACGAGATCGTGGCCGGGTTCTATTCGGGCACCTGCGCCATGCTCGACCAGGACCCGGACGCGCTGATCGCGGTGGCCGAGAAGATGCCCAAGGAGGACTTCGCGGTGGCCCCGATGCCGCTAGGCCCGCACGGCAAGTCGTTCCCGACCATCGGCTATGCCGGCTGGTCGATGTTCGCGGCCAGCGAGCACAAGGAGGAGGCCTGGAAGCTGATCGCGGCGCTGTCGTCGCGTGACGGCAACCTCGAATGGTCGAAGTTCGTGGGCGTGATCCCGACCCACAAGGGCGCCGACCAGGACCCGTTCTTCGCCACCGAGCAGTTCAAGGGCTGGTTCACCGAGCTCAACGACCCGCGCTGGGTGCTGACCTCGATGCCGACCTATCTCGAGGAGTTCGGCTACTTCGCCGACGTGGTCTCGATCCAGGGCGGCCAGGAGGCGCTCTTGGGCAAGCGCACCGCCACCGAGGTCGCCGACGAATGGGCCGGCTACCTGAGTGACGCGCAGAAGAAGTGGCTGGCGTCGCGTTGAGGCGGGCCGACGCCCCGGGCGACCGGCCCGGGGCGCTTCGGCGCCTGGTCTCGGTCGTCCTGGAGCCCTACTACTATGTCGGGCCCGGGCTGATCCTGATCGGCCTGGTCATGATCGTGCCGCTGGTGGTCGGCGTCGGCTACTCGTTCCAGAACATCCAGATCCTCAACCCGTTCAAGACCGGATGGGTCGGCCTGCAGCACTATCGCACCCTGCTGCAGGATGCGGTGTTCTGGCATGCGCTCGTCAACACCCTCTGGTGGACCTTCGGCTCGCTGACGATCCAGTTCCTTCTCGGCCTGGGCCTGGCGCTGCTGCTGGCCGAGCCCTTCCCCGGTCGCCGCCTCGTTCAGGCCCTCATCTTCGTGCCCTGGGCCGTGCCCAGCTTCATCGCGGGCCTCGCCTGGGCGTGGCTGTTCAACCCGATCATCGGCCCCCTGCCCCACTGGCTGGCGGCGATCGGCGTCCTCGCCACACCCGACAACATCCTGGCCGATCCGGCGATCGCGATGTGGGGGCCGATCACCGCCAATGTCTGGTGGGGCATCCCCTTCTTCGCGATCACGCTCCTGGCGGCCCTGCAGGCGATCCCAGGCGAGATGTACGAGGCGGCTGCGATCGACGGGGCGGGGCCGTGGATGCGGTTCGTCCACGTCACCCTGCCGTTCCTCGCCCCCACGATCGCGATCACCGTCCTTCTGCGGACGATCTGGATCTCCAACTTCGCCGATCTCATCGTGGTGATGACCGGCGGCGGGCCGGCCAACACCACCCAGATCCTGCCCAGCTACATCTTCACCACCGCCTACAGGAAGCTCGATTTCGGCTACGCCGCCACGATCTCCATGGCGCTGCTGCTGCTGCTCTTCCTCTACTCGGCCGCCCTGATCCGCCTGCGGCGCAATCTGCGGAGCACGACATGAGCCGGCTCGGCCCCGTCGCCCGCTACGCCGCGATCCTGGCCTATGTGCTGTTCGCCCTGTTCCCGCTGTTCTGGCTGCTCAAGATCTCCTTCACGCCGGGCCCGCTCCTCTACAGCGAGGGCATCCGGCTGTGGCCTTCGGCGACCACGCTGGACAATTTCCGTTTCGTCGTCCTGCAGTCGCATTTCCCCTGGTTCTTCGCCAACTCGCTCACCGTGTCGGCGGCGACGGCCGCACTCGTGACGGTGCTCGCCGGTGCCGCGGGCTATGCGCTCTCCCGCTTCTCCTTCCGCGCCAAGCCGGCGATCGCCTTCCTTCTCCTGCTGACCCAGATGTTCCCGCTGGTGATGCTGATCCCGCCGATCTACCGGCTGATGACGCCTCTGGGCCTCACCGACAGCCTGCTCGGCCTGATCGTGGTCTACACCGCCTTCAACACGCCGTTCGCGACCTTCCTGATGCAATCGTTCTTCGACGGCATCCCGGTGACCCTGGAGGAGGCGGCCATGATCGACGGCTGCACCCGGTTCGGCGCCCTGCGCCGGGTGATCGTGCCGCTCACGCTGCCGGGCATGGCGGCGACCTTGGGGTTCGTGTTCACCGCCGCCTGGTCGGAGCTCCTGTTCGCCCTGATGCTGGTGAACTCCGAGGAGAAGATGACCTTCCCGGTCGGCCTGTTGAGCTTCGTCTCGAAGTTCGCGGTCGAATGGGGACAGATGATGGCCGCCACCGTCCTGGCCCTGGTGCCGGCCTGCATCTTCTTCGCGCTGATCCAGCGCTATCTGGTGCAGGGCCTGACCGCCGGCGCCGTGAAGGGCTGAGCGCACCGGCGGTCAGACGAGGATCTCAACGTCCGTTGACCCCGCGCGGCGCCGACTGATCGATTTCCGCCTCCGCCTGCAACCAGAAATCCATCTCCCGATCCGACGGCGAGCCCGACTCCTGCCACAGCTCGTAAGCGCGTCGCCGAATGCGCTCGAGCCGGTCGTCGTCCTCGGGGACGCCGACGCCGGTAGCACCGCCGAACGCCGGCGGGTCACTGGCGTCCATGCTGGCCACCGAAGCCGCGTCGACCTCGTCCAGCTTCGGGTCCGTGGGCTCGAGCGGCTTTCCGCCCTGGGAAGCTGCGGCGCTCATTGCATCTCTCCTGAGGTTCCGCCTGGGCAGCGGCACGCCCGAACAACACGGCAGGGACCCGCCGGTTGCACCGGGATGGAACCGCTCAGCTCATGCTTCGCTTCTGCAGAGGTGACTTGGGATGACGGGCATGGGCGGCGGGATGCGACCGATGGGTGATGCAAGGTGGGTCTTCGCCGATGCCGATCTCTGGCTCGGTCTGGCCCGGGCCGTCGCAGGGGCGCCGTTCTTCGGGCTGCCGGTGTTCATGACGAGCTGTTCGGCCTCATCCTGCCAGGTCGTCGAGCCCTGAAGGGAAGGAGGCGACGCGCATGCATCTCGCGGAGCGGATCCTGACCGGGGTCTCGAAGCTGTTCTTCGCCGTCACCGCACTGGCCCTGTTTCTGCTCGCCGCGGGGCTGGTCGCCGTCGCGGTGCAGGAGACCTGGTCGGCCGTCCCCAGCGCGGAGAGCCTGCCGCATCTCCTCCGCGGCATCGGGCTCTTGACGATCGCGGTCGCCGTGTTCGAGGTCGCGAAGTTCCTGCTCGAGGAGGAGCTGATCCGCGAGCGCGAGCTGCGCTCGATCACCGACGTGCGCCTGTCGCTGACCAAGTTCTTCACGATCGTCGTCATCGTGCTGTCGCTGGAAGGCATCGTGCTGGTGTTCGAGGTCAAGCTCGAGGAGCTGGATCGCCTGATCTATCCCACAGCACTGATGGGCGTGGCCATCCTGGCGCTGGTCGGCCTGGGCCTGTTCCGCTGGCTCACCGACCCGGCCCAGGCGAACGCGGAGCTGCGCCGTGCCGAGGAGCGGGCGGCCCAGGCCGACAGCCCGTCGGCCGAGGGCTAGAGTGTTGCCGCGCTGAGCGGAAACGCCCTGCCTCAAATAGGCCAAGGGCCGATAGGCCCAGGGAATGCTTGAGTGTGTTCGGTCAAGCCGAACACACTCAAGCCGGGCCGCCGCGCGGCTTGCGGGGCGCGAACCCGACGCCTGTGGCGCAGTACGGTGTCGGCGGGGGCATCCGCCTCCGGCCCTCGGCCGCCACGGAACTCACCCGGATCCCGGCCTGCATCGTCTTCGCGCTGATCCAGCGCTGTCTGGTCCAGGGCCTAACCGCCGGCGCGGTCAAAGGTTAGAGTGTTGCCGCGTGGAGCGGAAACACTCGGCCTCAAGCAGGCCGAAGGCCGGTAGGCCCCAAGACGGCTAGAGTGTTGCCGCGCCGAGCGGAAACACTCGGCCTCGAGCGAGTGGGAGTGAGGGCCGCCGGCGGTGTATGGATCGGTTGCTCCCTGCACAGCGGAAGGTGTATCCTTACCATTGGCGACCTGCTGACGGGCCGGACATGCGCACCAACATCGATCTCAACGACGACCTGCTGGAGGAGGCCCGGCGCCTGTCCGGTCTGCGCACCAAGAAGGCCGTCGTCGACAAGGCGCTGGAGACCTTCATCCGCTGCGCCCGCGAGCGCGAGGCCCTGGCCATGTTCGGCAAGCTGGAATGGGTGGGCGATCTCGATGCGAGTCGCGACGGCCGCATCCACGACGATGCCCGCACACCCGAGCCCGCCGCCTCATGATCGTCGTCGACAGCACGGTCTGGATCGACTTCTTCCGCGGCAGCGCCACCCGCGAGACCCGACGCTGCGCTCCTTGATGGGGCTGAGCGTCATTCTGGTCGGCGACCTCGTCCTGGCCGAGGTGCTGCAGGGCTTCCCCGACGAGCGCCAAGCCGAGGCGGGCCGCCCCACCATCGACCTTCTGATCGGCACCTTCTGCCTCGAGCGCGGCCACGCCCTCCTGCATCACGACCGCGACTTCGATCCCATGGCCGATCGGCCGGGGCTGCAAACCGTATGAGGCACCCCCATGACCGCCGCCATCCACCCGTTCGAGCCCGCCTTCCTGGGCCACGTCGCCGGCCGCATCGTCGACGAGGTCAAGGGCATCAACCGCGTCGTCCACGACTTCACCAGCAAGCCGCCGCGGACGATCGAGTGGGGCTAATGGCCGAGATGGAAAGCCCCTGCCGCTTCAAGGGGTCACGACACATTGTTTCGACCTCCTGACACGTCGGCGAAACGAAACCACGGCACTTGAAGACCAGGGAACGTCGGTCGGCGGTCAGGCAATCGAACGACCGTCCCGGATCTCCCGTTCAACCGATCCGAGAGAGGAAGCGACGATGAGGAAGCGCTGGTTACTTGCCCTGGCGGCTGCCGCCGGGGTGTCGTGTCTCGCCGGTGCACATGCCGCGAAGGCCGACATCTTCATCACCACGCATGCCGGCCAGGAGTGCGTGCAGGTCAACACGACGACGCCGAAGATCCGCTACGGCCTGCATGGAGCGTACAACGACTCGACCAGCCAGGTGACCTGGGTCTGCCCGGCCGAGAACCACTACAGCAATACGCAGAGCGGTGCGTCGAGCTACACGGCGGCCTATTGGTGGGCGATCGTGGACGACGCCAATGGCGGATCCGACGTGAGCTGCCGCATGGAGGTCTGCAACGAGTCCGGGACCTGTACCAGCGGGGCGTCGCGGACGACGTCCGGAACCGGCAACAATCTGTTGATCTCGACCTCGGGCGTGTCGCCGACGGCGCTGACGCCGAGTTCGAGCACCGCGCGGCTGATCTGCACCATCCCCGCCCGCGTCGGCACGACAGGACGCTCCGGCATCCAGAAGTACACGACCTACCTGTTCTGAGCGGGCGGCTGTGGCCGGCCTGCTGTTGAACGTCGCCCGTGAGGGCCTGGGGGAGCGCGGTGGCTCTGTTGCGAACCGCGCTGCCATCCGCCGGGATGCCCCGAGGCCCAGGGCCGTGACCACGGCGAGCTCCCGGACCCACCCGAATCGCCCGGCCAAGCCGCATCTGCCCTGTCCGACCTGCCGGCCCTCACTTCGCCTGGGCTTCCGTCCCGGCGTGGTCCCTGTTCCACCATCCGGCAATCGGCCCGCGAACCGTTACCGCCCCGTCAACGCCGCCCTCGACTTCGCCGCCGGTTCATGGCATGGTGCAAGGCATTTGATCCTATCGACGAGAGCCCGCCATGGCGGCCGAACCCACAGGCAACCTCCCGCCGCGCGCACGCGCGAACCCGGTGCCGCGGCCTCGCCGCCGGGCTTGTGCGCCCCCTCAGTGCTGCAGGATCTGGCTCAGGAACAGCTTGGTGCGGTCGGACTTGGGGTGGGTGAAGAACTCCTCGGGTGCAGCCTGCTCGACCACCTCGCCCCGGTCCATGAACACGACGAAGTTGGCCACCGCCTTGGCGAAGCCCATCTCGTGGGTGACACACATCATGGTCATGCCCTCCTTGGCGAGGCCGACCATAGTGTCGAGCACCTCCTTGACCATCTCCGGGTCGAGGGCGGAGGTCGGCTCGTCGAACAGCATGATCTTGGGCTTCATGCACAAGGCGCGGGCGATGGCGACGCGCTGCTGCTGCCCGCCCGAGAGCTGGCCCGGATATTTCTGCGCCTGCTCGGGAATCCGCACCCGGTTCAGGTAGAACATCGCCGTCTCCTCGGCGTCCTTCTTCGGGACGCCGCGGACCCAGATCGGCGCCAGGGTCAGGTTCTCGAGGATGGTCAGGTGCGGGAACAGGTTGAAGTGCTGGAACACCATGCCGACCTCGCGCCGGATCGCCTCGACGTTCTTGACGTCGTTGGTGAGCTCGATCCCGTCGACGACGATGTGGCCCTTCTGGTGCTCCTCGAGCCGATTGATGCAGCGGATCATGGTCGACTTGCCGGAGCCGGACGGGCCGCAGACCACGACCACCTGGCCCTTCTCGACCTGCAGGTTGACGTTCCTGAGGACGTGGAACTCACCGTACCACTTGTTCACGTCGCGCAGCACGATGCTCGGGGCGCCGTTGGCGGCCATGGTGCGACCCTTTCCTTCTCAGTGCTTGTGGCCGGTCTGGAGCCTGCGCTCGAGCCGCTGGCTGAAGCGGGACATGGCGAAGCAGAAGATCCAGAAGCCGAAGCCGGCGAAGACGTAGCTCTCGACGTCCTTGCCCAGCCATTCCTGCCCGGTGACGATCAGGCGGGAGATGTTGAGCAGGTCGTAGAGGCCCATGATGAACACCAGCGAGGTGTCCTTGAACAGCGAGATGAACGAGTTGACGATCCCGGGGATCACCAGCCGCAAGGCCTGCGGCAGGATCACCAGCCGCATCTTCTGCCAGTAGCCGAGCCCCATGGCGTCGGCGGCCTCGAACTGGCCCTTGGGGATCGCCTGCAGCCCACCGCGGATCACCTCGGCCATGTAGGCGCCGGAGAACACCGCCACGCCGATCAGCGCCCGGCTGACCTTGTCGATGGTCCAGCCCGGCGGGAAGAACAGAGGCAGCATCACCGAGGCCATGAACAGCACGGTGACCAGCGGCACGCCGCGCACCAGCTCGATGAACGAGACGCACAAGGCCTTGACCACCGGCATCTGCGAGCGCCGGCCCAGGGCCAGGACGATGCCGATCGGGAAAGACGCGACGATGCCGACGATCGAGATGATCAGGGTCAGGAACAGGCCGCCCCACAGGTTGGAGTCGACCGTGGGCTGCAACGGGCCGCCGCCGGCGAACAGCCAGCCGGCGACGAACGGATAGATGATCGCGAAGCTGATGCCGTAGAGCGTCTTGCGCGGCATGCTCTTGAGCATCAGCGGGACGCAGCCGACGAGCAGCAGGATGCCGCCCAGGATCACGCGCCAATACTGGTCGACCGGGTAGAGGCCGAAGAGGTACTGGTGGATGCGGCTGGGGATCAGCGCCCAGCAGGCACCGTCGACGGGGCATTCCGTCCGGTTCGTCGCCGTCAGGCTGGCATTGAGCACCGCCCAGCGGAACAAGGGCGGGACGATCAGCGCCAGCACGACGACGACGAGCAGGGTCAGCGCGGTGTCGAACGGCGTGGCGAACAGGTTGCGCCGCATCCAGCCGATCGGGCCGGGACGCTCCGCCACCGGCGGCGCCATGGGGATCGATTCGGTGGCCATGGTCAGCGCTCCACCAGTGCCATGCGGGCATTGTACCAGTTCATGAAGTACGAGGTGATCAGGCTGAGCGTCAGGTAGACGCCCATGGTGATCGCCACGACCTCGACGGCCTGCCCGGTCTGGTTGTTGATCGTGCCCGCGATGTTGAAGAAGTCCGGATAGCCGATCGCCACCGCGAGCGAGCTGTTCTTGGTGAGGTTGAGATACTGGTTGGTCTGCGGCGGGATGATCACCCGCAGCGCCTGCGGCACGACGACGAAGCGCAGGATCTGGCCACGGGTGAGACCGAGCGAGCCGGCCGCTTCCCACTGGCCCTTGCTCACCGCAAGGATGCCGGAGCGGACGATCTCGGCGATGAACGAGCCGGTATAGATCGCGAGCCCGAGCACGAGCGCCACGAACTCGGGCTGCACCACCATGCCGCCGCTCGGCCGGAACTTGCCCATCACCGGCAGATCCCAGGCGAGCGGCATGCCGGTGACGAAGAAGGCGACCGGAATCACGGCCAGCAGGCCCAGCACGATGCGTAGGGTATGCACCTCCTGCCCGGTCGCCTCGCGCTTGCGGGCGGCCCAGCGCACGACGAACGGGATCGCGAGCAGTGCCAGGAGCGAGATGCCGGCCCAGACCGCGAAGCCGGTCTCGGGGATCGGTTTGGGCAGGAACAGGCCGCCCGTGTTGAGCAGGACCGCGTCGAGCATCACCGCGCTCTCGCGCGACTGCGGCAAGGCGTGGATGATGATCGCGTAGATCAGCAGGAGCTGCAGGAGCAGCGGGATGTTGCGGACGATCTCGACATAGAAGGTGGCGAGGGTCGAGATGAGCCAGTTGTGCGACAGGCGCGCGATGCCCATCGTGAAGCCGATGATCGTCGCCAGGATGATGCCGACCACCGCGACCAGGATCGTGTTGAGGAAACCGACCAGGAAGGCGCGGCCGAAGGTGCTGGCCGCGCTGTAGTCGACCAGGGTCTGGCCGATGTCGAAGCCGGACGGCCGCCCGAGGAAGCCGAAGCCGCTCGCGACGCCCAGGCGCGCCAGATTGGTCATGGTGTTGCTGACCAGGATCCAGCCGCCGATCAGGACGAAGACGACGACAAGTACCTGGTAGAATAGGGCCCTGACCCGCGGGTCGTTGTAGAGTGGGACGCGCGGCGCGTCGTCGCGGTGCAGGGCTGTGCTCATCGGCGGCTCCGTCCCCTCGCTCGCTCCATTCTTCTCACGCGGCGCGGGTGGGACGATCGCCTCGCCCCACCCGCAGCGGGATCACCGGAAGGGCGGATTGTACATCAGGCCGCCATTGGTCCAAAGCGCGTTCAGGCCGCGTTGGATCTTGAGCGGCGTGTTGGGGCCGAGATTGCGGTCGAAGCTCTCGCCGTAGTTGCCGACCTGGGCCACGATCTTGATCGCGAAGTCGTTGGGCAGACCCAGCTCCTTGCCCTTCTCCTCGATCACGCCGAGGAAGCGCTGGATGTCGGGATTCTGGGTCTCGGCCTTGACCTGCTCGACATTGGCGCTGGTGATGCCGAACTCCTCGGCCTGGATCAGGGCGTACAGGGTCCACTTGACTACGTCGAACCACTCGTCGTCGCCCTGACGCACCGCCGGGCCGAGCGGCTCCTTCGAGATGACCTCGGGCAGGATCACATGGTCGTCGGGGTTCGCGAGCTTGACGCGGGTGGCGTAGAGGCCCGACTGGTCGGTGGTCAGCACGTCGCAGCGGCCGGCCTCGTACGCCTTGTTCACCTCGTCATTGTTCTCGAATACGACGGGTGTGTACTTCAGGCCGTTGGCACGGAAATAGTCCGCGAGGTTGAGCTCGGTCGTGGTGCCGGCCTGGACACAGACCGAGGCGCCGTCGAGCTCCTTGGCGCTGCTCACGCCCAGGGCCTTCTTCGCCATGAAACCCTGGCCGTCATAGTAGTTCACGCCGGCGAAGTTGAGGCCGAGCGCGCTGTCGCGCGAGCTGGTCCAGGTCGTGTTGCGCGAGAGCACGTCGATCTCGCCCGACTGCAGGGCGGTGAAGCGCTCCTTGGCGTTCAGCGGCGTGTACTTCACCTTGGTGGCGTCACCGAACATTGCGGCGGCCACGGCCCGGCACAGATCCACGTCGAGGCCGGTCCAATTGTTGTTGGCGTCGACCTCGGCGAATCCCGGTAGGCCCGACACGTTCACGCCACACTGGACAAAGCCCTTGCTCTTTACATTGTCCGCCGTCGCCCCCGCCTTGGCCTCACCGCCCGAGAGCAACGCGGCGGTCGCGATACCCGCCAGCATCATCGTCGCAAATCGCATGTGCCTGTCCTCCAGCCGCTGTGCCTCGGCCCATTCATTGCACCGGCGGGATGTGCTCTCCCACCTGCTGGCCGGGACTGTGGCACGCAGATTCGCGAGTGCCAATCGCTAAACCATGTGCGTGGTGCTATGCGGGCGCCGCGGCGATACCCGAGGAGCCCCAGCCGATGGAAGACGCGACCCTGGTCACGGTCGCCGGAAGAGATCCGGAGCAGCAGCACGGCGTGGTCAATCCACCCGTCTACCATGCCTCGACCATCCTGTTCCCGTCGGTGGCGGCGCTGGAGGCGGCCAGGCCGCGGCAGAGCACTTATTACGGCCGCTACGGCACGCCGACGACCTTCGGCCTCGAGGAGGCGCTGGCGGCGCTGGAGGGGGGCGATCGCTCCATCGTCGTCGGCTCGGGCAAGACCGCCGTCAACGCGATGTTCCTGGCCCTGCTGCAGGCCGGCGATCACGTCCTCGTGGCGGACACGGTCTATGCGCCCACCCGCGCCTTCTGCTCGGGCCTGCTGGCACGATTTGGTGTCGCCACCACCTATTTCGACCCTGCGGCGGGCAGCACCATCGCCGAGCTGATCCGCCCCGAGACCAAGCTGGTCTTCACCGAGGCGCCGGGCTCGCTGACCTTCGAGATGATGGACATCCCCGCCATCGCCGAGGCGGCGCATGCCCGCGGCTGCCTCGTCGCCATGGACAACACCTGGGCCTCGCCCCTGTTCTGCAAGCCCTTCCGCCTCGGCGTGGACATCTCGGTTCAGGCGCTGACCAAGTATGTCGGCGGCCACTCGGATCTGATGATGGGGGCGATCACCTGCACCGAGGCGGCGCACGAGCGGCTTTGGCGCGGCGTGCTCGAGGTCGCGACCGCCGCGGCGCCGGACGACTGCTATCTCGCCTTGCGCGGCCTGCGCACCCTGGCCACCCGTCTCGAGCGCCATCAGCGCAGCGCGCTCACCGTCGCCGAGTGGCTGGCCGGCCGCCCGGAGGTCCGCCGCCTTCTCTACCCCGCCCTTCCCAGCGATCCCGGCCATGCCCTGTGGAAGCGCGATTTCCTCGGTGCCTCCGGGCTTTTCGGCATCGTCCTCGAGCCTTGCTCGAAGTCCGCGGTCGCCGCCATGCTCGACCACTTGGAGCTGTTCGGGATGGGCTGGAGCTGGGGCGGCTATGAGAGCCTGTTGATCCCCACCCATCCCGCGACCTGTCGGACCGCCCTGCCCTGGACCGAGCCGGGGCCGACCCTGCGCATCCATGTCGGCCTGGAGGACCCGGGCGACCTGATCCGCGACCTGGAGGCCGGCTTCGCCCGCCTCCGGGCCGCGGCCTAGCGAGAATCACCGCTCGCAGACGCAGGCCCGATAGGCGGCAGGCGCGACAGCGGTGATCGCGCAGCGATAGGCGGCGAACTCGATCGGCGGCAAATCGGCGACCCCGGCGGCCTGCCCCCAGGCCGCCGTGCGGCCGGTGCGGAAAGTCGAGTACCAGTAGGCCTGCGTGGCCGGGTCGGTCGCGATCCGGCCGGCGAGCACCGCCAGCGTCGACCGGTCGAGGCCGGAGAGGCCCCAGAGCCCGTCGAAGCGGTATTCGAGCCGCCACGCGGGGGCGACGCCGGGGCCGATGGCGGCGAGATTGGTCAGCGCCCAGGTCTCGCGGTCGGTCAGGCGGCCGGACGCGTCGACCTCGTAGATGTGAAATCCCGGGTTCTGGCCGAACACGGGGCTGATCCCCGGCGTCACGAGCACCGCACCGTCCGGGTCGGCCGGGTCGCCGAGCAGGCGGAACTCGTCCATGTGCGTGTGCCCGGCGAAGATCGCCCCGACCGTGTCGGCGTGCTCGCGGATCAGGCCGAGGAAGCGCTCGGTCTCGGGCGCCGTCCACATCGCCTGCATGGTGCCGCGGCAGGCGCCGTGCTTGAGCGTGGCCCAGGCGTCTCCACCCGGCGGAATGTGCAGAAACAACCAGACCTTCTCGCCGCGGCCGCGGGCCTCAGCCAGCCGCCCGGCGAGCCAGTCCATGGCGGCGAGGCCCGGATCACGCGGCGCATCCTGCGCACACGCGTCGTCGTAGCCGGGTGAGAAGAACACGGAGTTGAGGAAGACCATGCGCAGACCGGGAATCGACCCGTTGGGCAGGACGTAGCCGATCCCCGAATCCCAGGCGCTCGCGAATGCGCGCGCATCCTCGACGCCAAGCAGGGCCGCCGCCGCCCGCTCGCTGTCCGCCAGGAACACACCGTCGGGTGCCAGCCGGTAGTCGCCGCAGAAGTCGTCGTTGTTGCCGAGCGCCAGGAAGACGCGCCGGCCCGGGAAACGCGCCATGATCTGGTCCGCGAGGAACTCGACTGTCTTGATGACGAAATTGTCGTAGGCGGTCTCGCCGGCCTGCGGAGCGGCGGCCAAGAACTTGGCCCGAAAGCCGTGCGCCAGCAGATCGCCGGTCAGCAGCAGGAAGGCCGGGTCCGGCTCGACCGCACGCATCTGATCGAGCGCGCTGCGCACCAGCGGCCAGGTCGCGTCGCGGCCGAACCTGCCGAACCCGTCCCTGCCGCGCTCGAGGATCGCGGCCCAGTCCGCGACCTGAGCCGTCACGAGCTCCCCGACCAGCGCGGGATCGGCAGTGGGATCGAGATGAAGGTCGCTCAGCGCGATGAACCGCTCGGCCGAGGACGGCCCCAAGCAGGCCAGCCAAGCGATGGCCGCTGCCAGGACGGCCCTCAAGCGCGCCTGCCCCCGATCAGAAATTCCCGGTTTCCCGCCGGACCGAGCAGCGGGCTGGGGACGATGCCCAGGACCATCCAACCCGGCAAACCGCTCAGCCAGTCTGCCACGGCCTGGCACACCTCCGTATGAAGCGCGGGATCGCGCACGACACCCCCCTTGCCCACCCTGCCCTTGCCGACCTCGAACTGCGGCTTGATCAGGGCCACCAGGGCGGCGCCCGGGCGCGTCAGGGCCAGCGGTGCGGGCAGGACCGTGCGCAGTGAGATGAAGCTCGCGTCGCACACGACCAGCCCTACCGGCTCGGGGATCTGCGCCGCCGTCAGGTGCCTCGCATTGGTCCGCTCCAGCACGATCACGCGGGCATCGCCGCGCAACCGGGCGTCGAGCTGGCCGTAGCCCACGTCCACGGCATAGACCCTGGCCGCACCTCGACGCAGCAGCACGTCGGTGAAGCCGCCGGTGGAGGCGCCGACGTCGAGGCAGGTCTCGCCGGTCGGGTCGATGTCGAACGTGTCCAGCCCCGCGATCAGCTTGTGCGCGCCGCGGCCGACATGTTCCTCGACCGCGCGCACCGTCAGCTCTGCGTCCGCGGCGAGCATGGTACCCGGCTTGTCGAGCCGTTGCTCGCCGCGGAACACCCGCCCGGCCAGCACCAGGGCCTGCGCCCTGGCCCCGCTCTCCGCCAGCCCGCGCTCGACCAGCAGCCGGTCGAGGCGCAGCTTTTCGGGCCTGCTCAAGCCGCTGGCAGGAGGCGGTCGTACTCCGCCTCGAGCCGGGTGTGGTTCGGCCAGAAGGGCTTCGCCGGCACGCCCTCCAGCCGTGCGATGAGGATATCGAGATGGGCGTGCCAGCCGGCCGAGACGCCGAGCATCTGCTCGCGATCGGGCAGCCTGCGATGGGTCAGCACCAGCCGCACTCCGGCCGCTTCCGGCGTCAGCTCGAACGTCACCTCCGAGCCGCCCCCCCAGCTGTAGGCGAGTCGCCGCGGCGGCTCCCAGGCGATGACGCGGCCGTCGACCTGCGCCTGCTGGCATTCGCTGTCGCGGTACTTCTCGGGCGCACGCTCGCCGTCGGAAAGCTCGTCGTTGCGAAAATGAAGGGCCACCGCGCCGCCTACCCTCGGCTCCATGGGTCCCGCCGCCAGCCATCGGCCACGCTGCTCCGACTCGGTCAGAAAGGCCCAGACCCGCTCGATCGGGCCCGGCAGGATCCGCTGGATCCGCACCGTTCCCGGCTCCGTCACGACGCCATGGTCGGTCATCGCTCGTCCTCCTGTTGTGCGTCCGTCGACGTGCGCAGCTCGCGCTCCAGCGCGTCCAGCCGGCTGGTCCAGAATCGCCGGACCCGCGTGACCCACTGGTCGATCTCGTCCAGCCCGCGCTGGTCGAGGCGATAGACGCGGTGCTGCCCTGCCACCCGCACCTGCACCAGCCCTGCCTCGCGCAGGACCTTCAGATGCTGCGAGATCGCTGGCGCGCTCAGTCCGAACCGGCCGACGATCTCGCCGGCGGTGCGCTCGCCTTCGCTGAGCAGCTCGACAATCCGCCGCCGCGTCGGGTCCGCCAATGCCGCCAGGCTGCTCATGTGGAGATAATTCATGATCTGCTTAATTAAGTCAATAACGAAATATTGACCCTCCAACCCGACCCCTCTCGGGCCGGACCCATATGGTCATGGGCCCGGCCAAGCCTCCAGCACGGCCTCCTTGGCTGCCCGCTGTGCCCCGGGGTTGAGCTTGAAGCCGTGGCGCCGAGTCGAACGGAGCCAGAAGTGGGGTTGGCGATATTGCCCGTCTGTTGCGATCCCGGTCCGGCGCGGCCGCGCTCAGGCGACGGCCTTGCCACCCTTGCCGGCGAAGGTGCCGAGCTTGCCGAAGCGTTCCGCCAGCAAATAATAGAAGGTCAGCCGCGACTTCGTCCGATCGTCCTTCATCGCCGCGCACACGGCCTCAACGGCGGCGTCGAGATCGCCGCCGGTCAGGCCGAGCTTTTTCTTGAGGAAGCTTTCGCGCACGCGCTCCCGCTCGGCGGGGTCGGTGCAGGCCACGTAGCGCGTGTCGGCCTTGCTGAGCACCAGCCGGTAGGTCTTCAAGAGCCCAGCCAGAGCGGCCTCGTCGACCGGGCCCTTGCTGTATTTCTGCACGTCCGCGACGCGATCCTGCATCGCCTCCTCCCTCGGTATCCTCGCCGCGCTTGAGCCGGCGGCCCGACGGGAGTCTGCGGGCGGGGCGGGCGGCGGTCAACCGTCACGCGGCCAAGCCTCGGCCGCAGGCGCGGGCGATGGCCGCGACATGGCGGTGATCGGTGCCGCAGCAGCCGCCCAGCACCGCGAGCTGCGGCAGCATCCGGCGCAGATCGGCATACTGGCCACCGAGCTCCTCGGGATCGCCGTCGTCGAGATCGGCCGCCGCATCGAGCTCCGCATGGCTGCGGCACGAGGCGTTCGCCCGCACGCCGCGCAGCCGCCCCGCCCACGGACCGGCAGCGCGCAGCATTGCCGCGAAGTGGGTCGGGTGCGCGCAGTTGATCATGTAGTAGGCCGGCGCCGCGTCCGTCTCCGCGTCCACCTCCTCGATCGCATCGGGCAGGCTCTGCCCGGTTGGTAGGCGCCCATCGGTCTCGAGCGTGAAGGAGATCGCCACCGGCAGGTCCGCGGCCTCGGCCGCGCGCGCCACGCCCACGGCCTCGCCGGCATGGGTCATGGTGATGGCCGTGACCATGTCGGCCCCGCCGGCCGCGAGGGCGCCGATCTGCTCGGCGTGATAGCCCTCGGCCTCCTCGGCCTGCATCGGCCGGTCCGGATTGTAGCCGTCGCCGCGGGGACCAACGCAGCCGCTCAGCACCACCGGAACGTCGCCCGCCTCGCGCCGCAGCGCGACGCCCAGCGCCAGGGCACGCCGGTTGGCGGCAGCCAGCGCCGAGCAGGTGTAGCCCAGCCGCTCGCCCCAATCGCGGCTCGCCCGCCAGGTCGGGCTCTCGAACACGAAGCCCGTGCCGGCGTCACGCGCAAGCTCCAGGTAGCGCCGGTAGTAGCGGCTCAGTGCCGCGATCCCAGCCTCGTGCTTGAGCAGGTCGAACGCGGCGAACAGCGGCAGCTCGAGGCGGTCGTGGAAGATCAGCCAAGTCTCGATGCCGCCGTCGGTCAGAAACAGGCGGCCATCGAGCTGGGGCAGGGTCTTGTTCTGGGGGGAGGTCATGGCTCGGCTCCTCGGTGGGTCCCGTTGCAACCATGCGTCGAGCGTGTTTCGACCATATGTCACCGGCGCGCCCCTTCCTTGCAGGTGTCGCGCGCACCGTGGACCAGTTCGCGCGTTCCACGCACTCGTCGTGGAATATTCCAGCGATGGTGGACGTCAGCGCCATTAAGCTCAGAGTTGAGCGAGTCGGCGCGAACTCACCTGTCCGGTCGTGGTGGGATGGCGCCCAACCCAATGGACGAATAAATGTCGGCAGCCCTCAACCGCCGTGATCTACTTGTCCAATTGGCCGCGGCACCAGCCGCCGGCGCGATGCTCGGCTCGCTGAGCCGGCCAGCCGCCGCAGGCGTCGGTTGGGGTCGCGGGCCCCGTTCCGGCCTGCCGTTCTGGTTCGGCGGCTACTCTGATCTCGACAGCCTGCGCAGCCTGATGCCGGCCGGGCGTTCGCTCGATCTGATCGGCGAGTTCGAAGCCGAAGGGACCTACACCTACGTCGCCAGCGAGCGGACAAGGGGCTGGCCGACCAAGGACTGGCACAAGAACTATCTGCTGACCGGCCGGGTCAGCGCCTTCCAGTGGACCAGCAGCCCGTTCTGCAGCGGCGCGAGCTTCGTCGTCCCGAGTGCCTGGCCGAGCAGCGCTGCGGCCATGAACAGCGGCGTTCACCTGCATTGCTGCCGCCCGCCGACCTATACCGGGCACGAGACCGCCAGCGAGCGCACCGCCAAGCAACGGCGGGTGTGGCAGATCGCGGCCAACGGCTGGATGGACGGCATCTGGCGCCAGAAGATGCTCACCTTCAAGCGCGACTACTTCATCAAGGCCGGGCTCCGGAACATCCGCATCATCCTGCGTGCCTGCCACGAGCTGAACACCTCGGCGCGCTGGGGCGACCGGACCTATCGTCGGGCCTTCTGCATGATGCTGCTGACCACTCCCGGCGATTATGCGATCGTGCGGGAAGCGTTGCGCCGCTACTTCGCCGTATTCCTCGACGTGTTCGGCAACAGGCAGGCGAGCATCACCAACGATTATGCCTATACCGACAGCCAGCTCTGGCCCTACTGGAACACCTCCAAGGATCATCAGGGCTCCGGTCGATGTGCGCCTGACCTGCCCGGCAACGCCAAACTGGTCGGCCCAGACTTCTACGATCACTGCGGCGCCAGCTTGACCGACGCGATCTGGAACCAGGAGGTGGTTCGCGTCACCAGGGAAGGCTGGCCCATCGGCGTCCAGCGCTGGCTGGAATGGGCCCGCTCGATCGGCAAGCCTCTGGCGCTGGGCGAGGTCGGCCTGATGACCAAAAGGTTCGGCCCTGGCGGCAGCCGCCACCCTTCGGAGGGCTGGGACAATCCAGTCTACATTCGGCGGCTCCTGGACTTCTGCAAGACCAACGCGGCCGACATCGGGTTCATCAGCTACTTCAATCGCGACAATGCGGCCTCGTCGCAGCTGCCCGCCCATCTGATCAAGCCATGGATTGGGATCGAGTCGCGCGCCACGGCCTGCTCGCGCAATCCGCCGGGCGACAACAATCGCTGTGGTGCGCGTGCCTTCCGCGAATGGATGGCCGCGAACGCCTGAGGGGTTCGTCCCGATCGTGGCCGCCTCGGCGTCCGACGTGGAATAGCCGCCGCGGGCCGGCGTCAGTCCATCGCGCTCCAAGTTGAGCGACATCGGAACTGATCCCTCAATAGTTGAGGTTGTCACGAACGCCCGGCCGACACTGCGCCGACCGGGCGGTTTCGGCGGCGGGCAAGGAGGGATCAGGGCCAGCAAGAAGGATGCATGAATGCCCAACATCCTCAGCCGTCGCGATGTCCTCGCGCGTATGGCCGCGGCTCCTGCCGCGGGTTTGCTCGGTACCATCGGTGGGTCGCCGGCCGTTGCCGGGACGGGCTGGGGACCCGGCCCCTCCTCCGGGCTGCCCTTCTGGTTCGGCGCCTACTCGGATGTCGCGTCGATCGAGAGCATGATGCCCGCCGGACGGGCCCCCGACCTCGTCGGCGAGTTCGAGGCGGTCGGGACGTACACCTTTGTCGCCGAGCAGCGCACGCGCGGCTGGCCAACCACGAGCTGGCACAAGAGCTATCTGGTGACCGGCAAGGCCAAGGCTTTCCAGTGGACCACGACCCCGTTCTGCAGCGGCGAGTTCACGGTGCCGCGCTCATGGCCGGCGCGGGCGTCGGACGTGAACAGCAGCGTCCATCTGAACTGCTCGGTCCCGCCGACCTATACCGGCAGCGAGACCGCGGCGGAGCGGACGGCCAAGCAGCGCCGGGTCTGGCAGATCGCGGCCGATGGTTGGATGGACGGCATCTGGCGCCAGAAGATGCTGACCTTCAAGCGCGATTACTTCATCAAGACGGGACTTAGGAACATCAGGATCGTGCTCCGGGCCTGCCACGAGCTCAATACGGGGACGAAGTGGGGCAGCCGCATCGATCGTGCCGCGCACGGCATGATGTGTCTCACCACGGTCGGCGATTATCAGATCGTGCAGGAGGCGATCCGTCGCTACTTCGCCGTGTTTCTCGACGTGTTCGGCAATCGGCAGGCGGGCATCACCAACGACCATGCCTACACGGATGGCCAGCTCTGGCCCTATTGGAACACGAACAAGGACCACGCCGGCCCGGTCGACATTCGGCTGACCTGCCCCGGCAACGCCAAGCTCGTCGGGCCGGACTTCTACGACCACTATCCCGCCAGCATCTCCGACGCGGCGTGGAACGAGGCCGTGGTCCGGCGAAGCCGGCAAGGCTGGCCGATCGGCCTGCAGACCTGGCTCGACTGGGCACGCTCCATCGGCAAGGCGCTTGCGCTCGGCGAGGTCGGCCTGATGACCAAGCGATTCGGTCCCGACGGCCGCCGGCCGCCGTCGGATGGTTGGGACAATCCGGTCTACGTCAGACGGCTGCTCGATTTCTGCGAGGCCAACGCCGCCGACATCGGGTTCATCAGCTACTTCAACCGCGACAATACCGCATCCGCCGACTTGCCGGCGCACCTGATCAGGCCATGGACGGGGATCGACTCCAGCACCACGAGTTGCGTCCGCACTCCGCCTGGAGACAATAACCGCTGCGGCGCGCGGGCCTTCCGGCAGTGGATGGCCGCGAACATCTAGGTCCAGGCGCCCACCCCCAATCGCGATCGGGATTCGGGGGTCGGCAAGCCGGGCGCGGTTCCTAGTCGTTGATGAGCCCGAGCCACCGGTCGAGCGCCGCGGACATGGATCGCACCACGTCCGGATTGGTGCCGGCCAAGTTGGCCTTCTCTGCCTTGTCGGCCAGCACATCGTAGAGTCGGATCGGCATGCCCTCATAGCCGCGATAGAGCTTCCACCTGCCGGCACGGACAGCGGAGCCCCGTCGCCGGTACGCACCAAAGAAGATCTCCCGCTCGGGGGGAACCACTCCGAGAAGGTTCAAGCCGTCGAGACTCTCGATGGGTGGCACCGCCGCTGCGGCCAGGACGGTCGGGACGACGTCCAGCAGCGAGACGGGCGTGGCGCTCTGCGCACCGGCCCCGATCCGTCCGGTCCAGCGTAGGATGAACGGCACCCGAACGCCGCCTTCCCAGATCGAGTACTTGCCGCCGCGCAGCGGTGCATTGCCGCGCCGCCCATTGTCGCCGGCGAAGACGAACAAGGTGTCCGGCTTGGCGGCGGCGACGACCCGACCGAGGGCGCGATCAACGCCTTGCACCGCCACGGCAAGGCTCGTCTGGAGCGGATCATGGGTCGCGGTGAGCGGTATGTAGAGGAACAGAGGCTTGGTGCGAGCAGACTGCAGGATGCGGACCGCCTCGGCGGCTAGCGTGTCGGTCACGTAACCGCTGTTTTGGATCCGCGCGCGGTCGCGCCAGAGCGGGGCGTCGGGATCGTCGCCGAAATAGTTCGGCGTCGCGTTGGCGAAGCCGAAGAAGTGGTCGAAACCCTGATCCAGCGGGTGCTTGCCGGCTTTGAAGCCGAGGCCCCATTTGCCGACGAGCTCGGTGGCGTATCCGTGCGCGCGCAGGTGCTCGGACAACATGACCACCGATCTGGGTGGGCTGGGCCCATTGCTCCAGATCGCGCCCATGCTGTTGCGGTACGGCCAGCGACCGCTGAGGAGCATGGCGCGGGAAGGCACGCAGACCGGGGCGCTGTAGGCTTGGGTGTAGGTTGTCCCAGCCACCGCGAGCGCATCGATGTTCGGGGTTGGGGAGGTGACGGCCCTCCGCTCCGGTCCGATGACGGCAGCACCCAAGTCGTCGACCAGGACGACGACAATGTCCGGCGCCGCCAGGGCTCGTCCTCCTAACAATAGTGCAATAAAAATCGGGGCGAATAATCGCAACATATTGCTACTCCGAAATATATACTACGCGATAAAATTACAAAAGTACGATACGAGCCGTAATGGATGGGGTCAATATCCATCATATTGACCGATCGCCCGCCAATACAACCATTAGTTGAGCAATCTTTTGCGCCATGCCCCGCGGCTCAGGTCGGCTGCCGGCTCGCTGTACCTCCCAGCTCGTGCGGTCGGCAGGTTTGCGCTTCGCCCGCGCCGCCGCTAGAGAGCGCGCCTAGGTCAACCCTCGACGAAGGACCCCGCCATGCCCGAGCTCGGCCGCATCCTGTTCCTGCCCGGCGACGGCATCGGGGCCGAGGTGATGGAGGAGGTCCGCCGCGTCATCGGCTGGCTGGCCCGGCGGCAGATCGGGTTCGCGGTCGAGGAGGACCTGGTCGGCGGCGCCGCCTACGACGTCCACGGCACTCCCCTCGCCCCGGCGACCCTGGCCAAGGCCAAGGAGTTCGGCACGGTCATGTTCGGCGCGGTCGGCGGGCCGAAATGGGACAACCTGCCCTTCGCGGCCAAGCCCGAGCGCGGGCTCCTTGCGCTGCGCAAGGAGCTGGATCTGTTCGCCAATCTGCGCCCGGCCATCGTCTTCCCGGCCCTGGCTGACGCCTCCTCGCTCAAGCCCGAGCTGGTCGAGGGCCTCGACATCATGATCCTGCGCGAGCTGACGGGCGGGGTCTATTTCGGCGAGCCGCGCGGCATCGAGGACCTGCCGGGCGGCGGCAAGCGCGCGGTGGACACCCAGGTCTACACCACGCCCGAGATCGAGCGCATCGCCGCCGTCGGCTTCGAGCTCGCCGCCAAGCGCCGGGGCAAGGTGACCTCGGTCGAGAAGGCCAACGTCATGCACACGGGCGTGCTGTGGCGCCAGACCGTGCAGGCCTTGCACGACCGCGACTTCGCCGGCATCGAGCTCGAGCACATGTACGCGGACAACTGCGCCATGCAGCTCGTCCGTCGGCCCAAGCAGTTCGACGTCATCGTCACCGACAACCTGTTCGGCGACCTCCTTTCCGACTGCGCCGCCATGCTGACGGGCTCCCTCGGCATGCTACCCTCGGCCTCGCTCGGGGCGGCCGACGCGCGGGGTCGCCGCAAGGCGATGTACGAGCCGGTCCATGGCTCGGCGCCCGACATCGCCGGCCAGGGGATCGCCAACCCGATCGCCTGCCTGATGAGCTTTGCCATGCTCCTGCGCTACTCGTTCGACCTCGGCGAGGAGGCCGACCGCCTCGAGCGGGCGATCGCCAAGGTGCTCGGCGAGGGCTACCGCACCGGCGACATCGCCGGCGACGGCGGCACCCGCGTCTCGACCTCGGGCATGGGCGATGCCATCCTGAAGGAGCTCGACCGCTCGCTCGCGTGATCGCCGCTCAGAACAGCCAGAGGTCCAGATTGCGGCGGCACTATGAGCCACGACCGATCGCTAAAGGGCCGCGAGGCGCTCTTCCGAAAGCAGACGCAAGCAAGGCGCACCGCGGGCCCGATTCGGCGACGCGTGCCGCCTTTTGGGGACAGCCATGCCTGCCACTGCTCTCGCCTCGCCGCCTCCAACACCTCGGTCCGAGGTGCGCGATGCGGTCTGGAATCTGCTCGGCCGATCGGCCGCCTTCGCACAACTGTCGCCGGCGCAGCAACAACAGGTAGCGCGAAACACGGCACAAGTCGCCGACTACCTTCTAGCGTCGGCAGGGACTGATGCCCGCCAAATCCCGGACATTCTGGGACGCTCACCAGCGGCGAAGGCCCCGGTCGGGCACTCCAGCGAGGCGGGCTGTACAACCGCGAGATCGGCGGGGCCTGAAATCGGCGAGGTCGACTTCGAAGACCAGGCAGCACACGAGGCCAACACAGCAGGGCTGCTGCTCAAGCAGATTGAGTTCCCGACATTTGTCGCCAGCTTGATTGAAGGAGTGTTCCAGGTCATTGTCAATTCTTCCATCGAGCAGATGAAAGCCTATTCCGAGCTAATCAAGGCGGCAGCAAAATCGCTGGAGCAGTTTCAGCACGATAGCGTTGGCGACAAACAGGCTCACCATCACATAGCCGACCTGTTCCCCGATCTGTTCGAGATCAGCGCCGACGGCTTGGGGATTTATTTGCGCCTGCGTCTAACGCTTCGCGACGGAGCTGACTAGAGTGTAGCGCGTAAGCTGTACACAATAAGGTTGAATGCTCGCCCGCGGCAGACCCCTGTCGCAGCAAGCCAGTGTCGCTCCTGAACGTGCGAACCCATTTCGGCCGGCCGCTAACCGCGACCACATGGAGTGTGATTGAGCCCCGTTTTGGCGAAGCGGGCCCTCGACTAGGACCTGTTGGCCGCACATCAGCACGGCTTGGTCGACCGCTTCACCTGACGGCCCTTCCCTCGCCGCATCGCATGCCGTAAGTGAGCGCTTCGGCAGCGCAGCAAGGTGTGTCATGGGATATCGGGTCGCCGTGGTCGGCGCCACGGGCAATGTCGGCAACGAGATGTTGCAGATCCTGCACGAGCGGAAGTTTCCGGTCGACGAGGTGGTGGCGCTGGCGTCCGAGCGCTCGACCGGCAAGCGCGTCTCCTTCGGCGAGGAGCGGACTGTCGAAGTCCAGGATCTCGCCACCTTTGATTTCCGCGGCATCGACATCGGCCTGTTCTCGCCCGGCGCCAAGGTCTCGGCCGAGTATGCGCCCAAGGCCGCCCAGGCCGGCTGCGTGGTGATCGACAACACCTCGCAGTTCCGGATGGACCCGGACGTGCCGCTGGTGGTGCCCGAGGTCAACCGGGCGGCGCTCACGGGCTTCCACAAGAAGAACATCGTCGCCAACCCGAACTGCTCGACCATCCAGATGGTCGTGGCGCTCAAGCCCTTGCACGACATCGCCCGGATCAAGCGGGTGGTGGTCGCGACCTACCAGTCGGTCAGCGGCGCCGGCAAGGAGGCGATGGACGAGCTGTTCGAGCACACCAAGGCGATCTTCATGAACGACCGCAAGGAGCCGGTGGCGTTCAGGAAGGCCATCCCGTTCAACGTCATTCCCCAGATCGACGTCTTCCTCGAGGACGGTGCGACCAAGGAGGAATGGAAGATGGTGGTCGAGACCCGGAAGATCCTCGACCCCAAGATCGACGTCACCGCCACCTGCGTGCGCGTGCCGGTGTTCGTCGGTCATGCCGAGGCGGTCAATGTCGAGTTCGAGAGCCCGCTCAGCCCGGACGAGGCGCGCATGGTGCTGCGCGAGGCCGACGGCGTGGTGCTGGCCGACGGGGGCGAGGAGTTCATCACCCCCGCCGAGTGCGTCGGCGAGTACGGGGTGTTCGTGTCGCGGGTGCGCAAGGACCCGACCGTGCGCCACGGTCTGAACCTGTGGGTAGTCTCCGACAACCTGCGCAAGGGGGCGGCGCTGAACGCGGTCCAGATCGCCGAGGCGATGGCGGAGGACGGCCTGATCTGACGCCGGGTCCGCCCGACCGGAGGTGGCGCGGCATGGCGCAGCGATGGTGGGT
>JBGAKU010000405.1:0-3056 GCA_044224255.1 Geminicoccaceae bacterium
ATCATCCGGAGCGTGCTGGTCTTGCCGCAGCCCGACGAGCCCAGGAGGCCCACGATCTCGCCCTGACCGGCCGCGAGGTCGACCTTGTCGACGGCGAGCACCGGCGCCTTGCCGCGCGGGTGGTAGACCTTGCACAGCCGGTCGAGGGTCAGGCCGCCGCCGCTCATAGCCGTGCTCCGGTGGCCGGATCGAATGCCAGGAACCGCTCCGGGCGCAGCCGTGCCCAGACCGCGCGGTGGCCGCGGCCGAAGCGCAGCGCGTCGTCCTCGGCGACCGTGGCGAGCAGCTCCTCGCCGTTGCGGCCGCGCAGATAGAGGACGGCGCGGACGTTCAAGGGCGTGACCGCATCGAGCTCGGCGGGGACGGCATCCGGCACGGGCTCGGTCGCCACCTCGACATCCTCGGCCCGAATGCCGACCAGCACCTCGCGGCCGGACAGGCCGCCCATGCCGTCGACGCGAACCCGGTCGCCGAACAGCTCGACCGCCCCGTCCTGCGGGCGGCAGCGGTAGAGGTTGATCGTCGGGTCGCCGAACAGGCGGGCGATCTCGACATTGGCCGGGTCGGCATAGATCGTCTCCGGCACCGCAACCTGCTCGAAGCGACCGCCCCGCAGCACGGCTATGCGGCGGCCGAGCGCCATCGCCTCGCGATAGTCCTGGGTGACGTAGATCACCGCCGAGCCGAAGCTCGCGAGCAGGCGCGGCAGCTCGAGCCGCATCTCGTAGCGCAGCTTGGCGTCGACGTTGCGCAAAGGATCGTCGAGCAGGAGCACGCCCGGGCCGCGGACCAGCGCCCGCGCCAGCGAGGTGCGCTGCTTCTGGCCGTTGGACAGCTCGCGCGGAAAGTGGCCGAGAACGTGGCCGATGCGCAGGAGTGCGGCGATCTTCTCGACCCGTTCCTTGATCTCGGCCCGGGACAGGCCGCGCGCCTCGAGCGGGCTCGCGATGTTGGCGAAGGCGTTGAGGTGCGGGTAGAGCGCAAAATTCTGGAACGCCATGCCGACGTCCCGCTCCTCGGCGCCGAGGCCCAGCACCGAGCGGCCGTCCAGGCGGATGTCGCCGCGGTCGGGCGCGTCGGTGCCGGCGATCAGGCGCAGCAGGACGGTCTTGCCGGCGCCGGAGGGGCCGCAGACGACGACGGTCTCGCCGCCCTCGACCGCGAGCGAGACGCCGTCCAGCACCTCGGCACGGCCGTAGCGCTTGGCGACGTCGGTGACGGTGAGGCGCGCGGTCATCCCTTCACCGCCCCGAGGGACAGGCCCTCGACCAGGTAGCGCTGGGCGTAGAGGGCGAGCAGGAGGGTGGGCAGGATCGAGAGCATCACCGCGGCCGCGATCTGGCCGTACTGGATGCCCGAGGCGGTGACGAAGGCCAAGGCGCCCACGGTCACCGGCTGCTTGCCGGCCGAGGCCAGGATCAGGGCGAAGACGAAGTTGTTCCAGCAGAAGATGAAGGACAGGAGGCCCGCCGCCGCGATGCCGGGACGCGCGAGCGGCAGGGCGATCCGGGTGAAGGTGCGCCACCAGCCATGGCCGTCGATGCGGTAGGCATGCTCGATGTCGGGACTGATGTCCTCGAAGTAGCCGCGCACGATCCACAAGATCAGCGGCAGGGCGATCAGCTGGTAGACCCAGATCAGCCCGACCCAGGTGTCGGTCAGGCCGAGCTGGCGGAAATAGAGGCTGAGCGGCAGCAGGACCAGCAGAGGCGGCGCGAAGCGGAAGGAGAGCAGGGTGAAGGCGATGTTCTCGCCAAGCCGGAACTTGAAGCGCGCGAAGGCGTAGGCGGCGGGCACGCCGAGAATCAGCGCCAGCAGCACCGAGGACGTGCTGAGGAACACGCTGTTCCACAGGTTCCGCATGAACGCGATCTCGAGCGTACCGGCGTTCGACTCGAGCTTGCCGGAGATCAGGGCCGTGTAGTTGGACAGCGTCGGCTCGAAGAACAGCGACGGCGGGATGCGCAGGATGGTCTCGTTGGTCTGGAACGACATCAAGACGACCCAGAACAACGGGAACAGGAAGAACAACACCACCAGGAGCAGCAGGACGCCGCGCAGGATGCGGCCGGGCATCGGATTGCCGTTCATCTCAGGCACTCACCCCGCGGGCACGCTCGCGCAGGCGCAGCCAGTGCTTGATGAACTGGACCGAGATCACGTTCGCGATCAGCCACAGGACCATCAAGAGCGCGGCGGAGCGGCCGACGTTGAAGTTCTTGAAGAAGTCCAGATAGGCCTGGACCTGGAACAGAAGCGTCGCGTTGCCGGGGCCGCCCTGGGTCATGGCGTAGACGATGTCGAACTGCTGGATGCTGTCGAGCATCCGGAACAGGGCCGCGGTGATCATGTAGGGCATCAGCATCGGCAGCGTGATGCGGAAGAAGACGAAGCTCGCGGGCACGCCGTCGAGCTCGGCCGCCTCGAAGGGCTGGCGCGGCAGGGAGCGCAGGCCGGCGAGCAGGAGGATCATCATGAAGGGCGTATAGACCCAGACATCGACCAGGATCACCGTGAACAGGGCGGAGGACGGCGCCGAGGCCCAGCGGAAATCGGTGATCCCGACCAGGGTCAGCAGATAGCTCAGGATCCCGAAGTCGGGATGGGTCATGAGCTTCCACATCAAGGACGCGATCGCCGGCGCCACCATCAACGGCATCAGGAGGGCGATCGACAGCATGTTGTTGAGCCAGTTCGAGCGGCGCAGCAGGAGCGCGATGCCCAGGCCCAGGCCCAGCTCCACGGTGACCGTGATCACGGCATAGAGCAGCGAGACCCAGACGGTGTTCCAGAACGCGGCGCTCTGGAACAGCTGGATGTACTGGTCGAACCAGATGAACCCGCGCATCATCGGCAGGTTCAGGTTGTAGCGCTGCAGCGAGTACCAGACGGCGGTGCCGAACGGCACCAGGATGCCGATGCACACCAGGAGCGCCGGCAGCGACAAGAGATAGGGCAGCGCTGCACGGCCGAGGCTCTGCCGCGGTGCCGTGGGAACAGCGATGTCGGCGGTGGTGGCCATCGGCGCGCCCTGCGGGAGGTGGTGGCGGGCGCCC
>JBGAKU010000057.1:0-23851 GCA_044224255.1 Geminicoccaceae bacterium
GCTGGTACTACCGCTTGATAATCATGGTGGCACCAAATTGCCGGACCAGCATCGCCGCCCGGAGCGGCTGGCCAGCCCGAGTGCCTCGGCCAGGACTGAAGGTCGCTGCCACCGCACAACTGTGGGACCGTAGCCAGTGCCGGCCCGCAGATTGGATGGCCAGTATTCTCGTGCCCGGTCTCACGACGCTACGGCGCGCAGCATCACAGCCGGAAGGCGATGCACGCCTCATGCGACGAACAGCACATTGGCCGAACGAGAAACTGCGCTATGAGGGAAGGACGAACGATAAAGCTGGGGATTGACCCATGCGCGCGAATGCTCGCTCTGTCGGGGTATGGTTCTTCGCCGCAGCCGTGATGATCGGGTCGGCGGCGGCCGATGACCGGATCGGCAATTGCGAGGTCACGGGCCCCGCGGGCAGCCATTCGATCCAGCCGGCGCATTCCGGCCGGCTGACGGTGCACGTGCATCTGCCCGCACCGGCCTGGTGGAACGGCGACGTCGCCCATCACATCAGCGACGGCTTCGAGTACTGCCTCGCCGCCAACATCGCGCATCGGGTCGGGCTCGCTCAGCTCGAGGTGGTCAACGTCGCGTGGCCGGGCACGGCCGCCGGCGCCTCGTTCTGGGACGCCATCCTCGGCGCGCAGGATCTCGCCTTCGATCTGGCGCTGTCGGAGATCTCGATCACGCCCGAGCGCGCCCAGCAGGTCACCTTCTCGGTCCCCTACTACCGCACCGATATCGGCGTCATGACCAAGGCCGGGCGCGAGCTCGACCTCGGCAATCCGCGTGCGCTGCGCATCGGCGTCCAGGCGGGCACGACCGGCGCCCTGTTCGTCGATACCCAGCTGCGGCCCGAGCGGCCGGCACGAAAGTTCGGCGACGCGCCCTCGATGTTCACCGCACTGCAGAGTGGTGTCATCGACGTCGCCATGACCGACACCGCGATCCTCTTGAGCCAGGCCGCCGACTCGGGCGGCCGCTTCACGGTCGTCGGCCAGTTCGCGACCGGCGAGCGCTATGGCGCAGTCTACCCGCCGAACTCGCCGAATGCCGCGATTCTGGACCAGGTCGTCCAGACGCTGATCGACGACGGGACGGTGGCGCAACTGACCGCCACCTGGCTGGCCTCGGTCTGGGGCCAGGACCCCGCCAAGGTCCCCTATCTGCCCCTCGCCGCACCTCAGCCGGGCGGCTGAGCCGCCCCGACCTCGACCGTGCCCGATGCCGAACGGGCTGGCACCGATCCTGCGTGGGTGCCAGGATGTCGGCTGAGCGGAACTGACGAGGAAGGCAGCGATGTCCGGAAACGGCAGGATGTTCGGCGCGCTCGCGCTCGCCGCAGGCGTGGCGCTGGGTGCGATCCAGGCTCGTGCCGCCGACATGATCGGCAATTGCGAGGCCACCGGGACCAAGGGCCAGTTCTCGATTACGCCCGCGGTCCCGGGGCAGCTCACCGTCGAGGTGAACCTCCCCGCCCCCGGCTTCTGGAACGGCGACACGCCCGAGACGATCAAGGACGGCTTCGAGTACTGCATGGCCGCCGAGATGGCGCACCGGCTGGGCCTGGATAAGGTCGGCGTGGTCAACGTCGCCTGGGATGCGCTGGTCGCCGGCCAGACCCGCAACTACGACCTCGCCCTGTCGCAGGCCTCGATCACCGAGGCGCGCAAGAAGGTGGTCGACTTCTCGGTGCCCTACTTCTCCTCCGACGCCGGCGTGCTGGTGAAGAAGGGCGCGGACGTCACGGGCGACAACATCAAGACCAAGCGCATCGGCGTGCAGCAGGCGACCACCGGATCCACCTTCGTCGAGAGCAAGCTCAAGCCGGAGACGCCGCCCAAGGTGTTCCCCGACACGCCCTCGATGTTCACCGCACTCATGGCCAACCAGGTCGACGCCGCCATGACCGACACGGCGATCGTCCTGAGCCAGGCCGCCGAATCGGGCGGTCGGGTCGAGGTGATCGGCCAGTACACAACCGGCGAGAGCTATGGCGGCATCTACCCCAAGGGCTCGGCCAACGCCGCCGTGCTCGACCAGGTGATCCAGTCCATGCTCGACGACGGCACGATCAAGAAGCTCGCCGGCAAGTATCTGGCCGAGGCGTGGGGCGCCGACCCCACGGCCATCCCCTACTTCCAGCCGTGAGCGGCGAGCGCGCGGCGGCCACCCTGCGGGAGCGGCCGCCCTCGGTCCCCAGGCCACCGAGCACCTTCGCGCTGGTCGCCCTGGCGGTGGCGCTGGGGGTGGCGGCGGCCGCCTTCGCGGCGGCGGAGGCCGTGCGCCGGGCGATGGCGGGCGGCGGGATCGGCTCGACCCTGGTCGACATCCTGCTGTTCGCCTTCGCCGTCGCGACGCTCCTCCTGCTCGTCCCCGCCTGGCGGGGCTGGCAGGCGGCGCAGCGCGCCAAGGCGGCGCTCGGCAGCGATCTGGTCACCGCCCGGGTCGAGACCGCCGCCGGCGAGACCTGGTCCGGGGTCGCGATCGGCTATGCCGCGGCAGCTTTGGTCGTGGTGATCGCCGCGGTGTTCATGATTGTCAACGACGCCGCGGTCGCGCGCACCTTCTTCTATTTGCCGCTGATGCAGGAATCGTTCTGGCTGATCCTGCAGGCCTTCTGGCTCAACATCTACATCTTCGTCATTGCCGAGGTGCTGGTCCTGATCTGGGGCCTGGTCGTGGCGGTGGCCCGGCTGATCCCCGGCGAGGCCGGCAAGCCGATCCGGCTCATGGCCACGGTCTACACCGACGTGTTCCGCGGCCTGCCGGCGATCATCTGCATCTATCTGGTCGGCTTCGGCCTGCCGCTCACCGGCCTGCCGCTGCTCGGCAACTGGCCGCCGGAATGGTACGCGATCCTGGCGCTGACCCTGACCTACGGCGCCTACGTCGCCGAGGTCTACCGCGCGGGCATCGAGAGCGTGCATTGGAGCCAGGTCGCCGCCGCCCGCTCGCTCGGCCTCTCCTTCTTCCAGACCCTGCGCTTCGTGGTGGTGCCGCAGGCGGTGCGCCGGATCATCCCGCCGCTGCTCAACGACTTCATCTCGCTGCAGAAGGACACCGCCCTGGTCAACGTCATCGGTGCCATCGATGCCTTCAACCAATCCAAGATCGTCGCCAGCAACCACTTCAACCTGTCCTCCGTGACCACGGTCGCGTTCCTGTTCGTGCTGATCACCATCCCCCAGGCCCGCTGGGTCGACCGTCTGCTCGAGCGCGAGCAGCGCCGCACGAGGGCCGGCTGATGCCGCTGGTCGAGATCAAGGACGTCCACAAGCGCTATGGCGCCTTCGAGGTGCTCAAGGGCCTGACGCTCGATGTCGACGCGCACCAGGTGGTCTGCCTGATCGGCCCCTCGGGCTGCGGCAAGTCCACGCTCCTGCGCTGCATCAACGGCCTGGAGCCGATCCAGGGCGGCGAGATCCGCCTGCACGACGACCGCGTCAGCGGCCCCGGCGTCGATCTCGACGCGCTGCGCCAGGACGTCGGGATCGTGTTCCAGAGCTACAACCTGTTCCCGCACATGAGTGTCTTGGAGAACATCACCCTCGCCCCGATCCGGGTCCGCGGCCTCGCCCGCGCCGAGGCGGAGGAGCGGGCGCTGGCGCTCCTGAAGCGGATCGGCCTGGACGCCAAGGCCAAGGAATATCCCGACCGCCTCTCCGGCGGCCAGCAACAGCGCGTCGCCATCGTCCGGGCGCTCGCCATGGACCCCATGGTCCTGCTGCTCGACGAGATCACCTCCGCCCTGGACCCCGAGCTGGTCGCCGAGGTCCTCGGCATCGTCCGCAACCTCGCCGCCGACGGTATGACCATCCTGATGGCCACCCACGAGATGGGCTTCGCGCGGGACGTCTCGTCGAAGGTGTGCTTCCTGGAGGGTGGCGTGGTGCACGAGGCAGGCCCGCCCGAACGGATCTTCAAGGACCCGGAGAGCGAGCGCACGCGGGGATTCCTGAAGCGGATCATCGAGGCGGGGCGGCTGTAGACTGCCGTAGCGCTGTTCCGCTGTTGCGGCTGGATGCATCGGGTCCTGGCAGACGCTGCATCAGCGTGGCGTGGTCAGGGGGGACCCGGTGCCGAGCCCCCGGTCGCGGGCGCCGGCAGGCTGCGATGCCGAGTCGAGAATTCTCGTCGCAAAGCGCACGGCTTCCCGGTACGCAGGCTGACCGCTTCCACGATCAACCAGGCAGACCAGTCGGCCGGTGCTTGGGCGAATGAGCATCGCCTTTGCGCCATCGAAGGCAGACCGTTCATCACCGGCACTGCCGATCCCGAGCAGCCTGGCGAGGTCGCCATCAATCTCGCTGATCGTCATTCGATCAGGGTAGCTGGGCGGCAGGATCAGCAGCAGCTTATGCAGCGCATTCGCCTCCACTATTAGCTCGATCTCCCAGCGCAATCCCTCGGTTCGCCCCAAAAAAAGCACGATCGTGCTGGCTTTGCCGGCAAGCTCTCTGATGCGGTCCTGCCACTGATCGTTCTCGACCCGATCGCGGGCTGCGCCGAGATCGTCGTGTGGCCGTCCAGGGTTGGCAAGCGCAACGAATGGGCCGCGAAAGAACAGCAGTTCGGCAATCGCCTCCTCCACCCGAACCCTGCCGCTGCCGGCCCCTGTCAGTAGCCGCAATAGCGAGCCCTGTGCGGGAATGTGCCGTTCGTCGTCCTTGAAGGAACGCAGAAACAGAATCGGCGGCTGCTCGACCACGGCAAGCAGCTCTCCGGCGGTACGCCTCATGCGCGATAGCGTGGCACGCCATATCTTGTGATAGACCACGAAGATGATATCTCGAAAGATCAGTATGAGGTAGATTGCCGTACCGATGCGCTCTAACGATACGACAAGCTCATAGGGCGGCATGTCCGCAAGGCCGCGGAAGCGTGACGTGAGGGCCCGGGTCACAGCGCTCACGAAATCGTTGTGCCAAGCGAAGACCGTGATAAATGTCAGCAAGATCAAATGCAACAACATTGCCGATACGCCAAGATTGGTAAATCTCACGCGAACAATTATATGAATTACAGCTAATCCAATGCAGATAAAATATTGAGCGCGGTCACCAGCCATATAGACATCGATATCAAATAAGCCCAGTAAATTTTGTAACATATTCACCAAAATTACGATCAACATGATACCAGCGGCTACTGTCAGCAGCCCGACAAAAGCGGGCATGAATAAATTTGCCATCCGACCGATACTTCCAAGCTCAAATCTAGACAGAAGAAGGCGGTAGCCCGCCATATGCGCGACCCGGAACTCTCGCATCGACGCACGCAGCAGTCGTGGAAGCACGATAACCGAATAAGCTCCTACGGCGCAGGCGTGAACGAGGAAAAGCTGACTCAGCAGGCGGGGATAGGACGCTTGCGAGATCATCTGCATTAGCTCGGAGGCCGCAAGAAGAACGATGCAGCATGGGATGAGCATCATGGGAGCATGTAATGCAAGAGACATAGATACAGCACATATGAAAATCGATATTACGCAAGTAAATATAACAATTCCGTTGAGAAGAGCTCCCTGAGCTGATGGCCTTTGCGAAGTGGGAAGAAAGAGATATTTCCAGTCAATTTTTTGGAAGATGGCACTCCTGATCTGCAAGCTCTGAATCCATTCTCCGATTCCAGTGACGTCGATCAATAGAATCGCCATATGGAGAGTCATCAATACAAGAGAAACTACTAATACTGCAAGGCTTGCAAAAAGTATCGCTCCTATTGGAAACAACCCAATCGCTCGCGAATGTCGGAGCCAATCAAGTCGAATGATATCGTGCCGGTTCACGCTAGCAACCCCGCTTGTCTGCACTGGTTTTCCCCCGCGATCACGCAAGATCTCAAATGTGCCTGAGAGCACCGGACAATGTAAATACTTTGTGACCACAGCAAAGCGAACGGGTGCACTGCCCAGACCGGCCCTCGCGGCCCGAATATGCGCAGGTTGGTCAGCCGCGCGCAATCGACCGCCTCTGGTTCCCCGTTTCAGCCTCGGCGTGCGGTCCAATCGCCCTCCAGGCGAGGCCCTCGAGTCTGTCGTTGGCCAACGCCGACACTTGATCAGCACAGCTTCCTAGGACGTGCCTCCCCGTTCTGCCGCGCCGCCACCCGCGCCGGCGCCACCAGCTTGAACTCCCGGCTCAGCCGACGTGCAGCTCTTCGTTCCATGCAGTCCTCCTCCGGGAGGATTGTCACCCATTCCCTGTCTCACTCAAGGGGTGCACTCCACTCCCGACCCCGTTTCATCTCGTGAGTATCGGTCGTGACCTCGCCCGCGACGGCATGACCATCCTGATGGCCACCCACGAGATGGGCTTCGCGCGCGACGTCTCCTCGAAGGTGTGCTTCCTCGAGGGCGGCGTGGTGCACGAGGCAGGCCCGCCCGAGCGGATCTTCAAGGACCCGGAGAGCGAGCGCACGCGCGAGTTCCCGAAACGGATCGTCGAGGCGGGGCGGCTGTAGGGGTTAGCGGCGACTCAGCCGGTAATCCGGCGCTCGCGGGCGCCGAGCACCATCTCGACGAGACGGTTGCCCCCCAGCTGGCGGTTCACGTCGCGGAAGGCGAAGAACGGGATCAGCGAGACCGCCATGATCAGGGCGGTGGAGACGAGGCCCGCCATGCCGCCGCCGCCGACCGCCGGCACGCTCGCGCGCACCGTCTCGTGATGGAACAGCCCGACGACGATATGCTCGAGATAATGCACGGCGATGAACAGGAGCGCGAACAGGCAGGATTCGTGCAGGATCGGCCAGATCAGCGGCCGGCCCTGCAGCCAGCCGCCGAGATTCAGATTCTCGGCGATCAGCATCACCTTGGCCAGCACCAGCGCGTTGACGAAGGCGAAGCCCTGGGAGGGCAGGCTGGCGTCGAGCTCGCGCAGCACGATCCGCTCGTGCAGTGCGAACAAGGCGAAGATTGCCCAGAGATAGAGGAACATGACGAGAAAGCGCCGCCCCTCGTCGATTGCCTTCTCCCTGAGCCCCTCGTGCCGGGCCGGCTCTCCTTGGGGCAGCTCGGTACCAAGGGTCATCCGCGGCATCCTCCCCCATCTGCGCCAGCGCGGCACCAATCTGCCGGCGCGTGCCGGGCGCGCACATGTGGGTAAAGGACGCGTCGAAGGCCTCGCGGTCCAGGTCCGGTCGGGGTCGCGACAGGGGTCCCAGGCCGGATTCCACCGGAGCTCATGGCCCAGGTGCCGAAATCCATGCAGGTGCGCCCGGGATCCGGCACCACCGCACGGTATTGACGCCCCCACGCGACGGAGGCATCGTCCCCGAGGAGATGGGGGTGACGCCACCATCGGTTGAGCACGGCAAGAACTCGGGGGCGATTTCGTGTCCTCAGATGCGGGCGAGCCGAAGCACGTTGCCGGGATAGTGCCCGGCAAGTACAGCGATGGCACGCTGTTTGACGATATTCATTATCTTGAGTGCAAGTTGATCCTGAAGCCGGATCATTTCACCTCGATCCGGAGCTTTCACGACTATGGCGCGCTGGTCAAGCAGTCGGCGGAGCCGCTCGGCGTCGGGCTCGATGTCGCGACGGTTGCGGGATCCAGACCGAGCCTCCGCGAGGTGGCGTTCCTGGACACCGCCGACTTCCGCCTCTACAATAATGCCTTCATTCTCCGCCGGCGCGACGCCTACGAGGATCACTTCCCGGTCGGTGATCCCGAGATCGTCTTCAAGTTCCGCCACCCCGATCTGCAACAGGCGGCGGAACTCGATGTCCGGCCCAAGATCGCCGGCGACTATCGGATCAAGTTCAAGGTCGAGGCGCTGCCGCTGCGCGATCAGGTCGGCGGCTACCGCATGCTGTTCTCGCACAACGCGCAGCTTGGCCTCAGCCAGGTTCCCGAGGGCGACCGACGCTCGTTGAGCTTCCTGGCCCACCTTTTTCCCGCGCTGAACGCGCTGAAGGCATCGCCCGACGACAAGATCGAGCTCGTGCATCAGACGATCGTCGAGGAGGTGCTGCAGGAGCTGGGCGTGCTCGACTTCGGCCGCGGTGTCACCGCCAAGTGCAACGTCGCCCTGTGGCGGACCCGTGCCGAGCACGAGCCCTTGTGTGGCGAGTTCGCCTTCCAGGCCAAGTTCAAGCGGCGCGACGAGCTTGGCGAGAAGGCTCTCGCACGCTGCAAGAGGTTCTTCCTGGAGCTGCAGCAGCTGGGGCGCGACTGGCTCGCCCTGGGCACGACCAAGACCGGCATGGTCTACCGGCTCAAGGGCAATCCGCCGCAGGCGCACGAGTGACGCCCGCCGAGCGGGAGCACCCGGCACGCGTGCCGCAGCAGAAAGCCTGAGATGACCGAGCGCCTGTCGCGCCGTCTGGCGCAACGCCTGGCGGTCGACGACTATCTGGGCATCCGCTACGCGGCGCTCATCTTCGTCGCGGCCACCATTCTCTGGCTGCTGCTCGAGCTGGGGGCCAACACCAACCCGGTCTGGGCGATCAGCTCCATGGTCGCGATCGTCGACCCGCGCCTCAACGCGGCCCTGTCGACCTTCCGCGGCCGAATCCTCAACACCATGATCGGCTGCGCGATGGGCCTGCTCTTTCTCGCCATCGGCAGCGAGACCCAATGGAAGCTTCCCATGGCGCTCGCGGCCACCGTGCTCCTGTCGTCCTATTTCCTGCACGTCGAATCGAGCTGGCGCATGGCGCCCACGAACGCCGCCTTCGTGGTCGCAACGGAGCTGACCCGCCACTCCACCATTGGGGCCATGGAGGCCGGGCTGAAGCGGACGGGAGAGGTGATCCTGGGCTGCCTCGTCGGCCTGCTCGTGTCCTGGCTCTTCGCACGGCTCTGGCCCATGCACGAGGCGATGCCTCGGGACAAACCCTAGCCTGCTCGGTCTTGGCGCTCGGCGGAAATCCGGGGATACGACACGCGATTGACCCCCGACAGGCGATGCTGTGGTGGCCGGTCGGCGCCCACGGTGCGAGGTACGATCGATCCAGGCGTGGTCAACCCGAGATCACCCCTGCCCCCGAGCTGGTCGCCGAGATCCTCGGCATCGTCCGCGAACTCGCCGCCGACGGTATGGCCATCCTCATGGCCACCCACGAGATGGGCTTCGCGCGGGACGTCTCCTCCTCGAAGGCGGCACCGTCCATGAGGAGGGCCCGCCCGAGCGGACCTTCAAGGAGCCTGAGAGCGAGCGGACGTGGGGGTTCCTCAAACGGATCATCGAGGCGGGGCAGCTTTAGAATTGTCTCGGCCTGGAGCGGCAACTACGCTCGGTCAGCTCCTGCTGGATGAAGTCGCTATGGAACGCCCGTCGTCACCTCGTGACATGCGAATGCCCACTGTTGGGCCGGCACTCCACCAGCCCGCGTGGGCGCCAGCGGCGAGCCGCCGCAGCTCCATGGCGTTCGTACCTGGCATGTCCCGCGTGGTGGCGGTGGTAGGGAGCGGGCGCATGGGCCGGTAGCGCTTCCCCGCACCGGCACGCCATGCGCCCCCGACTGGTTCGGGGGCTTTTTTTTGCCTTCCCGCACGGCCGTATCTCTCTTCATCCCAGCTGGGATCATCAGATGACTTTACCCGCCTGTCCGCCAAAATTGCTGACGCTGATCTTGCTTTCCGCGCTCGCGGTACTGCCCGTCAATATGTTCCTCCCCTCGCTGCCCCATATCGCTCGCGAGTTCCAAAGCGACTATGGCGCGGCCAATCTGGCGATCGCCGGCTATGCTGCCGCGGCCGCGATCCTGCAGCTCGTGATGGGACCGCTTTCGGATCGATTTGGCCGGCGCCCGGTGCTCCTGCTGGCGCTGATCGTCTTTGTCCTGGCCTCGATCGGCTGTGCGCTGGCAACGAGCATCTGGAGCTTTCTTCTCTGTCGCCTCACGCAGGCCACGGTGATTGCCTGCTATTCGGTCTCGCTCGCGGTGATCCGCGATTGCTATCCGGAGCAGAAGGCGGCGAGTCTGATCGGCTACGTCGCCATGGCATGGTCGTTGGCGCCGATGCTCGGCCCCGTCATCGGCGGCGCCCTGGATCAGGCGTTCGGCTGGCGCGCCAACTTCTGGGTGCTGGCAACCCTGGGCGGTGCCGTCCTCCTGTCGTGCTGGAAGGACCTGCCGGAGACCAATCTGCTGCGATCTGCAACTATCCTGAAAGCATTCGCGAGCTATCCCGAGTTGCTGCGCTCGCAGCGCTTCTGGTCTCTGTCGTTGTGCATGGCGTTCTCCATCGGGACATTTTACGCTTTCCTTGGCGGCGCGCCCTTGGTGGCACAAGTTGCCTTTGCCATGTCGCCCATCTCTCTTGGTATCGCTATGGGCAGCATCACGGCCGGCTTCCTGCTGGGCAGCTTTCTCTCCGGCCGATATGCGAGCCGATACGCGCTGACGACGACCATGATCGCCGGCAGGGTGATTGCCTGCATCGGCCTCGGCCTAGGTCTGGCCGTGGCATCGAGCGGGCCACTTTCCGCTGCATCGTTCTTCGGCTGGTGCATGTTCGTCGGCCTGGGCAACGGCCTGACCCTGCCGAGTGCCAATGCCGGCGCGATGTCGGCCCGCCCTGGGCTGGCAGGAAGTGCCGCCGGACTCTCGGGCGCGCTGACCGTGGCCGGAGGTGCCATGGTGTCCTCGGTCACCGGTGCCGTGCTGACCGAGACGACTGCCGAGATCACATTGCTTGCCATCATGTTGCTGTCGGCACTGCTGGGCTTGGTGGCAGCCGTGCACGTCCTGTTCCTGGACCGCCGCGACCAAGCCATCGCCTGCGGCAAGGCACCTGTCGACCGCCGCCGCCAGCGTGCGAGGCAGGGTTAGCCCAGCTCGCCGCCGGGCTCCTCGGTACCGTCTGCGACGGCATGGCCATCCTGATGGCCATGCATGAGTTGGGCTTCGCGCGGGACCTCTCTCCAAGGCCTGCTCCCTCGAAGGCGGCACCGTCCACGAGGAGGGTCCGCCCGAGCGGATCTTCAAGGACCCGGAAAGCGAGCGCACCCGGGCGTTCCTCAGGCGGATCATCGAGGCGAGACGGCTTTAGGCGGCTGCTGCGGCCCGCCGCCATGCCGGCGAGCACCTGGCGCTGCTCTTGGCCGTCGCATGCGGCAAGAAGAAAAATACAATTGATTACCGTATTTGCGCCTTTCCATTTTCCGATAGATATTATGGTCAGAGTTCAATCTGATCGATGGCGGCAGGCGGTCGAGCGCCGCGGCAACACCGATTCTTGCAGCCTCTCCGGCGACACGATCCGCCGGCCGTTCCACATTCCGCCGTTCGGTAGGCACTGCCGATCTTCGCCATGTCGCGCGGGCGCAGTCGCAAGCCGGAGACGGCACTCGGAGCTCGTGCCCGGCCCAAAGCCGAAACCTCTCGGGATCGAGGCCGCTACAATGAAGCTTCGAACCGTGCAGCCCATAGCATGAACCTCAATCGCCGCCTCGACCTGCTCAACTTCCTCCTGGCCGACGTACGAGGCGGGCTCGGCCCCTATGTGGGCGTGTTCCTGATCGCGACAGGCGTGTGGGACGAAGCACAGATCGGCCTCGTGCTGACGGTGAGCGGCCTGATCGGCATCTCTCTCCACGCACCCATCGGTACCTTGATCGACGCCACGCACCACAAGCGGGCGCTGCTGATCGGCGGGGTCGCTGCCCTGGCGGCGAGCGCCGCGGCGATCGCGCGCGCGCCCATCATGCCGGTGGTGCTTGCGGCAGACATCGTCATGGCGGTGCTCGGCGCGGTGTTCGCGCCCACGGTCGCGGCGATCACGGTGGGCCTGGTCGTCCGCGAGCGCCTGCCCGCCCGCCTCGCCCGCAACGCCGCCTGCGACCGGGCGGGCAACATCGCGGCCGCCGCCACGGCCGGGATCGCCGGCTGGCTGTTCACGGTCGAGGCCGTCTTCTACCTGGTCCCCGTGTTCGCGCTCTTGACCAGCCTCGCCGTCCTCTCGATCCCGGCGGGTGCGATCGACCATGAACGGGCCAGGGGGCTCGACACGGGCTCGCCAACAAGACAGGCGCATGCGGAGAGCTGGCACGCGATGCTGCGCCACAGACCGCTCCTGGTCCTCGCCGGGGGCATGGCGCTGTTCCACTTCGCCAACGCACCGATCCTCCTCCTGCTCGGCATGGAGCTGGAGGAGCGCCATCCGGGCAGCGTCACGCTCCTGATGTCGATGGGAATCGTCGTGGCCCAGCTGGTCTCGATCCCGACCGCCCTGCTCGTCGGCACCCTCGCCGACCGCTGGGGGCGCAAGCCGCTCCTGCTCCTGGGCTTTGCCGCGCTGCCGCTGCGCGCGCTGCTCTATGCCGCGACCGACCACCCGGCTTGGCTCGTCCCCGGTCAGATGCTGGATGGCGTCAGCCTCGGCACGCTGGATGCGCTGATCGCCCTGATCCTGGCGGACATCATGCGTGGCACCGGTCGCTACAATGCGGCGCGCGGCCTGGTCGGCACGGTCCAGGGCATCGGTGGCTCCTCGAGCAACCTGGTCGCCGGCCTGCTCGTGGTCGGCGCCGGCTACGCACCCACCTTCCTCGTCCTGGCAGCCTCGGGCCTCGCCGCAGTGCTGCTTGCGTTCCTTGCCCTGCCAGAGACCGCCTCGCCTCACTCCGGTGGGCCGCACCCTCGGCCAGCCGAGAGCTAACGGGATTGCAGAACCCAGACGATCTCTGGGCACCCGCGGTGCTCCCGAGATGGCAAACTCCCGAGACATCGAGGATCCACCGCTCCGCTACCCAGCCGGCAATCTGCCCGTAGGGCCTAGTGGTATGGATCAGACGGATGATTCCCGAACTTGACCGCCGACCGCGGTCGGAGCCGCTGCACGGAACATTGTAAGCCGCCATAAATGAGGGAATCAAACGTTAGGTTCATACCACTAGAAGCCCCTCTGAGCGCACAATAACGGTTGAGGAATGTCACACCCATGGCCAAGGAACTGCTGCGCCACATCGAGCGCGAGGACGCCAGCGAGGACGCGCTCGCCGTCTCCTGTCATGTGCTATACGAGCTCGAGGAGGATCAGCGGCAAACGAATGGCCGCCGGTCGGATCGATAGCCTGGCTGGAGGGTAGAACATGACCATGACCAAGACCGTTCTCGAGCTGTGCGAGAAACGCGACGAGCATAGGGGCACTCTGAGCGTCCAGCACAGGCGGATCGCCAGCTTCGCGCCGGCCAAGGCCGGCGGATTCACGGTCGAGCTCTACAATGGCGCAGACGTGCTCAGGACGGAGCACATGGGTAGCCGGGACGAGGTGCTGGTCTTTCTCATGGAGATCGCCGGCAAGGTGCTGACTGGGCACGCCTATACTGATCGGTAGACCTAGTGGTATGGATCAAACGGATGATTCCCGAACTTGACCGCCGATTGCGGTCGGAGCCGCTGCAGGGAACATTGTAAGCCGCCATAAATGAGGGAATCAAACGTTAGGTTCATACCACTAGTTCCTCTTCCAGTGCCCGAGTTTGCGCGCTAACGCACGATTGACTGATACCGAGCGCGTTGGCCGCGTGGCGGAAGTTCAGGCATTCCGCGACCGTCAGTGTTTGAATTAAGAACGCCATCAAAATGCGTGCGCCAAGCAGTGGCGGCGGTGGCCCCTCTGAGCATCGGTGATTGATCGTCGCGGCATCTATGTCTCCGAGTAAGCAAAAAAATCTACACCTTATCGACGCACTGGACAGGGTGACCTGATAGCGACAGCTGAGGCGGCTTTCCATGCCGCCCCCGATCAGGTGTCCGCGACAACGTTACCTCTCTGGCTGCGGAACCAGGTCGAAACGATCCTTCTGATATTGGAAGAGAAGGCAGTTCATTCCGGATAGGCAGCCGCTGTAATGATTCTTTTTGCCAGGCAGATCATAAAAGGAGCCCGCCGGATATTCGGTGCGTTTGCCGTCGACCACGGCATAGAATGTGCCCTGGAGCACCACCGTCGGGATGGCCACCGAGTGGTAGTGGTAGGGATTGTTAGCGCCCGCAGGAAAAAGGACGAATGCTTCGTAGGGTCCCTTCCCAGCAAGATCGCCGCGCACATTTGCGTATTTGACCCCGCCTGACTTCGGCAACTCCACCCATTTCAGATCGTGTGCCGGCGCGGAGATGAGGCCGTTCATCGACGGGCCTTCGTCGGCAAACGCTGCGGAGGAAAGGAGCAACATTGTCGCGAACGACATAGCCACTTTTCCAATTTTCTTCATTTGGAAACCCTTGTTGTGACGTTCTCGGAGATACGCTTCGTCGTTCATGGACGTGCGAGACGAAGCCAGTTGCGGCCAATGCTCAGCGTACCGGCAACGCGAGCACGGCATCCGTTTCGAGGATGTCGGCGAAGGTATCGGCGAGCGATACCAGCGACGAGCGATGCAATTCCGTGTGCGGTACGGTCTTGCCGTCAGAGCCGGTGATGTCGCGAGTCGCGCAAGCGTCAGCCGCGACGATCACGTCATAGCCGAGCGGCACGGCGTCACGGGCCACTCCCGCAACGCAAGCGTGGGTCATCAGACCGGTGACGATGAGAGTCTTCACGCCATCGGCCTTGAGCTGAGCGTCGATATCCGTGCTCGGGAAAACGCTGACCGTGGATTTCTGGACCGTCTTGTGGTTCGGCCCCGGAGCGATGTCCGGGTGGAAGGCGACGGTCTTGCCGTCCTCGGCGAAGATGGGAGCGCCGGCCGGCGTGACATGCTGGACGTGGTAGACGGACATTCCGGAAGCGTCGGCTTTCTCGATCAGGCGCTTGGCGTTGGCCATCGCCTTGGCGCCGTCCGGAATAGGCATCTGCCCATCGAAATATTCCTTTTGGAAGTCGATGACCAGCAATGCGGTGGTCGACGGATCGATGCTTTTTGGCGCGCTTGCGCCGATCATCGCTCGAATCGTGGGGTGTGCCATGGCTTTTTCCTTTCGCGTTTGTGCCGATCGCTCGAACCTCCGCGAAACGGCCGGGCCGCGAAAGTGGCCTGAATGACAATATGTGATAGAATCCGGCCAATTCGAGAAAGGTCGCCGTTTCATGCACACCATTGCCGTCATCGCCTATGAGGGGGTCATTCCCTTCCACCTCTCCATCCCGTGCATCGTCTTCGGCGATGACCTGCTGAGGCTAGGTGCGCCCCGCTATCGCTTGCTGATTTGCGGGGAAAAGGCTGGACTGATCCAGACGATCTCCGGGTTCCGGATCGAGGTGCCGCATGATCTCTCTGCGCTGAAAAGCGCGGACACCATCATCGTCCCGGCGTGGCGCAACACTGACGAACATCCGTCGGAAGCCCTGCTGGAGGCGTTGCGGGCCGCCCATGCGCGCGGCGCTCGCATGGTCGGCCTGTGCCTCGGAACGTTCGTGCTGGCACGCGCAGGTTTGCTGGATGGCCGCAGAGCTTCAACGCATTGGGCGTGGGCCAAGGAGTTTGAGCGCGCCTATCCGAATGTCGCGCTGGATCGGAACGCCCTCTACGTCGACGAGGGCGATATCCTCACATCGGCGGGGACTGCGGCGGCGCTCGACTGTTGCCTTTATCTGGTGCGGTGCGACCATGGTGCCGAGGTGGCCAATCGCGTCGCGCGCCGGTTAGTGGTCGCGCCGCATCGCCATGGCGGGCAGGCGCAATATATCGAACAGCCTTTGCCGGATTCCAGCGGCCCGGACCGGCTGTCGTCCACGCTGGACTGGGCGATCGGGCATCTCGACGAGCCTGTGACCCTGGAGCTTCTGGCCGAGCGTGCCGGGATGAGTCTGCGGAGCTTCACGCGCCATTTCAGGAAGAAGACAGGCACCACGGTTACGCAATGGATCTTGAACCATCGCCTCGCGGAAGCGCAGCGCCTGCTTGAGACGGGCGATTGCTCCATCGAGCATGTGGCCGAAATGGCGGGGTTCGGCTCGACCGTCTCCCTTCGGCAGCAATTCACGAAGACGTTTTCGATTTCGCCGGCAAGCTATCGCCGACAGTTCAGGGATGCTCCGGATCGCAACCGGCATCGCGAGACGGCAGCGCACAGCCAGGGGGTCGACGCAGCCTAGTACTACAGCCGGGTATTCTGTGGTAGGGTTGTTGCCGTGGAGGAGAAGCCATGGCGACGATGGAAGATGGCTCGGCGTGGGCTGAGGAGTTCTCGGCGTTGTTGGCTCGGCTCGGGCCGCGGTTCAGGCGGTGGAGCCGCGGCGGCGAGCGGCGGCGTATCTGCGTGGTTGCTGGCGCCGGTGGAGCGTACTTGATCGCAGCGCGATCAGGGTGGCATGCCGATGCGGTCCGCGACGAGGTGGCGCGGGGACCGGACGCCGGCCGGGTGCAGCGGCTTTGGTGAAGAAGGGCACGAAGGTGCAGCGGCAGTATAGCGGCACGGCCGGGCGGATCGAGAACTGCCAGATCGGCGTGTTCCTGGGCTATGCCAGCCGCTATGGCCGGGCGCTGATCGACCGCGCACTCTATCTGCCCGAGGGCTGGGCCGAGGATCGGGCGCGGCGAGCCGAGGCCAAGATTCCGGACGGGGTGGCCTTCGCCACGAAGCCCAAGCTGGGCCTGGCCATGCTCGAGCGCGCCCACGCCGCCGGTCTGCCGTTCGCGTGGGTCACCGCCGACAGCGTCTACGGCGCCGATTCGGCCCTGCGCCGCTGGCTGCAGGCGCATGGCCTGGGCTACGTCCTAGCGGTGACCAAGGCGCAGCGGCTGGGCCTCGCCCGGGTCGAGGACCGCGTCACCGAGCTGCCGGCGACGGCCTGGCTGCGCCTGAGCGCCGGCGACGGCGCCAAGGGCCCCAGGCGCTACGACTGGGCCTATCTGCCCTACGGCAGCGATGCCGCCCCGGGTTGGGAAAAAGGTCTCCTGATCCGGCGCAGCCTCGCCGAGCCCGGCAAGCTCGCCTTCTATCTCACCCACGCCGCCCACGGCATGGCGCTGGCCGATCTGGTCCAGATCGCCGGCACCCGCTGGACGATCGAGGCCTGCTTTGAGGCGGCCAAGGGCGAGGTCGGCCTCGACCAGTACGAGGTCCGCTCCTGGACCGGCTGGCACCGCCACGTCACCCTGGCCATGCTGGCGCATGCCTATCTCGCCGTCCTGCGCAAGACCGTGGTCGGGGGAGGAGCCCACGCCGGACCTGGCCGCCGCGCTCCTGCCGCTGACCGTCCCGGAAATCCGCCGCCTGCTCTGGCACCTCGCCTGGCACCGGCCATCCGACCTCGCCCAGGCCCTCGCTTGGTCTCACTGGCGCCGCCGCCATCAGCAATGCGCACGACGTTGCCATTGGCAGCGACGCACTCGCCATGAACTCCGGCTGTAGTACTAGCACGCCGCGGACCCTTACCGCTCTGTGCTGGAGCAGCACTCGGTGCACGAACCCGGTACCTGATGGCTCCACACGCAGCGGCAGCACGCCGTGGATCGCCGGCAGAGACCTCGGCGGGCAGCGCCCCGTCTGTCGTTCCCTCGCTCAATCTCGTCGTCGCGATCACCGCCGGGAGCTGCCGGACCGGTGCCCAGGACGTCGTTCCCATGGGCATCGTCCAGGGCAATGTGCTCGCAGCGGTGCGACCATGGCAGCCGCTACGCCTCGATCGTCGCCGTGGCCCGCCGCAGCGTGACCGGGATCGACTTGTAGCTCGGCGTCCCGCTGCGTCGGTCGTAGTCGGCGAGGCCGAGAAGGATGTTGGCCTCGGGATAGTAGGCGGCGACCGAGCCCGGGGCGATCGGGTAGGCGACGGCCGTCTGGCCGGCGAGCACGCGCTCACCGGCGACGACGTCGATCCGGTCGCCCTCGGCCAGCTGCAGCCGTTCGAGATCCCGCTCGTGGACGAAGACGATGTCGCGCCGGCCCGTGATGCCGCGATAGCGGTCGTCCATGCCATAGATCGTGGTGTTGTATTGGTCGTGGCTGCGGATGGTGGTCAGCACCAGGCCCTGCTCGTCCAGCCCGTCATCCTCGTCGACGCCGGCCTCGATCAGGAAGCGCGCCTTGCGGTCGGGCGTCTCCCACTGGCGCTCGGAGGCCGCGACCCGTAGCCGGAACCCGCCGGGCTCGCGGACGCGGGCGTTGAAGTCGGCGAAGTCCGGGAACACCTCCTCGATCTTGTCGCGGATCCGGTCGTAGTCGGCGACCATGCCCTCCCAGTCGATGCCGCTGTTCGGCAGCGTCGCGCGGGCGAGGCCGGCGATGATCGCCGGCTCCGAGCGCAGCAGCTCCGAGGCCGGCTTCAGCCCGCCGCGCGAGGCGTGCACCATCGACATCGAATCCTCGACCGTGACCGATTGCGGCCCGGCCGCCTGCTCGTCGGCCTCCGTGCGGCCGAGGCAGGGCAGGATGTAGCTGTGCGCCGCGGTCAGGAGTGCGGTGCGGTTGAGCTTGGTGATGATCTGCACCGAGAGGTCGAGCTGCCTGAACGCGGCGAAGCAAGCTTCCGGGTCCGACATCGCGACCGCGAAATTGCCGCCCAGCCCGATGAAGGCGCGCGCGGTGCCATCGGCCATCGCCGCCGCCGCCTCGACCGCATTGTGGCCGTGCTTGCGTGGTGCTGCGATCCCGAACGCCCGGTCGAGCCGCTGCAGGAACGCCTCGGTCGGGATCTCGGTGATGCCGACCGTGCGGTCGCCCTGCACGTTGCTGTGCCCGCGCAGGGGGCAGATGCCCGCACCCGGCTTGCCGATGTTCCCGCGCAGCAGGAGGAGGTTGGCGATCTGCTGCACGTTCTCGGTGCCGTGGCGATGCTGCGTCACTCCCATGCCGTAGCAGACGATCACCCGCTCCGAGCTCCAGTAGACCTCGGCCATCGCCTCGATCTGCGCCCGCGTCAGCCCGGAGCGCCACTCGACGGCGGCCCAGGGGGTGGTGTCGACATCGGCCGCCAGCGTCTCGAATCCGGTCGTGTGCTCGGCAATGAACGCCCGGTCGAGCAGACCGTCGCCATCCGCGGCCCGGTTGGTCTCGTCGGCCGCGAGCAGCGCCTTCATCATCCCCTTCAGCATGGCGAGGTCGCCGCCGACCTTGAGCTGGTAGTAGGCCGACGCCAGCGGTGTCGAGGTCAGCGTCAGCATCTCGACCGGGTCCTGCGGCGCCGCGAACCGCTCGAGCCCGCGCTCGCGCAAGGGGTTGGCGACGATGATCGGCACGCCGCGCCGCGAGGCCTCGCGCAGCGTGGTCAGCATGCGCGGATGGTTGGTGCCTGGATTGTGGCCGATGCAGAAGATGGCGTCGGCATGATCGAAATCCTCGAGCGTCACCGTACCCTTGCCGACGCCGATCGACTGCGGCAGCCCGACGCTGGTCGCCTCGTGGCACATGTTCGAGCAGTCGGGGAAATTGTTGGTGCCGAAGGAGCGCGCGAACAGCTGATAGAGGAAGGCCGCCTCGTTCGAGGCCCGGCCGGAGGTGTAGAACTCGGCTTGGTCCGGATGCTCGAGCGCCCGCAGCCGTGCGCCGATCGCCTGCAGCGCCTCGTCCCATGTCACGGGCACGAAGCGGTCGCTGTCCCGGTCGTAGCGCATGGGATGGGTCAGGCGGCCGGCATCCTCCAGATCGTGGTCGGACCAGCCCCACAGCGCTCTGACGCTGTGCTCCGCGAAGAAATCGGGTCCGGCACGGTTGACCGTCGCCTCCCAGGTCACCGCCTTGGCCCCGTTCTCGCAGAACTCGAACGAGGAGGTGTGCTTGGGATCCGGCCAGGCGCAGCCCGGGCAGTCGAAGCCGTGCGGCTGGTTCATTCGCAGCAGGGCCCGCGTGTTCGGGCTCGCCCCCATCTCGTGCCGGATGGCACGGGCGACGGCGGCCAGAGCACCCCAGCCCGCCGCAGGGCCGGTATAGGGTTTCACTCCTGGGGTCGGCTTCTCTGCCATGCCGGCTCTCCATCGCCAGAACGATCCGTCAGCCAGCATTGCAGCGATCAGCCAGCTCCCGCCAGTATACGCAGGTTTATGGCGTCGCCGGCACCCCGCACCGCCGCGGGCGCTCGCGCTCGCATCGTGCGTGCGCCATATTTCGGGCTTGGGCCTGCACGCGCACAGGGCGCCAAGGAGAAGGCCACCATGGCGACCGATCGGGACTTCCGGGGCTCCATCCCCGCCTTGTACGACCGTTACCTCGGGCCGATGATCTTCGCGCCCTACGCGGACGATCTGGCCGCCAGGCTCGCGGATCTGCGCCACGGCCGCGTGCTCGAGACCGCCGCCGGCACCGGTGTCGTCACGCGCGCTCTGGTGTCCGCCCTGCCCGAGGAGGTGGCGATCGTCGCCACCGACCTCAACCAGCCGATGCTCGACCATGCGTCGAGCCGGCTCTCGTCCGGGCGGGTGAGCTGGCGGCAGGCGGACGCCCAGATGCTGCCGTTCCCCGACGGCACGTTCGACGCGGTACTGTGCCAGTTCGGGGCGATGTTCTTCCCCGACAGGCCCAGGGCGTTCGCCGAGGCTTACCGCGTCCTCAGGCCGGGCGGGCGCTTTCTGTTCAACGTCTGGGACCGCATCGAGGAGAACGAGTTCGCCGAGACCGTGGTGCGCTCGGTCGCGGCGCTGTACCCGCAGGACCCGCCGATGTTCCTGGCACGCACGCCGCATGGCCACCACGACAGCGCGACCCTGGAGGCGCAGCTCCGGGCCGCGGGGTTCGCCACGACCGCCGTCGAAGGTCTCGCGCAAGAGAGCACGGCACCCGACGCGCTCGCGGTGGCCGTCGGCTACTGTCAGGGCACGCCGATGCGGGGCGAGATCGAGGCCCACGGTGCGGATGCCCTGGCCACGGCGACCCAGGTCGCTGCCGACGCGATCGCCGCGCGGTTCGGTCCCGGACCCGTCGCCGGCCGGATCAGGGCCTACGTGCTGACGGCCTGGCGCTAGCGCGGGCCGACGTCGCGGCGCGCGCGGCAGAACCCGAGCGTTGGCTGAACCGCCAGCAGCGACTTCGCCGAGGCCGAGTTGACCGGCCGATCTTGTGGCGCGATGATCGCTTGGCCGAGGGTAGGCTCCGAGAGAATCGGCCGTTCAGAAAACGGTCTGGCTAAGGGGGAGCGTCTAATGCGGCCGCGCAAGCGCATGTCGGCGTCTGGGATCGTGATCACGGCCGTCGTGCTCGCTGTCTCGGGCAGCATGGCCCTCGCGGTGCAGGACAAGTACACCGTGCAGGTGCCGGGCGGGCTCGCGTTCTCCGAGTTCAGGGGATATGAGAGCTGGCAGCTTGTTTCCATCAGTGCGAATGAGAAGGTGGTCGCCGCCACCCTCGCCAACCCCGAGATGATCGATGCCTTGCTTGCCGGCATTCCGGACAACGGCAAACCGTTCCCCGACGGCGTCAAGATGGCGAAGATCCACTGGAATCCGAAGAAGAACGAGTACTTTCCAGAGACGACCGTGCCGGGAACCCAGCATGACGTCGATTTCATGGTGAGGGACAGCAAGCGATTTGCGGACAGCGGCAATTGGGGCTGGGCCGCCTTCAAATATGACGCCGCCTCCGACACGTTCACGCCTGCCACCGTCGACGACGAGCCGCCGCAGGAAAACGACGCCAAGTGCGGGTTCGCGTGCCACACGCTCGTGGAGACAAGAGACTATGTCTTCACGGAGTATGGGAAGAGGTAAGCGGGGACAGGATCGACTGTCCGCCCATCCCCCAGGCGCTGACAGCCCGACGCCAGGACCGTACGTGTTCGGCTTGTAAATCGGGCGATTCTGGGTCGCCATGATCGACGCCTGGCGCGAGCGCGAGGCCAATCGGCCGAAGCTGGCCGCCGTGGCAAGCTGAGTGACGCTCCCCGGCCAGCATGCGTTGTCGCCCCTGCCGATCGGGGTATATCCCTGCGGCCGCCCCGCGCATCCGCCCGGGCCCAGCTGGACCAGCCGATGCGACGCTTCCTCTCCATTCTGTTCGGCGACGACGAGGCCGTGGGCGAGCGCGGTGCTAGGCCGAGCGAGGCCCAGACCGCCGCCGCGGCGCTGATGGTCGAGGCGGCTCGTCTGGACGGCAACTTCGGCGATCTCGAGCGTGATCGGATCCGCCGGCTGCTGGTCGAGCGCTTCTCGCTCACACCCTGGGTCGCTGGCGAGCTTCTGGCCGGGGCCGAGCGCACCGCCACCGAGAGCGTGGCTTGGCAGGGCTTCACCCGGGCGATCAAGGACGAGCTGCCGCCCGAGGAGCGGATCGGGGTGATCGAGATGCTGTGGGAGGTGGTTTATGCCGATGGCCAGTTGCACGACTACGAGGCCTCGCTGCTGCGCCGGGTCGCCGGGCTGCTCTATGTCAGCGACCGCGACAGCGGCGACGCGCGGCTGCGGGTGATGGCGCGGCTGGGCATCCCGCGCGGCTAGGGTTCGTTTTCAAAGCCACATGCGGATAGCGGCGAGCTGGACGAAGGCGAGATAGCTGACCGTGAGCTTGTCGTAGCGGGTCGCGACCCGGCGGTACTCCTTCAGCCGGCCTACCAGGCGCTCGACCACGTTCCGTTCCCGGTACAGCCCCCAATCCATGAGCCGAGGCGCTCTCTCGGTCTTGAGCTGCGGGATGACGGCGCTGATGCCGTGCCGCCGGAGGTGGTCCCGGACCGGCCTTCCCGTGTAGCCCTTGTCGCCCACGACCGTCCGCGGCCGCAGCTTGGGCCGTCCGCGGCCCCGGCGCTTGACCGCGCCTTGGCGCATCAGCTCGCGGAACGCGGTCTGCTCGTGGCGCTGGCCCGGGGTCAGCACGAACGCCATCGGCCGGCCCCGCCGGTCGCACCTCAGGTGCAGCTTGCTGCCGTAGCCGCCGCGCGAGCGGCCCAGCGCCTGATGGAGCCGCCCCCTCTTGCGCCGGCGGCGCAGCGGTGCGCCCGCACGCTCGTGCCGTCCACCATGTGCACCTCCCAATCGATGCCACCCTTCGCGTCCGCGATCCTTCGCAGCTCGGCGAGGACGCGCTCCCACAGCCCGATCCTTGTCCAGCGATAGAACCGGGTCGCCACCGTCCGCCACGGGCCGAACCGCCCCGGCAGGTCGCGCCACGGCGCGCCCGTCTTCCCCAACCAGAGCAGGGCGTCAATGATCGTCCGGTGGTCCCTCGGCGGCCGGCCCAGCGGCGACCTCCGGGGCAGGAGCGGTTCGAGCCGCGCCCACTCGGCGTCAGTGGTTCCGTGACGTTGCATCGCGCGCTCCTCGGGAGTTCAAGAGAAGCTGTCAGGTGAGGAGCGGGACGCTCGTGTCTGGGCAGGACTTCGACCTCGCGGCTTGGCTGCGCGACTTGGGGCTAGAACGCTACTCGCAGGCGTTCCGGGACGCCGAGGTCACGCTAGAGGTCCTGCCGGAGCTGACGGACGCCGACCTGCGCGAGCTTGGGCTCCCGCTCGGGCCGCGCAAGGCCGTGCTCAGGGCGATCCGCGGCTTGCCCGGCCTGCCGGCCAGAAGCACGGCGGCCGCGACAGCGCGGGCGGAGGCCGCCGGCCCGAGCATCCTTCCGGTCCCGTCCGAGGCGGAGCGGCGCCAGCTCACGGTCATGTTCGTCGACCTGGTCGGCTCGACGGCGCTCGCCGCGAGTCTCGATCCGGAAGAGATGCGCGAGGTCATCCGCGCCTACCAGGGCGCGGTCGCGGGCGCGGTGGCGCGGTTCGAGGGGCACGTCGCCAAGTACATGGGCGACGGGGTGCTGGCCTATTTCGGCTGGCCCCAGGCGCACGAGGACGAGGCCGAGCGCGCGGTCCGGGCCGGTCTGAGCATCGCCGAGGCCGTCCCCTGGCTGGCGACGCCGGCCGGCGAGCCGCTCGCGGCCCGGGTCGGGATCGCGAGCGGGCTGGTGGTCGTGGGCGACCTCGTCGGGGAGGGGGGAGCGCAGGAGGAGGCGGTCGTCGGTGAGACGCCGAACCTCGCCGCCCGGCTGCAGGAAGCCGCCGCGCCCGGCACGGTAGCGGTCGCCGACGGCAC
>JBGAKU010000406.1:0-3001 GCA_044224255.1 Geminicoccaceae bacterium
CACGACGAGGCCGAGCTGGTGCGCGCGCTCCAGCTGCCGGGCACCCAGCTGGGCGTGAACAACCGCAACCACAAGACGCACGCGATCGATCTCGCGGTGTTCGAACGGCTCGCCCGGCTGGCGCCCGACGACCGGCTGCTGGTGGCCGAGAGTGGACTCTACACGCACGACGATCTGCTCCGTATGGCTGCCGCCGGCGCCCGCGCCTTCCTCGTCGGCGAGAGCCTGATGCGCGAGCCGGACGTGACCGCCGCAACCCGGCGGCTGCTGGCGCTCGCGGCGTGAGCGGGCTCACCCACTTCGACGCCGCCGGCAACGCGGTCATGGTCGATGTCTGCGGCAAGGAGGTCACCGAGCGCACGGCCACGGCCGAGGGGCGGATCGCCATGGCGCCCGCCACCCTGGCCCGGATCGCCGAGCACGGCTTCGCCAAGGGCGACGTGCTGGCGGTGGCGCAGCTCGCCGGGATCATGGGCGCCAAGCGCACCGCCGACCTGATCCCGCTCTGCCATCCCCTGCCGCTGAGCTCGGTCAAGGTCGAGCTGACGCCGGAGCCCGAGACGGACTCGGTCGTGGTCCGCGCCACCTGCAAGGTCACCGGCCGCACCGGGGTCGAGATGGAGGCGCTGACCGCGGTCGCGGTCGCGGCGCTCACCGTCTACGACATGTGCAAGGCGGTTGACCGCGGCATGCGCATCGAGGGCATCCGGCTGGTGCACAAGGCCGGTGGCCGCTCCGGCGAATTCCTGGCCGGGTCCTGACATGCTGCCGGTCGCCGAGGCGCAGGCGCGCGTGGTGGCCCCGCTCCGCCCGCTGCCTGCCGAGTGGGTGGCCCTGCCCCAGGCGCGCGGCCGCGTCCTCGCCGCCGACCTGCACGCCAAGCGCGATCAGCCGCCGGTCGCGGTATCTGCCATGGACGGCTACGCTGTGCGCGCCGCCGACACGGCCGAGCCGGGAAGAACCTTTCGCATCGTCGGCGAGGCAGCGGCCGGCGAGCATGGCCACCCACCCGTCCGGGAGGGCGAGACGGTCAGGATCTTCACCGGCGGCGCCCTACCCCCCGGGGCCGACGCGATCGTGATCCAGGAGAATGCCGAGCGGATGCCGGACGGAGTCCGCTTTACCGCCAGCGTGGCCGCGGGGACCTTCGTGCGCCCGGCCGGCCTCGACTTCCGCCGCGGCTGGACCGGCCTCGTCGCGGGCACGGCGCTCGATGGGCGCGCCCTGGGCCTCGCCGCCTCGCTCGGCCATGTCTGGCTGCCCGTGCGCCGGCAGCCGCGGATCGGCCTGCTCGCGACCGGCAACGAGCTGCGCTGGCCCGGCGAAACCCTCGAGGGCAGCCAGATCTCGAGCTCGAACACGGTCATGCTGGGGGCCATGCTGGCCGCATGGGGCGCGGTCCCGATCGATCTCGGCATCTGCCCGGACGACGGAGCGGCGCTCGCTGCGCACGCGCGTGAGGCATCGGGCCTCGACCTGATGGTCACGACGGGAGGGGCTTCGGTCGGCGACTACGACCTCGTCCAGCAGGTCCTCGGGCGTGAGGGGATGGAGCTGGATTTCTGGAAGATCGCGATGCGGCCGGGCAAGCCGCTCCTGTTCGGCCGCCTCCATGGGCTGCCGGTCCTGGGTTTCCCCGGCAATCCGGTGTCCACCGCGGTCTGCGCCATCGTCTTCCTGCGCGCCGCGTTGCAGAGCTTGCTCGGGATGCGCGTCGGTCTGCGCCTGCACGAAGCCGAGCTCGCCACCGACCTCGGCGCCAACGATCAGCGGCAGGATTATATGCGGGCCACGTATGAGGACGGCGCGACGCGGCGCCGGGTCCGGATTGCCGGGCGCCAGGATAGCTCGATGCTGGCCACGCTCGCCCATGCCGACGCGCTGCTGGTGCGGCCGCCGCACGACCCGCCTCGCCGGGACGGCGAGACGGTATCGATCGTCGATCTCCACGACGCCCTCGACAACCTTCGGTAGCAATCGCACCTAGCGCACATACTGGTGCGCTAGGTCGCATCGTGTGCTATCGATTCCCAAGATCGCCAGCTTGACCCTGGATGGGAACTAAACTAGAACATTTGAGGTCTTTGGGCAGTGCCCGTCCCCCGACGGAGAGAACCGCGTGCTCACGCAACGACAGCTTCAGCTGCTTCGGTTCATCCAGCTGTACGTGAAGGAGCATGATGTCTCGCCGTCCTTCGATGAGATGCGCTCGGCGCTCAAGCTGCGATCCAAGTCCGGCATCCACCGCCTGATCTCGGGGCTGGAGGAGCGCGGCTACATTCGTCGGCTGGCCTACCGGGCGCGCGCCCTGGAAGTGGTCAAGGTCCTGCCGGAGGGACCGGTCGGGACCGATCTCGACACCACGCCCTACGAGGCAAGCTCCAACGTCGTCCGCGGCGCCTTCCGCCGCAAGCGGCCCGAGCCTGTGGCCAGCCCAGTCGCGACGACCGCCCTGCCCCTGTTCGGCCGCATCGCTGCCGGCTCCCCGATCGAGGCCCTGGCCGATGGCGCCGCGGTGATCGAGGTGCCAGGCGTGCTGATGAGTCAGGGCGAGCACTATGTGCTGCAGGTCGTCGGCGATTCGATGGTCGACGCCGGCATCTGCGACGGCGACTACACGGTGATCCAGCGCTGCGACAATGCCGAGAACGGTGCGATCGTCGTGGCGCTGGTCGAAGATCGCGAGGTCACCCTCAAGCGCATCCGCCGGCGCGGCGCCTCGATCGCGCTGGAGCCCGCCAACAGCGCCTACGAGATCCGCATCTTCGGGCCCCACCAGGTGAAGATCCAGGGCCGGCTGGTCGGGCTGATGCGCCGCTACTGAGCGGCGAGCAGCAGGTCCGGCACGTCGGTGATGATCGCGGCAGCCCCGGCCGCCCGCATTGCGTGTGCCCGCGCCGGCTCGTTGATCGTGTAGAGCAGCACCGGCACGCCCTGCTCCGTCAGCTTGCGGATCTCGGCCGGCTCGATCCGTGCGTGGTCGAGATGGAGCGTGGCGCAG
>JBGAKU010000058.1:0-25144 GCA_044224255.1 Geminicoccaceae bacterium
ATGGCACGGAAATCGGCGGCGAGCGCGTGGCTGGCGAGCTCGGCGACGGCGCCTGCCATCTCGACGCCGGTCGGTCCGCCGCCGATCACGACGAAGGTCAGCAGCTGCCGCCGCTCCTCGGGATCGGACGTGATCTCCGCACGCTCGAAGGCGAGCAGGACCCGCTCGCGGATGCCGGTCGCGTCGGCGATCTTCTTCAGGCCGGGTGCCGTCGCCTCCCACTCGTCCATGCCGAAATAGGAGTGGCGGGCACCGGTCGCGAGCACGAGATGGTCGAACGGGACGCGCCGGTCCTCGAGCACCACCTTGCGCCGCCCCCGGTCGACCCCGACCACCCGGCCCATCTGCACCGAGACGTTGTCCTGGCGGCTGAGGATCGAGCGGATCGGCCAGGCGATGTCCGCGGGTGACAGGGCCGCGGTGGCGACCTGATAGAGCAGCGGCTGGAAGAGATGGTAGTTGCGCCGGTCGATCAGGGTGATCGCCGCCGGCGTGCGGGCCAGTGCCTGCACCGCGGTGAGGCCGCCGAAGCCGGCGCCGACGACGACCACCCGCGGCAGGTGGCTGTCCAGGGATCGTGGCATGGCGGTGCTCCGTCCTAGGGATCGACGGGTGCCAGCATCCGGATTCGGGCGATCGGTCGGAAGTTCGCGGCGCCCATGGTTGCGATAGGGAGCGGCTATGCCGGTTGGCGCGCTGCCCGTGCCTGCCGTAAAGAGGGTCCGCGACGACGAAGGTGAGTGCGATGTCCGGCGAGCGGATCAGGATCGGGATTCTCGGGGCCAGCGGCTACACGGGTGCTGAGCTCCTCCGTCTGCTCGGCGACCATCCGCGCGCCGAGATCCGTGCGCTGACCGCCGAGCGGCAGGCGGGCAAGGCGATCGGCGAGGTGTTCCCGCAGCTCGCGATCTACGACCTGCCTCAGCTCGTGAGGATCGAGGACGTGGACGTCGCCGGTCTCGACGTCCTGTTCTGCTGCCTGCCGCACGCCACGACCCAGGCGATCATCAAGGCGCTGCCGCGCGGGCCGAAGGTGGTCGACCTGTCGGCCGATTTCCGGCTGCGCGACCAGGAGCTCTACCGGCAGCACTATGGCCACGAGCATCAGGCGCTCGAGCTGCAGGCGCAGGCGGTCTACGGCCTGACCGAGCACTATCGTGACGCCATCCGCGCCACCTGGCTGGTCGCCAATCCCGGCTGCTTCACCACGACTGCCGAGCTGCCGCTGGTCCCGCTCCTGCGCGAGCGGCTGATCCAGCCCGACGGCATCGTGATCGACGCGAAGTCGGGCGTGAGCGGGGCCGGGCGCGACGCCAAGCAGGGCAGCCTGTTCACCGAGGTCGCCGAGGGCCTGCACGCCTACGGCGTCGCTACCCACCGGCACACGCCCGAGATCGAGCAGTGCCTCGCCGACTTCGCCGGCCAGCCCATGCTGGTCACCTTCACCCCGCACCTGATGCCGATGAGCCGCGGCATCCTCGGCACGATCTATGTCCGGCAGGCGGCCGGGGCCTCGGCCGCGGACCTGCACGCGGCGCTGGAGCGCGCCTACGCAGACGAGCCCTTCGTCCACGTGCTGCCGTTCAAGTCGATGCCGGCGACCCGGCACGTGCGCGGCACCAATCTCTGCCTGATCGGAGTCCATCCCAGCCGCGTCCCGGGCGAGGCCATCCTGGTCTCCGTCCTGGACAATCTGGTCAAGGGTGCCTCGGGCCAGGCGATCCAGAACATGAACGCCATGCTCGGCCTCGACGAGCGCATGGGGCTCTGGCAGCGGGCGCTCTTTCCATGACCGTCTCCGCCGCCGACGTCGCGGCCGCCCGCGAGCGGCTCGCCGGGCAGATCGTCGCCACGCCCTGCCTGCGCTCGCAGACGCTCTCGGAGATCACCGGTGCGGAGCTGTGGCTCAAGTTCGAGAACCTGCAGTACACGGCCTCGTTCAAGGAGCGCGGCGCGCTCAATCGGCTGATGCAGCTCACGCCCGAGCAGGCCGCGGTCGGCGTGATCGCCATGTCGGCGGGCAACCACGCCCAGGGCGTGGCGCACCATGCGCGCCGGCTCGGCATCCCGGCCACGATCGTGATGCCGCGCCACACCCCGTTCGTGAAGGTCGAGAACACGCGCCGGTTCGGGGCGCGGGTGCTGCTCGAGGGCGAGGGTGTGGAGGAGGCGGCGGGCCACGCCCGGGCGATCGCCGAAGCCGAGGGGCTGACCTTCGTCCACCCGTTCGACGACCCGGCGGTGATCGCGGGCCAGGGGACGCTCGCGCTCGAGATGCTCGAGACGGCGCCGGACCTCGAGATGCTGGTGGTGCCGGTAGGCGGCGGCGGGCTGGTCGGCGGCATCGCCACCGCCGCCAGGGCGCTGCGGCCCGGCATCGAGATCGTCGGTGTCGAGGCGGCGCTCTATCCCTCGGTCTACCGGCGCCTGCGCGGGCTGCCGAAGCTCGCGGGCGGCCCGACCATCGCCGAGGGCATCGCGGTCAAGGAGCCCGGCGACCTGACCTACCCCCTCATCGAGGCGCTGGTCTCCGAGGTGCTGCTGGTCGAGGAGGCGGCGATCGAGGCGGCGGTGCTGCAACTGCTCGAGATCGAGAAGACCGTGGCCGAGGGGGCGGGTGCCGCCGGCCTAGCCGCGGTCACCCGCCACCCCGACCGGTTCCGCGGTCGCAAGGTCGGCCTGGTGCTGAGTGGCGGCAACATCGACAGCCGCCTGCTCTCGGCGGTGATCCTGCGCGGCCTCGTCCGCACCCAGCGGCTGGTCCGGCTGCGGATCGGCGTGCCCGACAGCCCGGGCAGCCTCGTGCGCATCGCCTCGATCATCGCCGAGCGCGGCGGCAACGTGGTCGACGTCGACCACCAGCGCGCCTTCTCCAAGCTCTCGGTCAAGCAGGCCGACGTCGACTTCACCGTCGAGACCCGCACCGCCGAGCACGCCGCAGAGATCGCCGCGGCGCTGCAGGCCGCCGACTTCCCGGTGACGCGGCTGGATGACGGCGGTGGGCTGTAGCGGCGGCCGCGGCTGCGGCTAGGCCGAGGCCCGCCCGGACCCGAGGCTCGCAGCCTCGCCTTCCAGCTCTTGCTCCACGAGCACGGCCTCGGGATCGTCGGCTTCCGCCTCGGTCTCACGGTTGAGATGCTCGTGCATACGCGCCTCGTCGAGGGCGTTCTCCCACTTGGAGACCACGATGGTCGCCACGCCGTTGCCGACGAGATTGGTCAGCGCGCGCGCTTCCGACATGAACCGGTCGACGCCGAGAATGAGAGCGATGCTCGCAACCGGGACTGTCCCGAGCGAGGAGAGCGTCGCGGCCAGCACGATGAAGCCCGAGCCGGTGACACCGGCCGCACCCTTCGAGGTCAGCAGGAGGATCAGGACGAGCCCGATCTGATGGCTGAGAGTAAGATCGGTGTTGGTGGCCTGCGCAAGAAACACGGCCGCCATGGTCAGGTAGATGCAGGTTCCGTCGAGGTTGAACGAGTAGCCGGTGGGGATGACGAGGCCGACCACCGACTTGTCGCAGCCGAGATTCTCCATCTTGGCCAGCATGCGCGGCAGCACCGACTCGGAGGAGCTGGTGCCGAGAACGATGAGGAGCTCCTCCTTGATGTAGCGGATGAACTTGAAGACGCTGAAGCCGCACAGATGGCATACCAGACCCAGGACCACGAAGACGAAGATGAGGCAGGTGGCATAGAAGCCTGCCATCAGCTTGCCGAGCGAGAGCAGCGTGCCGATGCCGTACTTGCCGATGGTGAACGCCATGGCGCCGAAGGCACCGAGCGGCGCCACCTTCATGACGATGCCGACGATGCCGAAAAAGACGTGGGCCGTCTGGTCGATGATGCCGAGGAGCGACTTGCCGCGCTCTCCAAGCGCGTGCAGTGCGAAGGCGAACAGCACCGCCACGAACAGCACCTGGAGGATCTCGCCCTCGGCGAACGCCCCCACAACCGTGGTCGGGACGATGTGCGTCAGGAACTCGACGGTGGACTGCTCGCCGGCCTTGGCGGTGTAGGCGGCGATCGCCTTGGCATCCAAGGCCGCCGGGTCGACGTTCATCCCGGCACCCGGCTGCCAGAGATTGACGATGATCAGGCCGACGATCAGGGCCAGCGTGGTCATGACCTCGAAGTAGACCAGGGCCTTGAGGCCGACCCGGCCGACCTTCTTCATGTCGCTCATGCTGGCGATGCCGTGCACGACCGTGCAGAAGATGATCGGTGCGATCAGCATCTTGATGACTTTGATGAACGTATCGCCCAGCGGCTTCATCTGCTCGGCGAGTGTCGGATAGGTGACGCCCAGGACGATACCGATGGCGATCGCAATCAGCACCTGGACATAGAGATGTCGGTACCAGGGCTTATGATGCGCGGCCGCGGCAGCCGCTGAGAGCGTGGACATCGCGTTCCTCCCGATCTGAACCTCACGCATCGTCATGCAGCCCGAGATCGGCGGCGCGGCGGAGGACCCCGATGCTGTCCTGGCGGAGCGGTCGCCGACTTCCCAGGTCAATTGAGGCCGGTAGCCGCCCGTTAGACAAGCCCTTATGGTCGGCTGCGCGGTTTCGCGCGCGGGTGCGCATCGACATCGTTCGCCGGCAGCCAATAGGATTTTTTTCTTTACTTCGGGCTGCCTTCCAATCTATCATCATAGTGTCGCGAGCCGTGCGTTGGCCGCGAGCGTGCGGGAGATCGCGGCCTTGCGGGTCCTGGTGATCGAGCACAACACGGTCGACGCGCTGGCGGTCCAGCGTGAGCTCGGCGGCCGGTTCGAGCTGCGGGTGGCGGCGAGCCTGGGCGAGGCGATGGGCGTGCTCGCCAAGAGCGCGTGGACGCCCGACGTGCTGCTCGCCAACCCGATGCTGCCGGACTCGGAAGGCCTTCCTACCTTGCGGGCGCTGCAGGACGCGGCCGGCGGCAAGCCGATCGTGGTGAGTACCGGGGCGGTGACCGAGAGCGTGCGACTCCAGCTCGAGATCCTGAGCGGCGGGCACGAGCGGCTCGGGGCGCTGCCGGCCAGCCGTGGTGCCTTCCTCGCGCAGGGCGGCGCCCAGTCGCTTCTGGCCTATCGGATCGAGACCATCGCCGAGATCGACCGCGTGACGCGGCAGGCGGCCGACGCCGCGGTCAGCCGTGCGATCGACGAGCTGCTCGACCGGCTCGGGCTCGGCGACGAGGAGGGCCTGCGGATGGCGATCCGCCTCGCCCGCGGCTGGGAGGCGGCCAAGATCCGCTTCGTCTCGGCCGTCACCACCGGGCTGGCCTCGGCCTTCCTGCTGGCGGTCGGTGCCGGCATCATCGCCATGATGCGGCACGGGACCTCGAAATAGGTCGGAGGCGGTGATCCGGCGCCCGTCCGTCGGCGTAGGATGCAGTCGACCGCCAGCAGAGGCCGACTCGATGCCCGCCGCCATTGCGTCGGCCCCACCCGAGGGCATGATCGCCGCCATGAGCAGCGGCGAGGCGGCGGCAGAGGCCGGCCTGGAGGCGGACATCCAGGCCGTGGCGGAGCGTCGCGACAAGGCGGCGTTCGCCCGGATCTTCACCTTCTACGGCCCGCGCGTGAACGCCTATCTGCGTCGGCTCGGGGCCGAGGCCGCGACGGCAGAGGACCTTACGCAGGATGTCATGCTGACCGTGTGGCGCCGCGCCGGCCAGTTCGACCACGGGCGCGCCGCCCTGAGCACCTGGATCTACACGATCGCGCGCAACCGCCGGATCGACGTGCTGCGGCGCGAGCGGCGTCCGGACTTCGACCAACACGATCCGACGCTGGTCGGCGACGACAGCGCGCCGCGCGGCGACCAGCTCGCCGAGGCCGCGGAGGCTCGGCGGCTGGTGATGGAGGCCGTGGCGCAGCTGCCGTCCGAGCAGGCCCGCCTGGTCGAGATCTTCTACTTCGCGGAGAAGCCGCACAGCACCATCGCCGACGAGCTCGGCCTGCCGCTGGGGACGGTGAAATCACGGCTGAGACTGGCGCTGGGCAAGCTGCGCCGCAAGCTCAATGGTCCAGACGCATGATCGAGCACCAGACCGTGGACGATCTCCTGCTCGCGCATGCGGCCGGCGCGCTCCCCGAGCCCTTGGCACTGATCGTCGCCACGCATCTGGCGCTGAACCCCGCCGCGCGCGCACGCTATCGCCGCTACGAGGCGGTCGGCGGCGTCCTGCTCGAGACGATCGAGCCGGAGGCCCTGGCCTGCGATGCCTGGGCGCGCGCGGAGGCCTGCCTCGACGCCGAGCACCCGGAGCCGCCGCGGCACCACCATGCCATGCCGGCTGGTGACCTCACGCTGCCGCGCCCGTTGCGCGACTACCTGCCGGCACCGCTCGGCGGCCTGCGCTGGCGCAGCTATGGTGCCGTGGCCGAGATCGGGCTGCCGCTCGAGGCGCCCGGCTACTCCACGACCCTGGTTCGGGTGCGTGCCGGTAGGCAGGTGCCGCAGCATACCCACGAGGGCCGCGAGCTCACCCTCGTGCTCGACGGCGCGTTTCACGACGAGACGGGTCGCTATGGTCGCGGTGACCTGGCGATCGCCGACGGCAGCCTGGACCATCGCCCGACCGTGGATCCGGGCCAGGACTGCCTCTGCCTGACCGTCACCGACGCACCGCGGCGCCTGACCGGATCAATCGGCCGCTGGCTCAACCCGTTCATCCGCTTCTGAGCGGTGCCGCGAACCGCTCGCGCCAAGCCTGGGGCGTCACCTCGAGCTGACGCAGGAAGCTGCGCCGCATGGTCTCCTCCGAGCCGAAGCCGCAGGCGCGCGCGACCTCCTTCACGGCGCGCCCGCCATCGCCGAGCTGCCGGCAGGCGGCCTCGACCCGCAGCCGCTCGACCGTGCGGGCGGGCGTGGCGCCGACCGCCTGCCGGTAGCGCCGGAGCAGGTTGCGCTCGCTCATCCCCGCTTGGTGCGCCAGGGCCGGCAACCGCAGGTCGCGGGCGAGGTTGGCGCGGATCCACGCGTGCAGCTCCTCGAACTGGCCGCCGTGCTGCAGGGCCAGCGTCGCACTGAACTGGGCCTGGCCGCCCGGGCGCTTGAGGAACATCACCAGCCGCCGCGCCACCGCCAAGGCGAGGTCGCGGCCGAGATCGAGCTCGAGCATGGCGAGCGCCATGTCGATCCCGGCCGTCACGCCCGCCGAGGTCCAGACCGCGCCGTCGACGACGAAGATCGGGTCCGGCTCGACCCGCACATGCGGATGGCGCTCCGCCAAGCGCGCGCAGTGGGCCCAGTGGGTCGCAGTGCGGCGGCCGTCCAGGATTCCGGTCGCGGCGAGCAGGAACGCGCCGGTGCAGACCGAGGCGACCCGTCGCGCGGCGGCGCAGCGGGTGGTGAGCCACGCGACCAGCGCCGCGTCGGCGGCTGCGGCGTGCACACCCGCCCCGCCGGTGACGATCAGCGTGTCGCAGGGTGCATCGGGCGCTGGCAGGTCGGCGACCGCCAGAGCGAGGCCGGAGGAGGTCGCGAGCTGGCCGCCGCCGGCGGCGATCGCGGCCACGGCATAGGCGGGCAGGCATCCCTGCTCGGCCAGCGTGTCGTTGCAGGATGCGAACACCTGCAGCGGGCCGGCCACGTCCAGGAGTTGGCCGCCGGGGAAGGTGAGGATCTCGACGCGGCGCATGGCGTTTGGCGGGAAAGGTGGGCACAAGGGCGATCACGCCAAGGCTGCAACCGCTACAAGGTCCCCGTCAAGCGAAAGGGAGCAAGGGACGTGACGGTATTGCGAATCGGCCTTCTGGCGTTCCCGAAGGTGCAGCAGCTGGACCTCACCGGGCCTTACGAGGTCTTCGCCTCGATTCCCGGGGCGAAGACCTGGCTGGTGTGGAAGGGCAAGGAGCCACTGGTCTCGGCGACCGGTCTCGTTCTGGTCCCCGACATGACCCTGGCCGATTGCCCTCAGCTCGACGTGCTGTGCGTGCCGGGTGGCGTCGGCGTCAACGCGCTGATGGAAGACGCCGAGGTGCTCGACTTCCTGCGCCGGCAGAGCGCGGGCGCGCGCTACGTCACCTCGGTGTGTACGGGTGCCCTGGTCCTGGCGGCGGCGGGTCTGCTGCGCGGGCGGCGGGCCACCACGCACTGGGCCAGCCACGATCTGCTGGCACCCTTGGGTGCTGTCCCCGAGCGGGCGCGGGTGGTGGCCGACGGGCGCTTCATCAGCGGCGGCGGGGTCACCGCCGGCATCGACATGGCGCTGGCGGTGGTCGCGGAGCTGCTCGGCCGCGATCAGGCCGAGGCCATCCAACTCATGTTGGAGTACGCGCCGGCACCGCCGTTTCAGGCCGGCGATCCAGCGACGGCGCGGCCGGACACCGTGGCGCAGGTGCGCGCCGGCTACGCCACCACCCGCGCCGAGCGCGAGCGGATCGTCGCGCGCATCGCCGAGGCGGCACAGCCCTAGCGGGGCAGCATCTCGCGCAGGAACCGGCTGCCGGCCGCGATCCCCTCGGGGTCGATGCTGTGCGGCAGGCCCGGCCGGACGATCCATTGGACCGGGATCTCGGCCGCCTGGAGGCCAGCGAAGGCATCGAACAGCGCCTCGACCGGCACCACGTCGTCGGCGTCGCCATGGATCAGCATGACTGGTGGCCGCTGGCGCGCCTCGGCCGCGAGCGCCTCGCCACCGAGCAGGGCGCCAGAGAAGCCCAGGATGGCGGCCGGCTGGTGCCGGCGGCGCGGGCCGACATGCAGTGCCGTCATCGTGCCCTGGGAGAAGCCGAGCAGGGCCAGCGACCGGTCGTCGAGGGCGTGGCGCTCGAGCTCCTCGTCGAGGAAGGCGTCGACGAGCGGTGCCGTCCGCGTGAGGCCTGCCAGCATCGCCGCGGGCCGGCGCTCCTGCAGGCTGAACCATTGCCGGCCGTAGGGGGCCATGTCGCAGGGCTGCGGCCCGTCCGGCGCCACGAACCGGGCGTGCGGCAGATCGCGGGCGAGCAAGGGCGCCAGCTCGATCAGATCGCTCCCGTCCGCCCCGACGCCGTGCAGCAGGACGACGAGCTGCCGCGGCGGCCCACCCGCACCCGGGCCGAAGCTCGGCCCGCGCAACTGCGCCATGTCCCACTCCGTCTGTGGTATTCGAGGCATTGCGTGGCCCCGCCCCGCCGATCATGATCCGTTCCTGGGCTGCGCTCAACCCGATCGGCGGCGGCCAGAAGATGGGGGCCCGCAGGGCCGGCATGATCAAGGGCAGCGACTTCCTTCCTTTGCCCGCCGAGGGCGACGGGCCGCAGGTGACGCGGTTCGCGCCCAGCCCGTCGGGCTATCTGCATCTCGGCCACGCCTATTCGGCCCTGTTCGGCTACGAGGCCGCGCGCTTCTCGGGCGGGCGGTTCCTCTTGCGGATCGAGGACATCGACCGGCAGCGCTGTCGGCCCGAGTTCGAGCAGGGCATCTACGAGGATCTGAGCTGGCTCGGCATCCAGTGGGATGGGCATGTCCGCCGTCAGTCGGAGCATCTGGAGGTCTATCGGGCGGCGCTCGACGAGCTGCGCGGTCTCGGCGTGGTCTATCCCTGCTTCTGCTCGCGCAAGCAGATCAGGGTCGAGGTCGAGCAGGCCGGCCGGGCGCCGCACGGGCCCTCGGGCGAGGCGCTCTATCCCGGCATCTGCCGCGAGATCGACCGGGCCGAGGGCGAGCGGCGGATCCACAATGGCGAGCCCTACGCCCTGCGGCTCGACGTCGGTGCTGCGTTGGCGCGGACCGGGCCGCTGTTCTGGGACGACGTGCGCGCGGGCCTGATCCCGGCCGATCCCTTGAGCCTGGGCGACGTCGTGCTCGCGCGCAAGGACGTGCCCACCAGCTACCATCTGGCGGTCACGGTCGACGACCACCTCCAGGGCGTCACGCTCATCACCCGCGGCGAGGACCTGTTCCACGCCACCCACATCCACCGCCTGCTGCAGGCCCTGCTCGGGCTCAGGGCGCCGCGCTACTATCACCACAACCTGATCGCGGACAGCAGCGGCCAGCGGCTGGCGAAGCGCAACCGCGCCATCACGCTGCGCCATCTGCGCGATTGCCGTCGCACGCCCGACGATGTCTGGCGCATGATCGGACTGACGACCGAGCCCAACCACAAGGTTCGCTGATTGCGGCCCATCCTGCTCGCCCTCTTGCTGCTCGCCGCAGGCTGTGCCGGGCCGGCCGACCCGCCTCCCGGTGCCACCTCGAGCAGCTGGCTGCCGCCGGACCGGCCGCGGGCGGTGATCGTCGCGCTGCACGGCTTCAACGACTATCGAGCGGCGTTCGCCGAGTTCGGGACCTTCGCGGCGGCGCGCGGCGTGGCGGTCGAGGCGTATGATCAGCCCGGCTTCGGCGCCACCAGCGAGCGAGGAAGCTGGCCGGGCACGGCCGAGCTGGTGCGGCGGTTGGACGAGGCGGTGGCAGCCGCCCGCCAGCACCATCCGGGCGTGCCGGTCTACCTGCTCGGCGAGAGCATGGGCGGCTCGGTAGCGCTCGTGGCCTTGGGCGGGCCGGACCCGCCCAAGGTGGACGGCTTGATCCTGGCCGCGCCCGCGGTCTGGAACGGCGAGGATCTGCCGGCCTCCTACCGGACCACCCTACGGGTCCTGGCGAGCATCCTGCCGATGCTGCGGGTCAATGCGCGCCATGTCCGGCGCCAGGCATCCGACAACGTCGCGATGCTCCGGGCGCTCGGCCGCGACCCCCTCTACCTGCACTACACGCGGATCGATGCGGTGAACGGGCTGGTCGAGCTCATGGTCGACAGCCAGGAGGTCGCCCCGAAGGTCAAGGCACCCATGCTCGTCCTGCTCGGCGCACGCGACCAGATGGTGCCGCCGGCCGGCTCGCGCCGCTTCGTCGCGACGCTTGATGCGGCGACCTGCTCGGTGGTCACCTACCTCCAGGGCTGGCATCTGCTGCTGCGCGACCATCAGCGCGAGAAGACCTTCGCGGACATCCTGGCCTGGATCGACGGCGCCCCGCTGCCCTCCGGGCTCGATCGGCCCTGTGGCCCACCACCGCCCGTCTAGCGGTTGACAGGCGGCCGGGCCGCCGCCCATCCCACGACCAACCTGCGTATCGGAGTTCCCGAGCTTGACCGACGGATATCTGCTGGACGCGCTCGTCCTGGGCGTCGTCGAGGGCATCACCGAGTTCATCCCGGTCTCCTCGACCGGTCACCTGATCATCGCACGCGACCTGTTGGGCTATCCGGTCGAGCGGTTCGACGTCCTGGTGTTCGTGATCCAGCTTGCCGCGATCCTGGCCATTTGCCTGCTCTACTTCCAACGGCTCTGGCGCGTGCTGCTGGACCTGCCGACGCGCGTCGAGGCCCGGCGCTTCGTGATCGCGATCGCGATCGCGTTCATCCCCTCGGTCGTGCTCGGCCTGATGCTCGACGAGGTCATGAAGCGCTATCTGTTCTCGAGCTGGGTCGTGGCGCTGGCGCTGATCATCGGCGGCGTGATCATCCTCGCGATCGAACGCCTCGTGCATCGGCCGCGGTTCCACGACACGGCCGAGGTGCCGCCGGCCACCGCCCTGGGCATCGGCCTGTGCCAGACCGTGTCGATGATCCCCGGCGTGTCGCGGGCGGGTGCGACCATCATGGGCGGCGTGCTGCTCGGGCTCGACCGCAAGGCCGCCGCGGAGTTCTCCTTCTTCCTGGCCATCCCCACCATGCTGGGGGCGAGCACGCTCGACCTCTACAAGGGCTGGGACCGCCTCGATGCGTCGCTGGCGCTCGACCTGGCGGTGGCGAGCGCCGCAGCGTTCGCCACCGCGATCATCGTGGTGCGCGCGTTCGTGAGCTTCCTTGGACGACACACCTTCGTGCCGTTCGGCTGGTATCGCATCGCCGCCGGCCTGCTGATGCTGGCCTGGCTCGCCACCAGAGCCGGCTGAGGCGCCTCAGGTCGTCTTCTTGGCGCCGGGCGACCGCGGCGCGCGCTTGGCCGCTGCTGCCTTCGGCTCCGGTTCGGCGTCCGCCGCGGCCTGGGCGGAAGGGGTGGCCGCCTTGGCCGTGTCCTCGAGCGAAGCCACCCGACGCTTCATCTCGTCGATGACCGCGGTCGTCTGCTGGGTCGCCTGCTCGAACGCCTCCTTCGCCTTCCGCTGCAGCTCGGCCAGCTCGGGCGAGACGTTGCCCAGGGCTTCCAGGTTCTTGGTCGCGCAGTCGTTCAGGACCGCCATGGCCTGGCTCTGCACGTCGAGCATGTGCTGACCCAGCTCCTGGAGCTGCCCGACCACCTTCTCGAAGGTCGAGCGCATCCGCTCGATCTGGTCGCCGGGTGCGCTCGGCTTGCGCTTGCCGGCCGCCTGCATCTCGCCCCAGAGTTCCGAGATCGAGTCGCGGGCCATGGCGACCTGCCGCTCGGCGTAGCTACGCATGCCCTCGGCCATGATGTTGCCGGCGTCAGCGAGCGCCTGGAAGTTGCGCTTCTGCGCCTCGATCAGCGCCTCGGGGTCGAACATGCCGGTCGATTTCGACTTGTCAGCGGCCACCGGTTCCTCCGTCCTTCAGAAGAGACCGTCATGGTAGTCGCTCCGAGTGCTCGTGCCTATGGCCGATGGAACGACTGGGTCACTCAGCCGACCTGGACGATCGCTCCCACCGACGGCACGCCGTCGTCGTCGACCGTGTGCAGCAGATAGTGTCCCGGCGGGGCGATCCTGCCATTGGCCGGTGCTGTGACGGTGAGCCCATCGGAGCCGGCGGAGAACGTCAGACGGACGAACCGCTGTCCGATGTTGTACGGCCGCAGGACCGCGCTCCAGTGATAGAGCCGCGGTACCTGCATCGACGCCATGCTGGTTCAGCTGCCGGTCGTCGGGTCCCGCATCTCGGCCGGCAGCACCGCCACGCTCGCGTCGTTCTGTCCCGAGCTCCCTCCCGTCGCCAGCACCTTGCCTTCGGGCAGGACGGTGGCGTTCGGATAGCGGCGCGGATATTGCAGGCTGCCGGTCAATTGCCAGCTCGGCGTCTTCGCCCGCAGATCAACGCATTCTGCCGTGGTCGTGGCTGGGCTGCAGTGTAGCCGGTCAGGCTGTCGAAGAACGCCGCTTGGCTGATCGCCTCGCAGTAGGCGCTCGAGAGCTGGCCCCCGACGACCATCAGGCGCCCCTCGCGATTGAAGGCGTGGCCTGCGCGGAACAGGTTGGCCGCGGCGAGGGGATGATACCAGGGGTTGCGGGGTCGCTGCCGGTCGGAATGTCGACGACGTGCGCCTGGGAGATCTCGCCCGGGACGGTACTATTATCGGTAAATGTAAAGATCTTGCTGGTTGGTAGAACGTGCAGGTGTATGGTGATCTGCGGCTAGGCATGTATCTGCGACCAAGCGCCCTGCTCGAGAGCTTGCGCTGCAGCCGAGCGGGTGAAACCAGAGAGAAGTGGTGCAGTGGCACATAAATCTAGGGTGGCGCAAAGTAATCTGCAACGCGACTGGGCCGTCTGCCCGAATTCCATTTCTTGTCCCCACAAAACTTCTGGTTTCGTTACGGCGACAGTAGCCACCTAATCTCGTGCGATAGTATGATCGATTTGATTGAGGCAATATCTTTGCGCGTGGATAACTTATATAAGAATTATACTATTGGTTGGAGATCGTCACTTAAATCCATAGTTGATCAAGTGTGGTTGATGAACCGCGCTGCTTCCAATGGGCCAGATCGTAGAATGCATTGAATCGGGGGTGAATGGGCAATAAATACTGCGCGCATTGGTTGATGGATGCGGGGTGCGCTGCGATGGACGCTGCCAGCCAGGACGAGGCCATCCTTTGGCTAAGGCTCGTCCGAAGCGAGGCGATCGGCCCGATCGCATGCAGTCGCCTGCTGCAGACCCATGGCAGCGTCGCTGCCGTCCTGAAGGAGTTGCAACGCCAGCCCATGGCGGACGGCAGGCGACGGCGGGTCCCTTCGCCTGGCGAGGCGCAGCAAGAGCTGGCGGCGCTGACGGCGCTGGGCGGCCGGCTGCTGGTCGGGGCGTCGCCGAGCTATCCCGATCTCCTGCGCGGGCTGCCCGATGCGCCGCCGGCCCTCAGCATGCGCGGTGCCGTCGAGCTGCTGCACGGCCCGGCCGTGGCGATCGTCGGCGCCCGCAACGCGAGCGCCCATGGCTGCGTCCTCGCGCGACGGCTCGCCCAGGAGCTGACGGCCGCGGGCATGGTCGTCGTCTCCGGCCTCGCCCGCGGCATCGACACCGCGGCGCATGAGGGCGCGCTCGCGGCCGGGGGCGGCACGGTCGCGGTCATCGCCACCGGCCTCGACATCGCCTATCCGCCCGAGAATGCCGCGTTGATGGCGGAGGTCGCGGCGCAGGGTACGGTCGTCAGCGAGCGCCCGCCGGGCGCCGTCGCCCGCGCCAAGGACTTCCCCCGCCGCAACCGGGTGATCGCCGGCCTGTCGCTCGGCGTGGTCGTCGTCGAGGCGGCGCCGGCCTCGGGCTCGCTGATCACGGCGCGGCTGGCGCTCGACTATGGCCGCGAGGTCATGGCCGTTCCGGGGAGCCCAATGGACCCGCGGCATCGCGGGACCAACCAGCTCCTGCGCGACGGCGCTCATCTGATCGAGAACGCCGCCGATGTCCTGGCCGTGCTCGGCCCCATGGCACAGCACCGGCGCGCGCCGCCGCCGCGCGCCGAGCGCATTGCCGATCCCGGTCCCAGGCCCAAGGCCGGTCCGAAGCCGGCTGCCGGGGCGTGGGCGACACTGTCCGACCGGGTTCTCGCCGCCCTGGGGCCGACTCCGCTCGCGGTTGACGAACTGATCCGCGAGTGCGATGCAGCCGCCCCTGAGATGCAGGCTGCCCTGCTCGAGCTGGAGCTGGCGGGACGCATCGACCGCCAGCCCGGCAACCGCGTCTGTCTGCGCGCGGGCTGAGTCGGATCCGATTGGTCGAGTTGAAGCGAGGGTCAGCGGGCGTGCCAGGCTGACCCGGACGACGGAGCTTTGTGGGCATGGACGTCGTCGTGGTCGAATCGCCGACCAAGGCCAAGACTATCAACAAATATCTCGGTGAGGGCTACCGCGTCCTGCCGAGCTATGGTCACGTCCGCGACCTGCCGGAAAAGGACGGCTCGGTCCTGCCGGACGAGGATTTCACGATCCTCTACGAGCCGCTGGACGAGAAGAAGAAGCGCATCGACGAGATCGCCCGCGCGATCCGGGACGGGGCCAAGCGCCTGATTCTCGCCACCGACCCCGACCGGGAAGGCGAGGCGATCTCCTGGCATCTCCTCGAGCTGCTCAAGGAGCGGCGGGCGCTCAAGGGGGTCGACGTCGAGCGCGTGGTCTTCCACGAGGTCACCAAGCCCGCCGTGCTCGAGGCGATGCGCCATGGGCGGAGCCTCGACGAGCATCTGATCGATGCCTACCAGGCGCGCCGCGCGCTGGACTATCTGGTCGGCTTCCGCCTCTCGCCGGTGCTCTGGCGCAAGCTGCCCAAGTCCGGCTCCTCCGCCGGGCGCGTCCAGTCGGTGGCACTGCGGCTGATCTGCGAGCGCGAGGCCGAGATCCACGCCTTCAGGGCGCAGGAATACTGGACGGTCGAAGCGCTCCTGGAGACGCCCGAGGGCAAGAGCTTCAAGGCGCGACTGACGCAGCTCGAGGGGCGGCGGCTCGACAAGTTCGCGCTCCGCGACGAGGCGGCGGCACGGCGGGCCGTGCGCGAGATCGAGGCACGGGCGCTCGCGGTCGACGCGGTCGAGAAGAAGCAGGTCAGCCGCAATCCGGCGCCGCCGTTCAGCACCTCGACCCTGCAGCAGGAGGCCTCGCGCAAGCTGGGCTTCTCCGCCGACCGGACCATGAAGACCGCCCAGCGCCTGTTCGAGGGTGTGGACATCGGCGGCGAGACCGTCGGGCTGATCACCTACATGCGCACCGACAGCGTGCAGCTCTCGGGCGAGGCGCTCGGCGCCTGTCGCCGACTGATCGGCCAGCGCTTCGGGGAGAACTACCTGCCCGAAGGGCCGCGTCAGTACCGGACGAAGACCAAGAACGCCCAGGAAGCCCACGAGGCGATCCGGCCGACGGACCTGTTCCGCATCCCGACGGAGCTGCGCGGCCATCTCGATGATGACCAGCGCCGGCTCTACGACCTGATCTGGAAAAGGACCGTGGCGAGCCAGATGGCCGCGGCTCTTCTGGACCGCGTCACCGTCGAGATCGGCTCGGCCGACGGCATGGTTGGGCTGCGCGCCACCGGCCAGACCGTGGCCTTCGACGGCTTCCTCAAGCTCTACCAGGAAGGTCGCGACGATCCCGCAGCCGACGAGGATGAGGATGGCGCGATGCTGCCGCCGCTTGTCGTCGGCGACCCGATGAAGCAGCGCTCGGTGACGCCACTGCAGCACTTTACCGAGCCGCCGCCGCGCTACTCGGAGGCGAGCCTGGTCAAGAAGATGGAGGAGCTGGGCATCGGCCGGCCCAGCACCTATGCCAGCATCATCTCGGTGCTGCAAAATCGCTCCTATGTCCGCCTGGAGCAGAAGCGCTTCATGCCCGAGGACAAGGGCTGGCTGGTCAATGCCTTCCTCGTCGAGAAATTCAACCACTGGGTCGAGTACGACTTCACCGCCCAGCTCGAGAACCAGCTCGACGACGTGGCCGGTGGCAGCCGGTTCTGGAAGGACGTGCTGCGCGACTTCTGGGAGCCGTTCGCCGCCCGGCTGGCGGAGGTCGGCGAGCAGCGCCAGCGCGAGATCATCGACGCGCTCGACCATGCGCTGGGGCCGCTCTTGTTTCCCGGCAACGGCGAGACCGACCCGCGCCTGTGCCCGCGCTGCGGCGAGGGCAGGCTCGGCCTCAAGCTCAGTGGCTTCGGCCCGTTCGTCGGCTGCTCGCGCTACCCCGACTGCAACTATACCCGCGCCTTCACGATTGGCGGTGGGGAGGCCGCGGAGGGCGAAGGCGCCAAGGCCGACCGGCTCCTAGGGGTGGACCCGGCCAACGCCGAGGAGGTCTGGCTCAAGATCGGCCGCTTCGGGCCCTATGTGCAGCGGGGCACCGGGAGCGAGGCGAAGCGCAGCTCGCTGCCGCCCGGCGCCGGGCCCGACGAGGTGGACTTCGCGCTTGCGCTGAAGCTGCTCGAGCTGCCGCGCGAGGTCGGCCGGGACCCCGAGAGCGGCCAGCCGATCATGGCCGGCATCAACCGCTACGGGCCGTTCGTGCAGCTCGACAAGAAGTTCGTGCGCCTGGAGCCCGGCGACGACGTGCTGACCATCGGCATGAACCGGGCGATTGCGCTGCTCAACGAGCCGGCCAAGGGCAGGCGCGCCGCGGCGCCGGTGGCACCGCTCAAGGAGCTGGGCCGCCATCCGCGCGACAACGAGCCGGTCCAGCTCCTGGCCGGCCGGTTCGGCCCCTATGTCAAGCACGGCAAGGTCAATGCGAGCCTGCCGAAGTCGCTCAAGCCCGATGGCCTGACCCTGGAGCAGGCGGTGCAACTGCTCGCCGACCGCGAGGCGAAGCTGGCCGAAGGCGGCGGGCGTCCGGCGCGCGGCAAGCCTGCCGCCGCGAAGAAGCCGGCGGCCACGGCGGCGAAGAAGACGCCGGCCAAGAAGGCGGCCACGCCCAAGGCCGCGAAGCGCGGCTGAGCGTGGCCCGGCCGCGCCAGCCCGCTCACGCGCCGCCGACCCGCGCCGACGTCCTGCGCTATCTCGAGGGCGAGGGCGCCGGCGCCGGCCGCAACGAGATCCTGCAGGCGCTGACCCGCGGCCGTGGCGATCGGGCCGCGATCAAGGCGATCCTGCGCGATCTGGCCGAGGAGGGCATCGTCGGGCGGCGCCCGCCCCGCGCGGCCCGCGTGGGCGTTCGCGACGAGATCGCCGGCACGACGGTCCTCGACGTCACCGGCATCGACGCGGACGGCGACCTGATCCTCGGCCATCCCGAGCACCCCGACCTCAGGGTCATCCTGCCGGTTGAGCACCTGGAGCGTGCCGCGCCCGGTGTCGGCGATCGGGTCCTGGCCCGCATCTACCCTGTCGGCGAGGGTGCTTACGAGGCGCGCCCGATCAAGGTCCTGCCGCGACGGCCGAGCGAGGTGACCGGCATCGTCGAGGCGGCCCGCGACGGCATGCGCATCCGCTCCGCCGATCGCAAGGCACGCGCCGAGTTCGTGGTGCAGCGGCGCGATCTCGCCGGCGCGGAGCCGGGCGACCTGGTGGTGGCGAGCGTCCAGTCCGACCGCCGCCTCGGCCTCGCCCGTGCCGTCGTCAAGGAGCGGGTCGGCCGGCCCGACGACCCCGCGGCGCTGACGCTGATGACCGCGGTCTCGCTGGGCCTGCCGCTGACCTTCCCGCCCGAGGCGGTCGAGCTCGCCGACCGGGCGCGGCCGGTGGCCCTCGGCAAGCGTGAGGATCTGCGCGCGATCCCGCTCGTGACCATCGACGGCGAGGATGCGCGCGACTTCGACGACGCGGTCTGGGCCGAGGCCGACCCGGCACCGGACAATCCGGGCGGCCATCGCCTGCTCGTCGCCATCGCCGACGTGGCACACTATGTCCGCGCCAACGACGCGCTCGACCGCGAGGCGCGCCATCGCGGCAACTCGGTCTACCTGCCCGACCGGGTCATCCCGATGCTGCCGGAGGCGCTGTCCAACGATCTGTGCTCGCTGCGGCCCGACGAGGACCGGGCCTGCTTCGCGGTCTGGATCACCATCGACCGGCGCGGCGCGATCCGGTCCTGGCGCTTCTGTCGCGGTCTAATGCGCAGCCGGGCGCGGCTGACCTACGAGGCGGTCCAGGCGGCGTTCGACGGCCACCCGGACGAGCGCACGGAGCCTCTGCTGGACGCCGTGATCCGGCCTCTGTTCGCCGCCTATGAGCGGCTCCTGGAGGCGCGGCACCGGCGCGGCACGATCGAGCTCGAGCTGCCCGAGCGCAAGATCGCGTTCGGCCCCGACGGTCGGCCCACGGGAATCCAGCGGCGCGAGCGCCTCGCCAGCCACATGCTGATCGAGGAGTTCATGATCGCCGCCAACGTGGCGGCAGCGAGCGAGCTTGCCGAGGCGCGCGAGCCCTGTCTCTACCGGGTCCACGACCGGCCCGACCCGACCCGGCTCGAGGCGCTGGCGCAGTTCCTCGAGCATCTCGGCGTGCCCTGGAGCCGGACCGCCAAGCAGCCCGGCGACTTCACCCGGCTGCTGCAGGGGCTCGCCGAGCACGACATGCGCGAGATGGCCTCGAGCTTCGTGCTGAGGAGCCAGGCGCAGGCGGTCTACAGCCCGAAGAACATCGGCCATTTCGGCCTGCACCTGAAGCGCTATGCCCACTTCACCTCGCCGATCCGCCGCTACAGCGATCTGGTCGTGCACCGTGCCTTGATCCGCCGGCTCGGGCTCGGCCCGGACGGGCTGGCCGAGGGCGTGGGCGAGGCGCAGCTCGCAAGCCTGGGCGATCACCTGTCGCGGACCGAGCGCAAGGCGATGGAGGCGGAGCGGCGCGCGTTCGAGCGGCTGGTCGCCCTGTTCCTGGCCGACCGGGTCGGCACGCGATTCGCGGCCCGGATCACGACGGTGGTCTATTTCGGCCTGTTCGTGACTCTGGACGAGACGGGGGCGGACGGGCTCGTGCCGGTCTCGACCCTCGGCGACGACGCCTTCCAGCTCGACGAGCGCCATCAGGCCCTGGTCGGGCAGCGCACCGGCGAGACCTTCGCGCTCGGCGATCGGGTGCGGGTCGAGCTGGTCGAGGCCGACCCGGTGCAGGGCACATTGCTGTTCCGGCTCGACGCGCACGAGCCCGGGCGGGGGGCGGTCCTGGCGCGAGCGGCCTGGAAGAAGGGCGGCCCGCGCAAGGTGGCGCGGCGTCCGACGCGGCGCGCGACGCGGCGGCGCGGCCGCTGAGCGATGCTGGCTCGCCTGCCGGAATGGCGCGAGCTCGCGCCGGTGATGCTGACCGCGACCCTGGTCGGCATGACCTTCTCGCTCGCGATCCCGCTTTTGTCGCTGGCCCTGGAGCGGGCGGGGGTCTCGAGCTTCGCGATTGGCCTCAACACGGCCGCGGGCGGCTGTGGGATCTTCCTCGTGGCGCCGTTCGTCGGCTGGTTCGTGCGCCGCCTCGGCGTGGTCAACTGCTTCCGACTCGGCCTTCTGGTCGCCGCCGGCTGCATGGTGTTGTTCCCGCTCCGCGTCGATCCCTGGCTCTGGTTCGGCCTGCGGCTGCTGCTCGGCATGGCGGGCTCGCTGATGTTCATCCTGAGCGAGGCCGCGGTGAACGCGCTCGCACCCGACGACGCCCGAGGGCGCGTGCTCGGGGTCTATGCCACCCTGTTCAGCCTGGGCTTCGTCGCCGGGCCCCTCGTCCTCGCCCTGGCGGGCAGCGAGGGCTGGATGCCGTTCGTCCTGGCCGGCGCCTTGTTCCTGGCCGGGCTTTGGCCCTCCGGTCTGCTGGCGCCGGTGCAGGATCGTCTGGCGCACGAGGAAGGTGAGCAGCGCGGGCTGGCCGGCGTATGGCTGGCAGCCCCGTTGGCGCTCGGCGGCGTGTTCGTCTACGCGCTGCTCGAGGCGACGCAGTTCGCGCTCCTGCCGGTCTATGCGCTGGCCCAGGGCATGAGCGAGGGCATGGCCGCGGCCCTGCTCAGCATCTGGCTCTCCGGCAACATCCTGTTCCAGTACCCGCTGGGCTGGCTCGCCGACCGGACCTCGCGTCGGGCGGTCATGCTCGGCTGCACCGCCCTCGCCTTCCTCGGCCAGTCTCTGGTGCACCTCGTCGTCACGATGCCTACCATACTCTGGCCGCTTTTGGTCGCCCTGGGCGGCCTGATGGGCGGCCTTTACACGATGTCGCTGGCGCTGATCGGGGAGCGGTTCCGTGGCCCGGACCTGACCGCCGCGAACACCGCCTTCGTCATGACCTTTCAGCTCGGCACGATCGTCGGCCCGCCCTATGCCGGGGCAGTGATGCAGGCGACGGAGGTGGGAATCTTCCCGTTCACGCTCCTGCTGCCGCTGCTCGCCTTGGGCATCGGCCTGGTGTCGAGGCGGCAGCGTTCTTGACTCGACGGCGCGGCTGCCTATGTTGCGCGGCCGATCCCTGACCGATTCCGAGGACTGTCGCCCATGGCGAAGCCCGCCACCGTTCTGATCAAGCTCGTGAGCACCGCGGGCACCGGGTTCTTCTACACCACCAAGAAGAATCCCCGGAAGACCACGGAGAAGCTCGCGCTGCGCAAGTACGATCCCAAGGTGCGCAAGCACGTCGAGTTCAAGGAAGCCAAGATCAAGTAGCGGCGCTGCCTGCTGCCGATGTGCGGAGCCCGCGCCTCGCGCGGGCTTTTCGTTTGTCCGATCCATCCCCGTTAGCGGTCGCTTAACCCGGCCGCGCTAGCCATGGTCGCCTGCAACCGGGCACGGAGGGTGGCCGCATGTGGGTGTCGGCTCGGGCGTGGATGGCGGCGCTGCTGGCCGTCGCGGGCGTCTCGCCGTTGCCGTCTGCGGCGGCCGCGACATCTGGCGGAATCACATCGCTCACCGCCCGCCCGCTGCCCATGGCCGTCGACGGCGGAACGCTGGCCGAGGTGCGCGCGCACGCCGTGCCCTTCGCGTTGGGCAGCAGCGCCCTTGAAGGCGGCATCGCCGCGGCGCTCGACGCGCTGCTCGCCACGGCCGCGACCGATTGCTTCCTGTTCGCCCAGGTCGTGGGTCACGTCCAGCCCGGCCCGGCGGCGGACGGCGACACCCGTGCCGCGCACCGTCTGGCCCGTGCCCGCGCCGATGCCGTGGCGGCGGCGCTCCAGCGGGCAGGCGTTCCGACCGGCTCGGTCGCAGCCACCTGGGATTTCAGCTTCTCCACCGCGGAGCCGCGCGCAACGCTCTGGCTGTTCGAGCGCACCGCTGGCGCCGATTGCCAGGGCACGCCCCTGCCGGGCGCGCTGCCACCGGCCGCGGTGGCCGCGGCCGACCCGCTGGAGCCCGCACCCGGCATTCACCTGCCGCCCCCGGATTCGGGCCGTGCTCAGGCATCGGTTGACGCGGTAGGGTCGTCGACCGTCGCGGCGGCAATGCGTGTGGGCGATGGGGAGCCGGCTCCCGGCATCCATCTGCCCGAGCCGATGCAAGCCGCCGCGAGCCGTGCACCCGCGATCTCGGCGTCGCCGCCGATGGCGGCGATCGCCTCGGCCGCCATCGGTGGGCCAGGGATTGCCGCGCCGGAGCCGCAGGCCGGCCCGGCCGGCGACGCCTCACCTGCGGCCGCGATGCTGGAGGTCACGTTCGAACCCGACAGCAGCTATCTCTCGCCTGCCGCCTCGGCCGAGCTGGACGGCTGGCTGTCGGCGCTGCCGGGCGACACGCCCGACTGCAGGATCGAGGTGGTGGCGGCGGTCGGCGATCGGGCCGGCCGCCTCCAACCCGACCAAGCACGCCGCTACAACGAGTGGCTGGCCGAGCGGCGCCAGAGCCGGGTGGTCGACCGCGTTCGGGCGCGCGCGAGCTGCGAGCTGCGGGAGGTACGCCGAGCGGCGCGGCCGCACGACGAGTCCCGGCGCGTCACCGTCCGGCTCACGGCGAGGGATGCCACGGCCCGGGCGGATCCGGCGCTCAGTCGCAGTCCGNATCGGTGAATGCCCTGGCACCCGAGGCGAGTCGCGGCCGGGTGCTGGGGGTCTATGCGACCCTGTTCAGCGTCGGCTTCGTCACGGGGCCGGTCGTGCTCGGGCTCGCGGGCAGCGAGGGCTGGGCGCCGTTCGTGCTGGCGAGCGCGATGTTCCTCGCCGGATTGTGGCCCTCGAGCCTCCTCAGCCCCGTGCAGGAGCGGCTCGATCACGACGGCGGCGAGCGGCGTGGCTTGCTCGGCGTCTGGCGGGTGGCGCCGTTGGCGCTGGGCGGCGTTTTCGTCTACGCGCTGCTCGAGGCCACGCAGTTCGCGCTGCTGCCGGTCTACGCGCTGTCGCGCGGCATGAGCGAAGGTCTGGCGGCCGGGGCGCTCAGCATCTGGCTGTCGGGCAACATCCTGTTTCAGTATCCGCTGGGCTGGCTCGCCGACCGGACCTCGCGGCGGGCGGTCATGCTGGGCTGCACCTTGTTGGCGTTCCTCGGCCAGTCCCTGGTGCATTTCGTCGTCGCCATGCCGGCACTGCTGTGGACATTGCTCGTGATCCTGGGCGGCCTGATGGGCGGGCTCTACACCATGTCGCTGGCGCTGGTCGGCGAGCGCTTCCGCGGTTCGGAGCTGACAGCGGCCAACACGGCCTTCGTGATGACCTTCCAGCTCGGCACGATCGTCGGCCCGCCCTATGCCGGGGCGGTGATGCAGGCGACGGCGGTGGAGCTCTTTCCGTTCACGCTTCTTCTGCCGCTGCTCGCATTGGCCGCGGGACTCGTAGTGGGGATGGCGCGAATGCCGACTCCAGCGCCGCACCCTATCACCGCGCCAGCCCGATCACCAGACCGTTTCCGAAAGACCATCGTCATGGCAGAAGCCGCCACCATTACAGTCAGCTCGCTGACACCGCGAGCTGGAATTCGCCTTCTACACCGAATCTGGAAGACCTGAAGCTCGCCGCTGCTGCAATACGACCCGAAAGTGCACCCGTCGAGTTCAAAGAATAAGATCAAGTAGCGGCAGCGCACCCGCCGAAGAGCATACCGGCCCGCGCATTACGCGGGCTTGTCGTTTCTGGCTCGCGAAGCTTGGTCGCCATTAACTTCCATGCTGGGCTGGCCTCAGCAACCGGTGATGGAGGGCGGCTGATGGCAATGCCCGCGCGCTTCTGGCAGGCTGCGGCGCTGTTGGCTGCCGCCGCTTCGCAGGTGGGCGAGTGCCGATGCCGCGACACTGGGCGGCATCATTGTCGCTCGCGAACGCCCGCTGCCGATTGCGGTGCAGGGCGGCACGCTCGCCGAGGCTTCCGTCCACGCCGTCCCGTTTCCGCTCGGCAGCAGCGTCCTCGATCCTGGAATATCTTCGGCTCTCGACGCGCTCCTCGGCACCGCCGCCACCGACTGCCTCCTATTCGCCCGGAGTGGACGGGCCCGTGGTAACTACGGTATCTGGCGGACGGCGACGCTGACCCCATCAGCTCGCTGCGCCCGCGCCGACGTCGTCGCCGCCGCCGACCAGGCGGGTCTCCATAAAACCTGATCCGGTTCGGCCTGGACCAGCGCCACCCCGGAGCCAGCAGCTGTTCCAGGCTGCAATGGTCGAGTGCAGCAGCACCGCCGCTGCAGGTGCTGGCCACGCCTGTTGGCTGATGTCGCCGAAAACCCTGGGAAGGGTGACGGCGATCAGGCGAACTCGAGCTGGCCCCGGCGTTGCATGCCTCATCATTGGCAATTGCGCAGCGTCGCGACGGGCGGGCCGACCAGAGTCGCTGGAAGGCAGGGCAGGAGCGGGAGTGAGGCGAATCTGGAGCCTGCCCCGGGGATTCACCTGCCCGCGCCGTCGAACGGGGGGTCAACGCCACCCATTGCTGCGGCAGCCGCTCGCTCGGCCGGATCGGAGCAGGCGGTCGGGCTCGCGGACCAGGAAGCCCGGGCACTGGCGTCGGTCGAATCAGCGCTGGCGCGTTCCGGCGTCCAGACCCCCGAGCCGCAGGCCGGGCCCGCCGGCGTTCAAGCGGCGGGCAGCATCAGCTCCGCGGTGGTGCAGAGCAGGTTGATCGTCTTCGACCCCGACAGCAGCTACCCGTCCCGGGCCGAGTTGAGCGGGCTCGAGGCGTGGCTCGCGACCATCGTCTCGGGCGATCGCCGCTGCGACGTCGAACTCACCGCGACGGTCGGCGATCGGGTCCGTGATCTGGCGGGCGAGCCTGCGTTGCGCTACAACGAATGGCTCGCCGAGCGGCGCCAGAGCCGCCTTGCCGACTGGCTGCGCGGGCCTGCCGGGTGTGTGGTCGGGGAACTCAGAGTTGGCCTGCGCCACCACGACGAATCGAGAAGCGTGGCCGTCAGCATCCGGGCGAGGGCCGGCAGCGATGCTGCGCAAGGCGACCCGGCGCCGACGCCGGAGCAGCACTCTCAGGCAGTGCCGCCGCTCAAGGACAATCGGGCGCCGGCAGCGGCTCGAGCCGTTCCAGCGCCGCATCCAGCGTGAACTCGCCATAATCGAGGCGAACATTGCTCATGACGCCCCGCTCGGACAGGTCGAACGAGATTTCGAACTGCGGCAGCGCGTCGTCGCCCTCCAGCGGAAAATAGGCGACACTGATCGGCCAGACCGTCTCGCTGCCG
>JBGAKU010000059.1:0-23881 GCA_044224255.1 Geminicoccaceae bacterium
ATCGAGGGCTATTACGACGAGGCCTTCGCCGTACCGGGCCTGGTCGAGGAGGTGCGCAGGGGCGAAGCCCGAGGCTATGACGGCTATGTCGTCGCCTGCTTCGACGATACCGGCGTGGATGCCGCGCGCTGCGTCGCGCGGGGGCCGGTGCTCGGCATCGCCGAGGCGGGCATGCACCTGGCGACGATGATCGCCGGCAGCTTCACCATTGTCTCGACGCTGGGGCGGTCCGCACCGGCACTCGAGCACCTCGTGCACAAATACGGCTTCGAGCGCCGCTGCCGGCGTGTGCGCACGGCCGAGGTACCGGTGTTGGCGCTGGAGGAGCCCGGCTCCGGGGCCGTCGACCTGCTGCGGTCCGAGATCGGTCGCGCCGTGGCCGAGGATCGCTGCGAGGCCATCGTTCTGGGTTGTGCCGGCATGGCCGACCTGAACGCGCGTCTGGCGACGGAGTTCGGGCTGCCGGTGATCGACGGCGTGGCCGCTGCGGTGAAGCTGATCGAGGCGGTCGTGGGGCTCGGGTTCGGCACGAGCAAGGTCGGCGGCTATGCGCCGGCTCTGCCCAAGGAGTATGTGGGCGCCATGGGGCGGTTCGCTCCGTAGGGAGGTTGCGATGGCGGAGCCGGGTGCCGAGGAGGCCGAGGCGCGCTACGACTTCTACGGGCCGCACTACCGGCGCTTCGGCAGCGAGGTCGCCGCCTTGATGCGGCGCGAGGTGTATGGCGAGGATCTCGGGCAGACCGGATGGCGGACGGCATCCGAGCAGGCCCTGATTGCCGAGCTGTTGCGCCTGGGTGCGGGCGCGCGGCTGCTCGACATCGCCTGCGGCTCGGGTGGGCCGTCCCTGGCGAGGGCTGCGAGCACCGGCTGCGCGGTGGTCGGCCTGGACATCGAGCCGGCCGGCATCGCCCATGCGCGCGAGGCCGCAGTGAGGCGCGGCCTGGCGGACCGTTGTGCGTTCGAGATGGCGGATTGCAGCGGCCGGCTGCCGTTCACCGACGACTCGTTCGCGGCCATGCTTTGCGCCGATGCCGTGTCCAGCCTACCTGACCGGGCCGGCACCGTGCGCGAGTGGGCGCGTGTCCTGCGCCCCGGCGGCAGGTTGCTGTTCACCGACGCACTGGTCCTCACGGGCGAGGTCACCAAGCCGGAGCTTGATCTGCGCGCGTCGCAGGGCGTGCATCTGATCGTCCCGGTCGGGTGCAACGAGGCCGCGATTGCCGCTGCCGGGTTGACGCTGCTGCGCGTGGACGACACGACGGACGCCATAGCCTGGATCGCCGGCGCCCTGCACGATGCGCGCGACCGCCATGCCGCCGAGCTCATGCAGGTGGAGGATGCCGCTTGGTATGGCTGGCGGCAGCGCTTTCTCGCCGTCACCGCCGAGCTCGCCCGCAGCCGACGGATGTCCCGTTTCCTTTATCTGGCAGAGAAGTCGGCATAGTCGCGCGAAAGCACCTTCAAACCGGTGGCGCAGGTCACGGCACCGCCACCCTGCTAGGATTGCGCTGCCGAGGAGGACGAAATGTCGAGGTCGGACGATAGCTACCCCCGCGACCTGGTCGGCTATGGCCGCAATCCGCCCGACCCGCGCTGGCCCGGGGAGGCGCGGGTGGCGGTGCAGTTCGTGCTGAACTATGAGGAGGGCGGCGAGAACTGCGTCCTGCACGGCGATGCCGCCTCGGAGGCGTTCCTGTCGGAGATCACCGGCGCGCAGCCGCTCAAGGGCGTGCGCCACATGAACATGGAATCGATCTACGAATATGGCAGCCGGGCCGGGTTCTGGCGGCTGTGGCGGCTGTTTGGCGAGCGCGGGATGCCGCTGACGGTCTACGGGGTCGCCACCGCGCTGGCCCGCAATCCCGGCGCGGTCGCGGCGATGCAGGAGGCGGGCTGGGAGATCGCCAGCCACGGCCTGAAATGGGTCGAGCACCAGTATATGGAGCGCGAGGAGGAGCGCCGGCAGATCGCCGAGGCGATCCGGCTGCACACCGAGGCCACCGGCGAGCGGCCGCTGGGCTGGTATACCGGGCGCAGCAGCCCCAACACGCTGGCGCTGGTGGCCGAGGCGGGCGGGTTCCTCTATCAGGCCGATTCCTACGCCGACGATCTGCCCTACTGGGTCGAGGTCGAGGGCAAACGGCAGCTGATCGTGCCCTACACGCTGGACGCGAACGACATGCGGTTCGCGATCCAGGCGGGCTTCACCGCCGGCGACCAGTTCTTCACCTACCTCAAGGACAGCTTCGACGTGCTGTACGAGGAGGGCCGCCGCGGCGCGCCCAAGATGATGTCGATCGGCCTGCATTGCCGCCTGGCCGGCCGCCCCGGCCGCGCCGCCGCCCTGGCCCGCTTCCTCGACCACATCGCGGCGCACGAGCAGGTCTGGGTCTGCCGGCGGATCGACATCGCCCGGCACTGGCACGAGCAGCACGCAGCATGATCCGGCCCCTGCCCCGCTCGCTCGATTGCGCCACCTTCGTTGCGACCTACGGCCACGTCTTCGAGCACTCGCCCCGGAAGGCCGAGATTCTGGCCGCGTTCGCGCGGTTCGGGGCCGCCGTGGGGCGGACCGACGCGGCCACAGGCATCCTCCTCGACTTCCTGTGCCACCATCAAGGAGCCGCCGATGCTCGCGTCGCGCCCGCTGTGGCTGCGTGACCCGCTCGCGATCCTGGCCGAGGGCGCTGCCGCTGGCGGCGTCGTTGTCGCGGACGGCCGGATCGTCGAGCTGGTGCCTCGGGGCGGCCGGCCCGGCACGCCGGATGCGGCCATGTTCGACGCCTCGGCGCACGTTGTCCTGCCCGGCCTGATCAATACGCACCACCATTTCTACCAGACCCTGACCCGCGCCTGCCCGCCGGCGCTGGACAAGGCGCTGTTCCCCTGGCTGGTCGCCCTCTACCCGATCTGGGCCCGGCTCACCCCCGAGCGCCTGCGGCTCGCCGTGCGTGTCGCCCTGGCCGAGCTTCTGCTCTCCGGCACCACCACCACGAGCGACCACCATTACGTCTTCAACGACGCGCTCGCCGACGCGATCGACATCGAGATCGAAGAGGCGAAGGCGCTGGGCATGCGGCTGGTCGCCACCCGCGGCAGCATGAGCCTGGGCGAGGACGAGGGCGGGCTGCCACCGCGCACCGTGGTCCAGCGCGAGGACGCGATCCTGGCGGACAGCGAGCGGCTGATCGCGCGGCACCACGAGCGCGGGCCTGGTGCCCGGATCCAGGTGGCGCTGGCGCCGTGCTCGCCCTTCTCGGTGACCGACGGCCTGATGCGCGACAGCTCGGCCCTCGCCGCCCGGCACGGCGTGCGGCTGCACACCCATCTCGCCGAGACCCGCGACGAGGAAGACTGGTGTCGGGCACGCTTCGGCTGCCGGCCGGTCGACTATCTGGAGAAAGTCGGCTGGCTCGACGACCGGGTCTGGCTGGCGCACGGGATCTGGTTCGACGAGGGCGAGATCGCGCGGCTCGGCCGGGCTCGGGTCGCGGTCAGCCACTGCCCAAGCTCGAACATGATCCTGGCCTCGGGCTGCTGCCCGGTGCGCGGGCTGGAGCAGGCCGGCGCGCCCGTCGGCCTCGGCGTCGACGGCTCGGCCAGCAACGACAGCTCGAACCTGATCGAGACCGCGCGCCACGCCTTCCTGCTGCAGCGTCTGATGCACGGTGCGGAGCACATCTCGCACAAGGACGCCCTGCGCTGGGCGACGCGCGGCTCGGCCGCCTGCCTCGGGCGGGACGACATCGGCGCCATCGCGCCGGGCCTCCAGGCCGACCTCGCCCTCTACCGGCTCGACGAGCTGCGCTTCTCCGGTGCTGGCGATCCTTTGGCCGCGCTTGTCCTGTGCGGGGCCAGCCGTGCCGACCGGGTGATGGTCGGCGGCCGCTGGGTGGTCGAGGACGGCGCCATTCCCGGGCTCGACCTCCCTGCCCTGATCCACGCCCACAGCCGCGCCGCGACCGAGCTTCGCCAGATCTGACGGCATTCCGATCGTCCGCCACGGCGCGGGTCGCCACGATCCCGCAGGCCAAACGCCCACCGCGCCGGAGAGCGGCGGACGCGCCTCCACGGACATCGTTGCAGCGGCGCCACATACGTCGTCGCTCTGATCCGGCGTGACCTAGAACATTGCAATTTCAGGCCTTTTGGGGTTCCATGCGACAAAGGGCCACGGAGACATTACGATGAGCGGTTTCAGTTGGGCGCCGCTCGCCTGGGCAATTCTTCTGGTTGCAGCTTGGCCATACGTGGAACGCGTGCGACATCCGAGCATCTCTCACGCCGGGGCATGGCTGGTGTTCGTCGCGACCTTTTCCGCGATGGCGATGGTGCTGCTCGGATTGCTGAGCGCGGTCGCGGCCGACCTTGGTCGGAATGCGCTGCTCACGCGCCCGCTCGAGGCGCTTGCCCTGCTCGCCCTCGCCTACGCGCCGGGCCTGCTGCTCGGCAGCTGGCTGATCTCTCGACCGTTGCGCCAGATGCCGCTGCCGGGCGAGTAGCGGCTGCGGCTCAGGTCACGCCGCGATCCGCCGTGGCATCGGGACGGCCTGCTGCAGGTCGCTGACCAGCCGGCGATACTCCCGTCCGCGTGCGACGGGATCGCTGTGGCGCAGGATCGCGTCGGGATGCTCCGTGACGAGCACGCAAGTCCCTCCCACCGATCGCAGTCGGCCCCGCTCCAGGTTCAGGCCCACCGGGCGGCGCAGCAGGCTTGCGGCGGCCTCCGCACCGAAGGCGATCACCAGTCGGCCCCTCGGGGGCGAGCCCACCGCCACCTGCGGCGAAAACCGCGCGAGCCCGGATTCGACCAAGGCCCGCTCGATCAGGCGCATGCCTTCCTCGGCCGGCCGTGGCCCGGTCCCGAAGATCAGCACCGGCGGGTGCGGCGGTTGGGGAGGAAAGCTGAGGCAGTGCTGCATCGCTTTGTCCCGAATGGTCCGCACCAATCTATGTTCTTGTTCTGTTCTCGACAAGGGCAAAAAAGAACCCCCGCGGCGTCGACCGCGGGGGCTCCGGCCGCTGGAGCTCAGCGCTTCGGGCGGCTACCGGTGATGGCCGGCTCCACGTTGGGCGACAGCCACGCATAGAGCGCGCCGCCGATGGCACCACCGAGCAGGGGGGCGACCCAGAACAGCCAGAGCTGGCCGAGATAGCCGCCGCCGGCGAACACCGCGACCGCGGTGCTGCGGGCCGGGTTGACCGAGGTGTTGGTGACGGGGATCGAGATCAAGTGGATCAGAGTCAGGCCCAGCCCGATCGCGATCGGGGCGAAGCCGGCAGGTGCCCGGCCATGGGTCGAGCCCAGGATGATGAACAGGAACATCGCGGTCATCACCACCTCGCAGACCAGGGCGGCGAGGAGGCTGTACTTGCCGGGCGACAGGTCACCGTAGCCGTTCGAGGCGAAGCCCTTGGCCACGTCGAAACCGGCGGCACCGCTGGCGATGATGTACAGCACCGCGGCGCCGATCAGGCCGCCGATCACCTGGGCGACGATGTAGGGCACCACGTCCGAGACGGGGAAGCGGCCGCCGGCGGTGAGGCCGACCGTGACCGCGGGGTTGAGGTGGCAGCCCGACACATGCCCGATCGCGTAGGCCATGGTCAGCACGGTGAGACCGAATGCCAGGGATACGCCCAGCAAGCCGATGCCGACCTCGGGAAACGCCGCCGCCAGCACCGCACTACCGCAGCCGCCGAGCACGAGCCAGAATGTTCCGATCGCCTCGGCGGCGTACTTCTTCGAATTCATCTGCTACTCCCAATTGTTCGGAAGGGTACGACCCTGGCGCCGCCGTCGAGTTCGGCCCAAAGCGGCGAGCTTCATGGCACGGGAGGTCGTGACGGAAAAGAGTGGGGCGATACGGCCGTTCTCCGATTGCCGCAACGTGCCGCCCTTGGCACAGTCCGGCCGGCTAGAGGAGAGAACGGGATGGCGGCCAACCGCTACGACGCGATCATCATCGGCGGCGGTCACAACGGCCTCGTCTGCGGCAGCTATCTCGCCAAGGCCGGGCTGAAGGTCCTGGTCCTGGAGCGCCGGCATATCTTCGGCGGTGCCGCGGTCACCGAGGAGATAGCACCGGGCTTCCGCGCCTCGATCTTCTCCTATGTGATGAGCATCCTGCATCCACGGATCATCGCCGACCTCGAGCTGCGCAAGTTCGGGCTGGAGGTGCTGCCGGCCAACGACCTGTTCACCCCGCTCTACGACGGCGACCATCTCGTCTTCTCGTCGGACGTGAAGACGACGCAGGAGAACTTCGCGCGCTTCTCCAAGAAGGACGCCGAGGCCTATCCCGCCTTCGACGCCTATCTCCAGGAATCGCTGAAAGTCGTGCGGCCGCTGCTGTTCCAAACCCCGGTCGACCCGACCAAGGCCGACTGGGCGCATCTCAAGGAGACCGCACGGCTAGCCTGGGAGTACCGGAAGATCGGCACCCAGTTCTACCGCATCGTCGATCTGCTCACCCAGTCGGCCGACGACTATCTCTCGCAATGGTTCGAGAGCGACATCGTCAAGGCGGTGTTCGCCTACTACGCCTCGATCGGCACCTTCGCCGGGCCCAAGACGCCGGGCTCGGCCTATGTGCTCCTGCACCACCTCATGGGCGAGCACGAAGGTGCCGGCGGCTGGGGTTTCATCCGCGGTGGCATGGGCACGATCACCCAGGCGATCGCCCAGTCCGGCGCCCGCTTCGGGCTGGAGGTCAAGACAGACAGTCCGATCGCCAAGGTCCTGGTCAGCGAGGGCCGCGCCACCGGCGTGGTGACCGAGGCGGGCGAGGAGTATCTTGCGCCGCTCGTGATCTCCAACCTCGACGCCAAGACGCTGATGACCCGCCTGGTCGACGCGAAGGAGCTGCCCGAGGACTATCTGCGCGACCTGCGCGGCTACCGCACCTTCTCGACCGCGTTCAAGATCAACGTCGCCTGCCACCGCCCACCGCAATACACGGCCTTCGACGCCCAGAAGCTCGGCTTCGACTACCCGACCTACGTCCACATCGCCCCGGACATCGAGTATCTCGAGCGCGCCTATGACGACGCCAAGTACGGGTCCTGGTCGAAGCGGCCGTTCATCACGCCGGTCGTGCCCACGATCCGCGACGACACCCTCGCCCCGCCCGGCAAGCATGTGGTCAACCTGTTCGGGGGCCATGCGCCCTACGAGCTCAAGGGGGCGGTCTGGGACGAGACCAACCGGCAGAAGCTGGTCGACGCCGCCCTCGACGCCATCGAGACTTTCGCCCCGGGCTGGCGCAACGACATCATCGCCATGCAGGTCCTGCTGCCTCCCGATCTCGAGCGCATCGTCGGCCTGCCACAAGGGCACATCTTCCACGGCGAGCTAGCCGCCGATCAGGTGTTCTTCACCCGCCCCGCGGCGCACTATGCCGACTACCGCACCCCCATCCGCGGCCTCTACATCTGCGGCAGCTCGATGCACCCCGGCGGCGGCGTCAGCGGCATCCCCGGCCACAACGCCGCGCGCGAAATCCTCAAGGACCGCGGCAAGCGGCTGAACTGACGTTACTCGACAGTCGCCTTAAAGTTGCCTTGCGGTTCCTGCTGCACAGGAGTATGATTTACATTTGCGAGATGTCGCAACTCCAGGATGAGAAGACACCGGTACGTCGAGAAACGGCGCGCTGGATTGGGATTCCGGGGGATCCCGATCATGGAAGCAGGTTGCTGAGGTGACCAGAGCGAAGTCATTCTGACTTCGCTGGGTAGCACACAAAGGCGGCATATCCTGTGTAGCGCATTATCAGCGCCGACCTTGATCAGAGGTTGCGGCGAAGTCAATCGGTGTGCTTGCGCAACAATTGCCGCTGATTAACGAATAGCGGCTGACGACCGCTGGTCGTCCCCCTCCTGTGCTTTCGTTGGAGTGATTGCGATGGGTTCGCTGGTCACTCGCCGTCGTGCCTTGTTCGAGGCGATGACTCTCGTGCCATGCCTCCTGTTGGCGGCAATTTGGCTCGCAGGATTCGCCCTTGGCGGCGCGATCGGCGCCGAGAGTAAGGTCTCGGGGCTGCTGCCTGCCCTCCAGGTAGCGGGCCACAGGCCACGCCCGTCCGTACCGCCGGCTCGAGCGCGATACGCGGGTTCGATAGCGGCAAGCCTCGCGACCACTGCCGCGGAGATCGAGGGGCGGGTCACGTCGCCAATCCTCGGCAACTACAATCCCGGCACCCCATCGTCGTTTGCATTCACCTTCACCGGCTCGGTAAATGTCGACCCGAGCGAGTGGTATCTCGGCGTGGATGTGCTGAATCCCGCTGCAGCGGATCCCGCTGACGAGAACAACTGGTGGTACAACAGGGCGACGTTCCGAGCCGAGGGCGGCGGTCCGGACGTGTTCACCTTCTCGGAGACGGGCATCACCCCGTTCGCCGACCTGCCGGACGCGTGGAGGGTTGGCGGCCTGGGCCGGATGCGCGTCGTGGTCGTCTCCAACGACGGCAGTCAGTGGGCCGCGCTTCCAATTCAGGACGCCGAGGGCAACACGCCCGCGAACGCCACCACCATCGTTGTCGCCGACACCGCACCCGACCCGACCAAGCCTCCGGGCGAGTCGTCCCTGACGATCAAGAACCCGCTCAACCCGGCGACGCCCAATTATCTCAGCGTAAATAGCGGTGTGCTCTCGTTCCCCCCGGGCCAGCTCGCTCAGCAGCAGGCGGCCACCAACAACTACTACAGCCAGGTCAAAGTCGGATCGCGGGGGACTGGGCAGTCAATCAAGGATAAAATTCCGACCCTACGAAAGTTCATCGATTTCTACTTTCGACCATTCGAGTGTGGAAGCATCCTGAATGAACCGCAGCGTGTCACAAAATATTTCAATAAGGGTGATCTCGGCATTGGGCGTGAGATGCATTGCCTCAACCGCGGTTGTACCGGCGAGCTCGTCTGCTATGTCAAGAACTTCGGCAAGGCTGACGGCACCGCGGTGTTCAACGACAAGACGAAGGCCAAGCTGGCGCTGCAGGCCAATCGGCCGTTCGCGACCGTGGCCATGGTCGAGCGCCAGCTCATGGCGCCCGATGCCGCCAATCGAGTGTTCTTTGTCGTCTACGAATACACCGCGGCCAGCGGCGACCCGGCGAAGACCAAGCTGGCGCTCAAGGCCCAGCTGGACAACAAGGGCTACAATACCTCGATCCCGGGGAACTGCCTGCAATGCCATGGCATCAACAGCACCTACACGGCGCACAGCGCGCACCAGGTAAAGAACGCCATGTTCCTGCCCTTCGACCTCGACGCTTTCGACTACTTCAGCAGCGATCCCAGCAACGTTCTGTCACGCGCCAAGCAGGAGTCGGCGTTCCGCGCCCACAATCGGATGGTGCGGTCGTTCTCGTCGCTGAACCGCTCGTCCGACGCGCAAGCGGTGATCGGCGGCTGGTATGGCGGGGATTTGTTCTCCGGCACCTTCAACGGTGCCTTTGTGCCCCCGGGCTGGCAGGGCGATACCAGTCAGAGCCAGCTGTACCGGAAGCTCGTCGCGATCGGCTGCCGCACCTGCCACATCAGCTACCTGCCGTTCGGGTCCGACCAGCGGTCTTTCCTGAACTTCGCTTCTTCCACAACCTTCGCAGCGCAGGCGAAGGCCGTGCTGTGCAACGATGGCGTACCACGCATGCCCGCCGCCGAGCAGACGCTCAAGATCGTCTGGCAGTCCGCGGGCCGGCCGCATCTCTATGGCCAGGGCGTCGGGCTGTTCGGCGACTGCGGGCTCGACTGATGATGATCACGCCACGTTCGGGTGGCACGAAAGGAACGTCAATGAGACAGCCCCTTGCCGCATTTTTGTCGGCGGCCGTCTTGACGACAACGTCCGGCTGGGCGGGCGCCGCCACGGTCGTCGTCACCAACCTGCATGTCCACGCGGGACTCGACTGTGTCGCCAAACCGGGCGACGCCGCCAAGCTCGCCTACAATCTCACCGAGGGCGTACGCAACGGCAGCACGACAGCGAACGCCACGGTCTATTGTCCGGTGGACATCGTGGCCGTGAAGCAGGGGGCCGACTATAAGGCCGGTCCCGTGGCGCTGCGGGTGTTTGTCATCGATCGCAGCAGTGCCGGCAACGTCATCTGCACGCCGAAAGCGGTGATCGAGAACAACGGCTTCGCGCCGCCCCAAAGTTATCCGGCCAAGTCCTCGAGCGGCTCCTTCGGCAGCCCGCAAACACTGCTGTGGACAGGTGCCGAGCTGCCCAATATCGTCAACTACACCTACCGGGTGAGCTGCACGCTACCAAAGGCACCCGATTCGAGCCATCAGTCGGCGGTCGTCCAGACCGAGGTCGAGATGCTCAGCAACCTACTCGTCCAGTGACCCGGCGCGTCCAAGAGCGGGCCGGCGTAGGTCCGAGCTGAGCACCGATGTTGTGAGGCGGACGCAGGCTTGGCAATTGTGGTATGAGCAGGCCCTACTCGGCAAAGACCGGGTCGGGAGGCCGTTTCCATGGCCACGTCGACGGCACAGGCGACAAGTGCCGTGGTCCGGCGCAGGCCGGCGCGTAAGGAGAACGGACAGCGGTTGGACAGGCTGCTCGCGGCATGTCCGGCCGTGGTCTACAGTTTCGAGGCCACTGGGGAGTTCCGCCCGACCTTCGTCAGCGAGAACATCCGCGACCTGTTCGGTTACGAGCCGCGCCGATATCTCGAGAGCGCCGACTTCTGGCGCGCCTGCGTTCATCCCGACGATCTCGCCCGGGTCGAGGCGGAAGCGGAGCAGCTCTTCGCGGTCGGTCGGCATACGGTCGAATACCGCTTCCTCAAGTCCGACGGCAGCTGGTGCTGGGTCAGCGACGAGCAATGCCTGATCCGCGACGAGCTTGGCCAGCCGGAGGAGGTGGTCGGCTCCTGGAGTGATATCAGCACCCGCAAGCGCATCGAGGCCGAGATGGCCGCCGCGCATGACCGGGTCGAGCATCTGCTCGCCACCTCGCCGGCGGTGATCTACAGCTTCAAGGCCACGGGCGATTTCGCGCCGACTTTCATCAGCCGCAACATCAAGGACCTGCTGGGCTACGAGCGGGAAGAATATCTGGCCAGCCCGGACTTCTGGCACAGCCGTATCCACCCCGACGACTGCCCGCGCGTTCTCGGCGAGTTCGATCGCCTCATCCAGCTCGGCCACCTGACCTACGAGTACCGCTTCCGCAAGAAGGACGGGGCCTGGTGCTGGATCAGCGACGATCTCCATCTGCTCCGTGACGCCGCCGGCGAGCCTTCGGAGATTGTAGGCGCCTGGAGCGACGTCACCGCCCGCAAGCAATTGGGCGAGGTGGCGGTCGCCGCCCAGGACCGGCTGTTCCACCTCCTCACCTCCGTGCGCGCGGTCATCTACAGCTACAAGGCCTATGGCGACTTCGCGCCGACCTTCGTCAGCGAGAATCTGCGCGAGGTGCTCGGCTACGCGACGCGCGACTATCTGGACAGCCCCGACTTCTGGCGCAACGCCGTCCATCCCGACGACCTGCCGGTCATCGAGGCGGAGACGGTCCAGCTCTTCCGCAAGGGCCACCATGCCCTGCAGTACCGGTTCCGCCGCAAGGACGGCCGCTGGTGCTGGGTCAACGACGAGCAGCGCCTGGTCCGGGACGCCGCGGGACAGCCGCAGGAGATCGTCGGCTCCTGGACCGACATCACCGAGCGCAAGCTCGCCGAGGAGGAGGCGGCGCAGGCGCATGCGCGGGTCGAGCACCTGGTCGCCAGCTCGCCGGCGGTGATCTACAGCTTCAAGGCCTATGGCGACTACGCGCCGACCTTCATCAGCGCGAACGTCAAGGAGCTGCTCGGCTACGACCGCGCCGAATATCTCGAGAGCCCGGATTTCTGGTCCAGCCGCGTGCACCCGGAGGATCAGGCGCGTGTGCTGCAGGAATACGAGCCGCTGATGGAGGTCGGCCACCTCGCCAGCGAGTATCGCTTCCGACGCAAGGACGGGAGCTGGTGCTGGGTCAGCGACGAGCTGCGGGTGTTGCGCGACGCGGAGGGCAATCCGGTCGAGGTCGTCGGTGCCTGGAGCGACGTCAGCGCACGCAAGGCGCTCGACGAGGCACTCGAGGCGGCGCGGCTCCGTCTGGTCCACCTGCTGTCGTCGGCCCGCGCCGTCCTCTACAGCTTCCGGGCCTCGGGCGATTTCGCGCCGACCTTCGTCAGCGACAGCATTCGCGACGTCCTCGGCTATGAGCCGGACGAGTATCTGGACAGCCCGGACTTCTGGCGGCGCTGCGTCCATCCCGACGACCTCGCCAGGGTCGAGGCGGACGCCGCCAATCTGTTCCGCAAGGGCCATCACCAGCTCGAGTACCGGTTCCTGAAGAAGGATGGCCGCTGGTGCTGGGTCAGCGACGAGCAGCACCTCGCCCGCGATGCCACGGGCCAGCCGGAAGAGGTGGTCGGCTCGTGGGCCGACATCACGGAGCGCAAGACGGCCGAGGCGGCGGTCGAGGTGGCCCGGGTGCGCGTCGAGCATCTCCTGGCGAGCTCGCCAGCCGTGATCTACAGCTTCCGCGCCTCCGGGGACTATGCGCCGCTGTTCATCAGCGAGAACGTCAAGGACCTGCTGGGCTACGATCGCGCCGAATATCTCGAGAGCCCGGACTTCTGGATCAATCGGGTCCATCCGGATGACAGCCCCCGGATCCTGGGCGCCTACGAGCGCCTGATGGATGTCGGCCGGCTCAGCAGCGAGTACCGGTTTCGCAAGAAGGACGGCAGCTACTGCTGGGTGAGCGACGATCTGCGGGTGTTGCGCGACGCCGCCGGCGAGCCGGTCGAGGTGGTCGGCGCCTGGAGCGACGTCACCGCCCGCAAGCAGTTGGGCGAGGCCCTGGTTGCGGCTCAGAACCGGCTCGTCCACCTGCTCTCGACGGCGCCGGCGGTGATCTACAGCTTCCGCGCCACCGGAGACTTCGCGCCGACCTTCGTCAGCCAGAACATCCGCGACTGGCTGGGCTATGAGCCGGAGGAGTATCTTGAGAACTCGGACTTCTGGTGGAGCCGCGTCCATCCGGACGACGCGCCGTCCGTCGAATCGGCATCGATGCAGCTGTTCCAGAAGGGTCGCCACACGGTCGAGTATCGGTTCCGACGCAAGGACGGCCGCTATTGCTGGGTCAATGACGAGCAGCATCTGGTCCGCGACCGGGACGGGCAGCCGGTCGAGGTCGTCGGCTCCTGGAGCGACGTGACCGCTCGCAACGAGGCCGAGATCGCCTTCCGGCAGAGCGAGCAGCGCCTGACCGACGCGATCGAATCGATCTCCGAGGGCTTCTCGCTCTACGACGCCGAGGACCGCCTGATCGTCTGCAACCGGGCCTATGCCGCACTCCACCAGGCCGCCCCAGCGCGCGGGGCGCGGTTCGAGGAGCTGATCCAGGCGGCAGCACAGCGTGGCCTGATCGTGGACGCCAGCGAGGACCGCGAGGCGTGGCTTGTGGAGCGGCTGGCGCGGCACCGCGACCCCGGGGAGCCGCATCTGCAGCGGCGCGCCGACGGTCGCTGGATCCAGGTCAGCGAGCGGCGCACCACCGAAGGCGGCACGGTCGCGGTCTACACCGACATCACCGAGCTGAAGCGCGCAGAGGCCGAGCTGCGCGAGGCGCACCACCAGACCGAACGCGCACACGCGCTGGTGACGGAGAAGAACCTCGCGCTGGAAGCACTCTCCAACAAGCTCTCGAAATATCTCTCGCCCCAGGTCTACGGCTCGATCTTCGCCGGCCAGCGCGAGGTGGAGATCGCCTCGGCGCGCAAGAAGCTGACGATCTTCTTCGCCGACATCGTCGACTTCACGGCGACGACGGACGAGCTCGAATCGGAGGAGCTCACCAGCCTCCTGAACCGGTACCTGACCGAGATGGCCAAGATCGCGCTCGAGCACGGGGCCACGATCGACAAATATGTGGGCGACGCGATCCTCGCCTTCTTCGGCGATCCCGACACGCGCGGGGTGCGTCAGGACGCGCTGGCCTGCGTGCGGATGGCGATCGCGATGCAGCGGCGGATGGAGCAGCTTCGCGCCGAATGGCTCGACGCCGGCCTCGAGAAGCCGTTCCGGCTGCGCATCGGCGTCAACACGGGCTACTGCACGGTGGGCAATTTCGGCAGCGAGGCGCGGATGGACTACACGATCATCGGCGGGGCGGTGAACCTGGCGGCACGCCTGCAGGCCCATGCCGAGCCCGGCGGCATCCTGCTCAGCCACGAGACCTGGTCCCTGGTGCGGGACGTGGTGACCGCTGAGGAGCGCCCCGCCATCGAGCTGAAGGGCATCGCCAAGCCGGTGCGCTGCTATCTGGTGCGCGAGGAGGGTGCCGAGGTGCCACGGACCGAGCGACTGATCCGCCAGGACCAGGAGGGCCTGCATCTCCAGCTCGATCTCGACCGCCTCGGCCCCGACGCCGCCGCGCGCGTGCTCGAGGGTGTGCTCGCCCGGCTGCGGCGATAGCTCCATGCGCGCCCGCGCCTTCGATGCTTACGGCACGCTGCTGGACGTGCACTCCGCGGTGGCGCGCCACGCCGCCGCGCTCGGCCCGCGCGCCGAGCGCCTGTCAGAGCTGTGGCGCTCGCGGCAGCTCGAATACACCTGGGTGCTCAACGGCGTCGGCGCCTACGAGGATTTCTGGACGCTGACCGAACGTGCGCTGGACACCGCCATCGGCCTCGTCGGCGGCGTGCCCGACAGCCTGCGTGCCCGCCTGCTCGACGCCTATGCCGAGCTTTCCGCCTATCCCGACGTGCTGCCCACGCTGCGCGCGCTGAAGGAGCAGGGGGAAACCGTGATCCTGTTCTCCAACGCCACGGTTGCCATGCTGGCTCGGGCCGTGGCCGCGAGCGGCCTCTCGGATCTCGTCGACGAGGTCGTCTCCGTCGACCAGATCCGCGCCTACAAGCCCCTGCCCGCCGCCTACGCGCTGCTGGATCCCTGGCGCGGGCCCGAACATCGGCTGACGTTCCACTCCTCGAACGCCTGGGACGTGGCCGGTGCGGTGGCACGGGGCATCGACACGATCTGGGTCAACCGCCGCGACGCGCCGGCCGAGTATCCCGGCTTGGCACCGAGTCGCGTCGTGGACGGACTGGCGGCGATCCTATAGCGCCCGCGGCGTCACCCCCGGCGTCTCGACGACCGCCAGCTCGTTGCGCAACGGTGTGCCGAACGCCGTCATCTCGATCTCGAATACGTCACCCGGCTGCGTCCTGAACCCGTCCGAGAAGCTGAGCGTCGAGGTCCCGAAGAAATGGGCGTGGACGTCGCCAGGGCGGCGGAACGCCGGGTACTTGAAGTGATGCCGCTCCAGGTTCTCGATTCCGTGGCACATGTTGGCCTCGCCCGAAAGAAACGGTCTCTCCCACACCACGGCGCCCTCGCGGCGGATGCGCGACGTGCCGCGCAGGTCCGCCGGCAGATCGCCCACCAGCAGCTCGGGGCCGATGCTGCACGCCCTGAGCTTGGAATGGGCGAGGTAGAGGTAGTTCTGCTTCTCGGTGACGTGGTCGGAGAACTCGTTGCCGAGCGCCCAGCCGACCCGCCAGGGTTGGCCGTCCGGGCCGATCAGGTGGAGGCCGACGATCTCCGGCTCCTCGCCGCCATCGAGCGCGAAAGACGGGCTCTTCAGGGGTTGGCCGGGAGCCGCGAGGATGCCGCCGTCGCCCTTGTAGAACCACTCCGGCTGCACGCCCTCGCGGCCCGGACCGGGCTTGCCGCCCTCCAGCCCGAGCTTGAACATGCGCATGCTGTCGGTGAGCGTGGTCGCCTCGGCGAGATCGCGATGCATCTTGTCGCGGCCCTCGGCCGAGCCGAGATGCGAGAGGCCCGTGCCGGTCACCAGCATGTGCGCCGGGTCGGTCGGGTGATCGAGCGGCGGCAGGAGCCGTCCCGCCTGCTCCAGCGCCGCGAGGTCGACCGGCTCGGTCGTCAGATGCTCGGCGACCATCGCGGCAAGGCCGCGCCGGCTGGCGATCGCCTCGCTCGCCAGATCGTAGACCGTGCTCCAGCCGGCCACGCGGCGGTGCCCGTCGCCCGTGTCGGCCGAGATCGCGCGCACTCCATCCGTGCCTTGAAACTGCGCCAGCCGCATTGATCTTGCCTCCCCTGGTGGAGGCGCAATCAACCACAATCTGCCTGCGACGGCGAGACATCAGCTTGGGTGGATGGTGAAATACGGTTGCAATTCCTTGAAGGCTATTCACACCGGCCCGCTGCCAGCCCGCCATCACCGGCCGATGCGCCGGAGACCGAGACCGCGAAAGACCACGCATGACCCTCGTCGTAGCACCTGCGAGCATCTTCGACCCTGCCGTCCCCGTCATCGGCGACGTCATCTACGGCGACAGCGACAAAGCCATCTCCGGCGCAGCGCTTGCGCAGACCTTCCTCTTCGTCAGCGGCAACAACTTCGTGTACGGCGATGCGGCCGCCATTGCGGGCCGCGGCCAGGGCGGCGACGACTCGTTCGCGGTGATGGGACTCGAGGAGACCAACACCGTCCTGTTCGGCGATGCCTGGACGATCGCGGGCGCCGCGCGCGGCGGCGACGACCTTGTCCATACCGTTGGTGGCTTCGAGGTCTATGGCGACGCGCTGGAGATCTCCGGGCGGGCCCGCGGCGGCGACGACCGCATCGACGCCGTGACGACGGACCTCGACACGGCGAGCGCCAAGGGCGACTGCACCTACATGCACGATCGTGCCCACGGCGGGGACGACCGGATCTTCGGCCGGACCGTCTTCGGCGACAGTGTCTTCATGGACGACCAGACCCGAGGTGGCGACGACCGGCTCTTCTGCCGGGATCGCGGCGGGCTCCTGATCGGCGATGCCGGGGAGATGAGCGCCGACTCCGTGGGTGGCGACGATGTTCTGGTGGCACGCCGCGCCGCCACGACGCTCTACGGCGATGCGGCCTCCCTGAGCGACCGGGCACAGGGTGGCGACGACTACCTGCACAATCAGGGCAGGTTCAGCGAGCCGTTCGGCGACGCCCGCTACATGCTCGACCAGACCTCCGGCGGCGACGACGTGGTCAGCGGCAGCCGCTTCGGGGAGGTTCTCTATGGCGACGCCCAGTACATGTACGATGAGAGCAGCGCCGGCGATGACGTGCTGCTCGGCGGCCCAGGCGACGATGTGCTCTATGGCGACGCCCGTGTGTTCACCAGCACGGGCGCGCGCGGCGCGGATCGCTTCGTGTTCGCAGCGGATTGCGGCCGGGACATGATCGGCGACTTCCAGCCCGGGATCGACGTCATCGACCTGCGGCCGTTGGGCTATGCGTCCTTTGCACAGCTCATCGTCGGCGAGAGGGGCGGCGACAGCGTCGTCGACCTACCCGGGCCCAATCGCATCACGGTCGACGGCATCGCCCACCTGACCGCGGCGGACTTCCTCCTCGCCTGAGCCTCCGGCCCCCGCCGCTCGCGGCTAACTCGCCGCGAAGCAGCCGCCACCTCCCTGGCGGCAGACGACGGCATAGGTGCGGCGCTGGCCGCAGCCTTCCACGCCGACCGTATACTCCGAGCGCGCAACCGGCATCATGCCCCAGCCGACCACGGGAGGCTGCACCAGCTCCTGCGAGAGCACCGTGCCCGTGGCGGCGGGACACTCGAGCTCGAATCGGCCCCGGTCGAGTGCTGTGGCGATTGCCTCGCTCTGGCCATCGTCGAGATATTGCTGGTCGCTGCTGCAGCCACCCAGCAGCCCCAGCGCCAGCACGGCCGATCCGATCCCACGCATCGTCGCTGCTCCCCAGTCATGCGGACCATCCTGGGGAATATCCCGCACCGTGGCGAGAGGCCTCAAGCCTCGACGGTGTAGAGATCCTGCGCGGCGCCGACGCCCCGCAGGGCATAGCGGCCAACTGACACCAGGCGCGCCCGGTCCTCGGTCGCGGCCGCGGCATGGAACGCCGTGGACACCAGCAGCTTGCGCTCCACCGAGCGGCACATCGCCGCGATCCGCGCCACCTCGTTGACGGCCGGGCCGACCACCGTGAAGTCGAGCCGGTCCGGGCTGCCGATGTTGCCGAACAGCACCTCGCCAACATGGAGCCCGAGATAGGCCTGGGTGACCGGCAGGCCGGCCTCGGCGCGCCGGGCGGACACCGCTTGGATCCGCTCCTTGGCGAGGTCCTTGGCCAGGAGGGCGGAGCGGCAGCCTTCGGCCGGATCGCTCGCGTCGAAGATCGCGAGCGTGCCGTCGCCGATCAGCTTGAGCACGTCGCCGCCCGCCTCGTGGATCGAGGTGATCACCGCCTCCGCATAGTCGTTGAGAAGCGGGATGATCTGGCCGGGTGTGGCCGTGTCGGTGATGCCGGTGAAGCCGCGCAAGTCGGAAAACCACAGCACCGCCTGGAGCTTCTCGGCCACACCGCGCTCGATCCGTCCCGCGATCACGCGCCGGCCGGCGCCACGCCCAAGATAGGTCTCCGCCAGCGTGGCGGCGATCCGGGCGAGCGAGCGGGTCTTGATCGCCAGGGCTAGGATCGGCACCAGCCGATGCAGCAGGGCGACCTGCTCGTCGTCGAGGCCGCCGGCCGCATCGGTCGACCAGGAGGACAGGATGCAGTCGAACTCGCCGATCGCACCTTCGGTCGCGAACCGCGTGATCAGGGCGATGTAGTCGGTGTGCCCGAGATCCCGCAGCTCCTCGATCATCGGATAGTCGGCGGCCTCGCCGCGGGCGAGGCAGCGCCGCAATTCCGACTGTCCCTGCTCGAGCAGAGTGTGGAACGGGCTCTGCCGCCACCGATCGAATCGGGGATCGTCCTCGCGCACCCGCTCGAACTCGACCAGTGGTGCCGCGTCGCTCGGATCGCGTTGCCAGCGGAACAGCCGGCCCTCGAACACGGGGTGCAGCGTGTCGGCGATGAGCACCCCCCGGCACAGTGGCACTCCCGCCGTGATCAGCCGCTCGCAGAAGCCCTGCAGGAGGTCCGGCTCGAGCATGCCATCCAGGCCCGCCGCGACCACCCACGACGCGATCTCCGCCTTCTGGGCGACGTCCATGCTCCAGCTCCCCGAATCTGCCGCCTCTGATATAGGAGGCCGACAGACCCGGGGCGACCCGATGCCGGCGGTTCAGCCGCCTGCCCGCCACAGCTTGATCGGGGTCGAGCCGGAGTCGTTGTAGTCGGCGCCGACGAGACTCGGCCGCCCGCCGACCGTCAAGAGCTTCATGCTGTGCGAGCTGGTGGCCGCGACCATGCCGGGCGTGCCGGCCATCTTGGCGGCGTTGATGTTGCTGTAGATCTTGATCTTCGGGTTCCTGGTGCGCTGCGTCATCGCCGTGACGATGTCGGCCTGGCCGTTGCGATCGAAGTCGCCGACGCCGCAGAAATGCACGCCGGTCTCGACATTGGCTTCCAGGACATGCGTCGACCAGAGAGCGGCGGTCTGGGCCGGTGCCGCGAACCAGGACATGTCGTGCCGGTTGCCTTCGGGCCAAGCCGGCGAGGCGACGATGTCCAGCCGGCCGTCCTTGTTCACATCGGCGACGGCGATATAGGCGTTGGCCGGGGCGGCCGCGCTGTAAAGATAGCGCGTGAAGCTGGGCTTGCCGGCGACGATCCCGTTGTTCTTCAGCCAGTACCTGCCGACGACGATGTCCTGGCGGCCGTCGCGGTTGAGGTCGGCGAGCTCCAGCCCCTCGCCACCCGTCGGGATCGCAATCCGGGTCGCCTGCCAGCTGGCCAGGTTGGTCTGGCGCCAGAGATAGATGCCGTTGCCGGCCCCACCTTGCGGTCGCCCGACGATGTCGAGCGTGCCGTTCTTGTCGATGTCCGCCACCTCGATGTCGTGCAGGTCGGGTCCCCTGACCAGCGGACGCGCGGTCCAACCGGACCTGCCGTTCTCGAACAGCACGACGCCGGCGGTGGTGATCGCGACCACGTCCTTGCGGCCGTCGCGCGTGAGATCGACGACCTCCAGGTCCTCCTCGATCCGGTAGGAGCCGTTGATCGTGCGCTTGGCCCAGCCCGGGTTCTGGTACCAGTAGAGGCCCCCGTCATAGCTGCCGACCACCACGTCGGTCAGCCCGTCACCGTTCAGGTCGCCCACGCCCTTGCCCCATGCCCGAGAGGGCCCTCGGGCGTCGATCACCTGCTGAGAGAAGCTGACCGCCTGCGCTGGGGCGGGCGCCTGGACCAGAGCAGGAATTACCCACGCCATGGTAGAAATTGACCGAATGAACAACTTTCGGTTGATCTTTTTGGCACGCGAATAGCGCATCAGGTGGTACCCTTCCATTTTCACCTCTTCGATTCACGGGCCTCAGTCGGACCGCGGACCGGAGACGGTCGAGGCTGAGCTGGTCGCCGGCACAACGCGGCAGACGCCGCGCGGTTGCCGCAACTACGTGACGAAATTGAGGAGCGCGTAGTCCCACCACACGGAATTTTTTCGACCCGGGCACGCCGTGGCGAAAGACGGGCCTGGGCCGTAGGACCGGGTGCTCGGAATATCTCTGGACGAGGCGCGGCAAGGCGGGGCAGGAAGCGCGGCGAGGTGGGCGCCGACGCCGCGGCAGGACGCCCCCAGCCAGCCAAAGTGAGGGATCAGGGATGAGCGTTTTGTCGGATATCGAGATCGCGCGCGCGGCCGAGCTGAAGCCGATCGAGGCGGTGGCGCAGCGGGTCGGTATTCCCGACGAGGCGCTGCTCCACTATGGCCGGCATATCGCCAAGCTCGACCTCGACTGGATCGACCAGCAGAAGGACCGGCCCGACGGCCATCTCGTCCTGGTCACGGCGATCAACCCGACTCCTGCCGGCGAGGGCAAGACGACGACCACGGTGGGGCTCGGCGACGGGCTGAATCGGATCGGTAAGAAGGCCGTGATCGCCCTGCGTGAGCCGTCCCTGGGTCCCTGCTTCGGCATGAAGGGCGGGGCCGCCGGCGGCGGCTATGCCCAGGTGGTGCCGATGGAGCAGATCAACCTGCACTTCACCGGGGACTTCCACGCGATCGGCAGCGCCCACAATCTGCTGTCGGCGATGCTCGACAACCACGTCTATTGGGGCAACGCGCTGGGGATCGACGAGCGCCGCATCGCTTGGCGGCGCGCCATCGACATGAACGACCGCTCCCTGCGCCAGCTCGTATCCAGCCTGGGCGGCGTCGCCAACGGCTTCCCGCGCGAGGACGGCTTCGACATCACCGTCGCCTCCGAGGTGATGGCGGTGTTCTGCCTCGCCACCGGGCTCGAGGACCTCGAGCAGCGGTTGGGCAAGATGATCGCGGCCTATACCCGCGAGCGGAAGCCCGTCCATTGCGCGGACCTGCAGGCGGCGGGCGCCATGACCGTGCTGCTCAGGGACGCGCTCGCGCCGAACCTGGTCCAGACGCTCGAGGGCAATCCCGCCTTCGTGCATGGCGGCCCGTTCGCGAACATCGCCCATGGCTGCAACTCGGCGATGGCGACGCGCACCGCGCTCAAGCTCGGCGAGTATGTCGTCACCGAGGCGGGCTTCGGCGCCGACCTTGGGGCCGAGAAGTTCTTCGACATCAAATGCCGCAAGGCCGGGCTGGTCCCGGAGGCGGCTGTCATCGTCGCCACGGTGCGCGCGCTGAAGATGCATGGCGGGCTGACCAAGGAGCAGCTCGGCAAGGAGAATCTGGCCGCGCTCAGGAAGGGTCTCGCCAACCTCGATCGCCACGTCCGCAACGTGCGCAAGTTCGGCGTGCCGTCGGTGGTCGCGATCAACCGCTTCGGCACCGACACCGAGGCCGAGATCGAGCTGATACGGACCCACTGCCGCGACGAGCTGGGCGTGGAGGCGTTCCTGTGCGAGCACTGGGCCAAGGGCTCGGCCGGGACCGAGGCGCTGGCGCGGCACGTCGTCGAGCTGTGCGAGGCGCCGCACCCCCGCGACGGGCGCGGCTTCCGGCATCTCTATCCGAGCGACATGCCGCTCTGGGAGAAGATGCGCACCATCGCGCGCGAGATCTACGGGGCCGAGGACATCATCGCCGATCAGCGCGTGCGTGATCAGTTCAAGGACTTCCAGGCCGCCGGCTACGGCCATTTCCCGATCTGCGTCGCCAAGACCCAGTACAGCTTCTCGACCGATCCCAGCCTCAAGGGCGCGCCCTCGGGCCACGTCGTGCCGATCCGCGAGGTCCGGCTCGCCGGCGGGGCGGAGTTCCTGGTGGTGATCTGCGGCGAGATCATGACCATGCCGGGCCTGCCCAAGGCTCCGGCCGCCGAACGCATCCGCCTCGACGCCGAAGGCAAGATCGAGGGGCTGTTCTAGAGCGACGGCGCGAGGTGCCCGGCTCGGTCGCCAGGGCGGCCGGGCCGGGTGCGGGCATCATTGCGACGAGCCACGGTCCCAGACCGAGTCGGGGCCGTGGCGGCCGATATACGTCAGCCCCGGATGCGCCGCACGTCCGAAGCTGGTCTCATGTAACTCAAGGTCTCGAGCGCTCCTATCCGGAGGCGCCTACCGCAATACTCGATTCAACAATCTAGATCCGTGACACGACGGTCTTCCTGTGATGCTGTGGGAGGATAAGATTTTCGCTCCCATAAGGATTATAGACTATGGTGTCGCTCAGGATACACGGACAATTTCACAGTAGACAGACGACCGCATGGCACATCGTGCCGGTTGTCACCCTGATATTCTCACTGATGCCTATGAGCGTGATTGCTCAAGACAGACCCAACATCGTCTTCGTGCTCATGGACGATCTCGACCGGGCAACCGTGACCGCTCTGCCGCCAGTCATGCCCAACGTCAGCCAGAGGATCGCCACAGCCGGCGCCACCTTCACGCGAGCGTTCGCGAATGTGCCGCTCTGCGCTCCGTCGCGCGCGACCATTCTGAGCGGGCGCTACGCGCAGAACACCAAGGTGCGCCAGAACTGGTACCCGCCGTTCCATGTGAACGGCGCCGAACGGTCGACCGTCGCGGTCTGGCTGAAAGCGGCCGGCTATCGCACCGCACTGTTCGGCAAATATCTCAACGGCTATCCTGACCGGCTGCCCTCGATCACGCCCACCTTCGTCCCGCCCGGCTGGACCGACTGGGCAGTGCCGGTGGCCAGCGATGCAGCCGGTTACACCTTGAACGAGAACGGCCGGCTCGTTGCCTATGATCAGGGCAATGCCGCCGATTACTTCACCGACGTGCTGGCGCGTAAATCGCTCGACTTCGTCCGAAGCGCCGCCCAGAGCGGCGCCCCGTTCTTTCTGATGCTGACACCGACCGCCCCGCACAGGCCGGCGATCCCGGCACCGCGCCACGCCAAGCTGTTCGCCGACAAGACGCTTCCTCGGGGCGTCAGCTTCAACGAGGCGGACGTAGACGACAAGCCCCCCTTCCTTCGCCTGCCCGCGATCACACCAGCCCGGATCCGGTCGATGGAGCAGCTCTATCGGCAACGGCTACGATCCCTGCAGGCGGTCGACGAGGCCGTGCGCGACCTTCATGCATTGATCCAGAGCCTCGGGCTGGCCTCGCGGACCTATTTCGTCGTCGCTTCCGACAACGGCTTTCACCAGGGCCAGCATCGCCTCACCGACGGTATGGGAGGCGGCAAGGAGACCGGCTTCGCCGAGGATCTGCACCTGCCCCTTCTCGTGAGCGGCCCGGGCATCCCGCCCGGGCTGCAGGTGCATGGGCTCGTGACCCTCGCCGACCTCGCACCCACCTTCGCGGCCTGGGCATCGGCCGGTCCGGCCCCCCGTGTCGACGGGCGCTCCCTGGTTCCGTTGCTGCGTGCCGGGCCGCCCCCGGCGTGGCGCAACTGGCTGCCGCTGCGTCATCTGAAACCCTCGGGAGCCGGTGCGACGAACCCCGCCCAGACCTTCCTGGGCGTGCGGACGGCCGGCTACTCGTACCTGGAAT
>JBGAKU010000060.1:0-24335 GCA_044224255.1 Geminicoccaceae bacterium
AGCTGGTGCGCCGGCTGCCCCTGACGGCGGTGATGGCGCTGCACGACCTCAACCACGCCGCGCTCTACTGCGACCGCCTGCTGCTGCTCCGCGCCGGCCGCCCCGAGGCGCTCGGCCCGCCCGCGCAGGTGCTGACGCCCGGCATGATCCGCGCCGTCTTCGGCGTCGAGGTCGCCGTCCACATCGATCCCGAGAACGGGGTGCGCAGCATCCTGGTCAGGGGTCACGTCCCCTTCAGCGAGGCTCCCGCGCGATGCGATTCCTGACCCTCTGGCTCCTGCTGCTCCCGGTCGCCGCGCTGGCCGGGACGCACGAGGTGAGGATGCTGAACCGCGGCGAGCGCGGGCCCATGGTCTACGAGCCCGACTTCCTCGCCATCGCGCCTAGCGATACGGTGAAGTTCGTGGCGGCGCAGTCGGGGCACAACGCGGCCAGCATCGAAGGCATGGCGCCGGCCGGCTTCGCGGGCTTCAAGGGCAATATCAACGAGGAGATCGAGGTCACCCTGAGCGAGCCGGGGATCTATGGCGTCAAATGCTCGCCGCACTACGCCATGGGCATGGTGATGCTGATCGCCGTCGGCGACGCCGATCCGGCTGGCGCGGCCATCCCCGAGACGGTGCCGAAGCGGGCCAAGGGCCGCTTCGCCGACATCGTTGCCCGGTTGCCGGCCCCGACGGAATAGCGAGACCGAGATGCGTCGTCCGACCATGTCGCAAACCTGTACGGTCATGTCGCGCCCGCCAACGCATCGGGTCGGCCATGGGTGCTGATCTGACTGCGCTGAGGTGCCGTGGCACGGTGACGGGCCGCGGAGAATTGGGAAGCCGGTTAGGATCCTTGGATCCAATTCCGGCGCTGCCCCCGCAACGGTAGAGGAGCGACGAGCGCGGCAGGGCCACTGGGTCGACGGACCCGGGAAGGTGCCGCGCCGGCCCGCAAGGGCCGCTCCTGAGCCCGGAAACCAGCCTCGGCATGGAGCCATGCAAGATCGCGGCGGGCGATCGAGGGGCTGCAGCCGGGTGCCGTGGGGCAGATCTCGCCCGTAGCGCCCGGCGCCGCTGCTGCCGGCCGGCCGTGCCTTGCCCAACGGGCTGGAGCAGCCGATGTCCGCAGCGAGCATGATGGCCGAGGAGCTGAGCCGGCGGCGGGCCGGGTTCAGCCTGCCGCGGCCGTTCTATACCGACGCCGACTACGGTCGGCTCGATCTCGAGCATCTGTTCTATCGGACCTGGCTGTTCGCCGGGCTCGAGGCCGAGCTGCCGGCGCGCGGCCACTATCTGACGCTGCAGATCGGCGACTACCCCGTGGTCCTCGTCCGGCGCGGCGAGGGCGATATCCGCGCCTTCCACAACACCTGCCGCCATCGCGGCTCGGTCGTGTGCACCGAGGCGCGCGGCCGGACGGTCCGGCTGGTCTGCCCCTATCACCAGTGGAGCTACGGCCTCGACGGCCAGCTCCTGCGCGGCCGGCGGATGGGCGAGGGTTTCGACCCCGCGCCCTACGCGCTCAAGCCCGTGCATGCCCGCACCGTCGGCGGGCTGATCTTCGTCTGCGTCGCCGAGGAGGCACCCGACTTCGAGCCGTTCCGGGCGGCGGCCGAGCCCTATCTGGCCGTGCATCGCTTGGCCGAGGCCAAGGTCGCGTTCGAGGAGACGATCGTCGAGCGGGGCAATTGGAAGCTGGTCTGGGAGAACAACCGCGAGTGCTACCATTGTGCCAGTAACCATCCCGAGCTGTGCCGGACCTTCCCCGAGACCCCGACCATCACCGGCATCGACGGCCTGTCGGATCCCACGGTGCTCGGCCATTGGCGGCGCTGCGAGGATGCGGGCCTGCCGAGCAGGTTCCGCCTGTCCGAGGACGGCCAGCATCGCGTGGTTCGCATGCCGCTGCTCGAGGGTGCCGTCAGCTACACCATGTCCGGTGCGGCGGCCGTCGCGCGACCGCTGGCCGAGCTGGGTGCCGGCCCGGTCGGCACGCTGATGCTGTTCCACTTCCCGTCGATCTGGCTGCATGTGCTCGCGGATCACGCCTGCACCTTCCAGGTCCTGCCCCTGGGGCCGCAGGAGACGCAGCTCACCACGAAATGGCTGGTCCACAAGGACGCGGTCGAGGGCGTGGACTATGACTTGGACGAGCTCACGCGGGTCTGGCGGGCGACCAACGAGCAGGACCGGCGCGTGGTCCAGGACAACCAGCGCGGCATCAACTCGCCCGCCTACCAGCCCGGCCCCTACGCGCCCGAGGACGAGAACGGCGTCGAGCAGTTTGTTGAGTGGTACTGCGCCTCGATGCGCGGTGCCCTGCCGCCTGTCGCATCGGGCGGGCTCCGGGTCGCCTGACCTCGTACCGCAGCACCCCGAACATAGGATGCTTCCATGACCGACAATTCCACTCGGCCCTCCCCGCCGGGACTGCTCGATCGCCTCGAGCAGGGGCCGGTGATCTGCGCCGAGGGCTACCTCTTCGAGCTGGAGCGCCGCGGCTATCTGCAGGCCGGGCCGTTCGTCCCCGAGGTGGTGATCGAGCACCCGGAAGTGGTGCGCCGGCTGCACGAGGACTTCGTGCATGCCGGCTCCGACGTGGTCGAGGCCTTCACCTACTATGCGCACCGGGAGAAGCTGCGGGTGATCGGGCGCGAGGCGCTGCTCGAGCCGATGAACCGCGCCGCGTTGCAGCTCGCGCGCGGGGTGGCCGACGCGCATGGCTGCCTGATGGCCGGCGACATCTGCAACACCAACGTCTACGAGGCCGACGATCCCGCGACCCACCGGCAGGTGCGGGCGATGTTCGAGGAGCAGGTCGCCTGGGCGGTCGAGGAGGGGGCGGACTACGTCATCGCCGAGACGATCGACTGGTATGGCGAGGCAGCCCTCGCGCTCGCGACAATCCTCGAGACCGGCAAGCCGGCTGTGATCACCCTGTCGGTGCATCGGGACGAACGCACATTCGATGGAATCGAGATCGTCGAGGCCTGTCGTCGCTTGGCCGATGCCGGAGCCACCGTCGTCGGCCTGAACTGCCAGCGCGGCCCGGCGACCATGCTGCCGCTCGTCCGCCGCATCCGCGAAGCCGTGTCCTGCCATGTCGCGGCGCTGCCGGTGCCCTACCGCACCACCGCCGCCGAGCCGACCTTCCAGTCGCTCACCGATCCGGCCTGCGCCTGTATCCCCGACGGCCGTCCGTTCCCGACGGCACTCGATCCTTTCACCTGCAATCGCTACGAGTGCGCCGAGTTCGCTGCGGCCTGCCAAGCGCTCGACGTCCGCTATGTTGGTCTGTGCTGCGGCGCCGCCCCTCACCACGTCCGCGCCGTCGCGGAGGCGCTGGGGCGGGTCGTGCCGGCCAGCCGCTACACGCCCGACATGTCCAAGCACGCCTTCTTCGGCACCGATGCGGTCATCCCCGACCGCTACAAGCGCCGTCGCGCGAACATCTGAAGCCAGCGCGATGAGCGTTGCCCAGCTTCCGCAGGCGTCATCCAGCGACATGGTTGACCGGCTGATCGCCGACCATCGGCCGGGTCATGGCTTGGCGCGGGCTTTTTACGCCGATGCCCGGGTCTATGAGTACGACTTGGCGCGTGTTCTGTTCCGCCACTGGCACTGCCTCGGACACGAGAGCATCGTGCCGGCGCCCGGCGATTTCGAGCTATTCCGCCTAGCCAACGAGAGCATCATCCTGGTGCGCAGCACGAACGGCGCCGTGCACGCCATGCTGAACGTCTGCCGCCATCGTGGTGCCGAGGTCTGCACGCAGCGCACCGGCAACGCGAAGCATTTCGTGTGCCCCTATCATGCCTGGACTTATGCCAACGACGGCTCGTTGCGTGCCGCGCGCGTGATGCCTAAGGGCTTCGACCGCTCGGCGTACGGGTTGAGAAAGCTGCATGTGGAAGTGGCTGAAGGCCTCGTCTTCGTCTCCTTTGCCGAGCGGCCGCTGGACTTCGAGCCGGTCCGACGCGCCCTGCGCACGAGCTGCGGCCAGTATGGCTGGAGCGAGGCCAAGGTCGCCCATCGCGAGACCTGGTCGATCGAGGCCAATTGGAAGCTTGCGGTCGAGAACTATGTCGAGTGCTATCACTGCGGACCTGCTCATCCCGAATACTCACGCACGCACGCGCTCGAGCAGCCGCTCGAGGCGATCGGCCGGCTGAACGCCGCCATGGAGGAGCGCACCTGCGCGCTCGGGGTCGAGATCGTCACCATCGACCACTGGTGGGACTCGGTCTCGGGACAGGAGGCGATCCACTCCTTCCGCTACGCCCTCTACGACGGCGCGCTCACCGGTAGCGAGGACGGCACGCCGCTGGCACCACCCATGGGGCGCTTCGCCGCGCATGACGGCGGCGTCACCTCCATTCACGTCGGCGGCACGAGCTTCCTCGTCTGCTACGCCGATCACGGCATGATCTACCGCTTCGTGCCGCGCAGCGTGGATGCCTGCGAGATGGAGCTGATCTGGCTGGTTCGGGGAGATGCCATGGCCGGTAAGGACTACGATGCTAGTCGGCTGACCTGGCTGTGGAAAGTCACGACGGAAGAGGACAAGAAGATCATCGAGCATACCGCACGCGGGGTGCGATCACGTTTCTTCACGCCCGGTCCGATCGCGCCGATGGAACAGAACGAGCTACGCTTCATCGGCTGGTATCTTCGTGAGATCGGGCGTCGGTGAGAACACTTCACGGTCAAAGAATTGCACTGTACCCATCCTGCCCGGCTTGACGATACCGAAGCAAGCCCGCATTCTGTTCGCGTGACGGTGTCCGAGAGGACTTGAAAGGGAAGTCGGTGCGGGCCTCGTGCCCAAGTCCGACGCTGCCCCCGCAACTGTAAGCGGCGAGCCGAGATCCGAAGCACCACTGGGCATGGTCCCGGGAAGGTGGATCGAGGCAGCGACCCGTGAGCCAGGAGACCTGCCGTCACGTGCGCTACCCTAGGCGCCGGGCGGGGTGCTCCGGCAGGAGGTCGATCATGCTTCTCGATTCATCGCTGCGATTCCGTCGTGCGTGCTGCTGCCCATGGATTCCCATGGGCCTGCCGAGCTGGGCGTCCGTCTAGCCTCAGCTGATCGGCCCGGTCCAATCGGCCCGGCCCCTCCCTCACCGAACGACCGTCCGCCGCGTCGCGGCGTGCGCAGCCGTTCGCACAACGGACTGGCATTCCCATGGTCATTACCACAACTTTAGGTTTTCCGCGCATCGGCCCGAAGCGCGAGCTCAAGGCCGCCCTCGAGGCGCACTGGGCCGGCAAGCTCGCCGCGGAGGGTCTGCACCACACGGCGCGCTGCGTGCGCCAGGACCTCCATCGCCGCGCCGCGGCGGCCGGCCTGGGCATGCTGCCCGTCGGCGACTTCGCCCTTTACGACCATGTGCTGGACATGGCGCTGACGCTCGGCGCGGTCCCGGCACGGTTCGACGGCGCGGCGCACGGCGCCGGGCTGGATCTCGCCTTTGCCATGGCCCGCGGCGATCGCGGGATCGCCGCGCTCGAAATGACCAAGTGGTTCGACACGAACTATCACTACTTGGTTCCGGAGCTGGACGAGCCGACGCGCTTCGGCTTGGCTTGGCCGAAGCAGCGGGAGCTGTGGCAGGAGGCCAGCGCTGCGGGTCATGCGACGCGGGCGGTGCTGCTCGGGCCGCTGACATTCCTGACGCTGGCCAAGGTGACAGCCGAGAATAGGGTGCGGCACCTGGATTCTCTGCTCGACGCCTATGCAGAGCTCCTGGCCGACCTCGCCGCTCACGGCGTGCGCGAGGTCCAGCTCGACGAGCCGGCGCTCGTTGCCGACCTGCCTTCGTTCGCTGTGGAGGCGCTGCCGAACGTCTACGAGCGCCTCCGCGCTGCGACACCCGAGCTGAGACTGTGGCTGACGCCCTATTTCGGCGGCCTGGACGGCCCGACGCTGGCTCGGGTGCTGCGACTACCGATCGATGTCCTGCATCTCGATCTCGTCCGCGCGCCGCTGCAGCTTGATGCCGTGCTGCCCATCCTGCCGACCCACCTAGCCTTGTCGCTCGGGCTGGTCGACGGGCGCAACATCTGGGTGACCGACCTCGGGCGGGCGATCGGCATGGCAGAGCGGGCGGCGGCAGCGCTTGGATCCGAGCGGATCGCCGTCGCTACGTCCTGCTCGCTGCTGCACGTGCCGTACACGGCGGCGGAGGAGACCGACCTTGATCCCGAGCTGCGCTCCTGGCTCGCCTTCATGGACGAGAAGCTTGCCGAGCTCACGGTCATCGGCCGTGCCGTCGACGCCGGCCGGGCGGCCGTCGCAGCCGAGCTCGACGCCAACCGGCAGGCGCTGGAGAGCCGCCGCCGCTCCGCGCGCGTACGCGATTTCGGCGCCCGCGACCGTGCAGCCGCGGTGACGGCGGACATGGCCCGGCGGCGGTCGCCCTACCCCGAGCGGCGGCGGGCACAGCAGGACAAGCTGCATCTGCCGCTGCTGCCAGCCACGACGATCGGCTCATTTCCGCAGACCCTCGAGGTCCGCAGAGCCCGGACCCGGCAGCGCCGCGGCGAGATCTCGGCCGAGTCGTACGAGGCGTTCCTCCGCGCCGAGACCGAGAAGGCCGTTCGGCTGCAGGAGGAGCTTGGCCTCGACGTGCTGGTGCATGGCGAGTTCGAGCGCACCGACATGGTGGAGTATTTCGGGCAGCAGCTCGCCGGCTTCGCTTTCACGCGTGCCGGCTGGGTGCAGAGCTACGGCTCGCGCTGTGTCAAGCCGCCGATCATCTATGGGGACGTCGCGCGGCCGCACGTCATGACGGTCGCCTGGTCGAGCTACGCCCAGTCGCTGACCGGCAGGCCGGTCAAGGGGATGCTCACGGGGCCGGTCACCATCCTGCAATGGTCGTTCGTGCGTGACGACCAGCCCAGATCGACCACTTGCCGCCAGATCGCGCTCGCGATCCGTGACGAGGTGCAGGATCTCGAGCGGGCTGGAATCGGCCTCATCCAGATCGACGAGCCGGCCTTGCGCGAGGGTCTGCCTCTGCGGCGGGAGGACTGGGCCGCCTACCTCGCCTGGGCAGGCGAGTGCTTCCGCATCGCGGCCTCGGGCGTCGCGGACTCCACCCAGATCCACACCCACATGTGCTACGCCGAATTCAACGACATCATCGCGGCCATTGCCGAGCTCGACGCGGACGTGATCTCGATCGAGACCACGCGCTCGCAGATGGCGCTGCTCGAGGCATTCAGTGATTTCCGCTATCCGAACGAGATCGGCCCCGGGGTCTGGGACATCCACAGCCCGAGGGTGCCCGAGGCGACGGAGATGGCGGCGCTGCTGCGGCGGGCGGCGGAGCACATCCCGGTCGAACGGCTCTGGGTCAATCCGGACTGCGGGCTCAAGACCCGAGGTTGGGAGGAGACGCGGGCAGCACTGGCCAATCTGGTCCAGGCCGCGCGCGATCTGCGCACCGAGCTCGCGCAGTGACCGCGCTCATCCTGGGGCTGGAGCAGGCGTTGGCCGCCGACGTCGCTGCCGGCCGCCGGGCGGAAGAGATCTTCCTTGCCTGGCTATTCAGCCTGCCGGCGGATGTCGATCCCAGCTTCGCCGCAACCATGGTTCTGGCGAGGCTGGAGAGCATGGCGCCCCCTGCGGTCAGGACAGGCGAGTTCGGCAGGCTATGCTCGCTGCTAGAGGAAACAATGACTTGGCCGAGGTCCATCCTCGAGCCATGGGCGGGACAACGCAGGGCGCGCAGAACACAGGCACCGCCGGTGAGCCCTACTCCAGCTCGAGCCGGCGGCGGCGGCGGATGAAGGGCGAGTGGACGGGGGCGTCGGGCCGGATGTGCCCGTCCTCGCCCCACTCGGCCATGGTGTTGAACGGGATCGCGGGTATCTGGTCGAGCCGGCCGAGCGTGGCCGTCCAGTCCTGCGCGATCCGGGCCAGCCGCGCCTCCACCACGCTCGGGTCGGAGTAGCGCAGGCCCGCCTCGACGCCGTAGGCCACGAACGGCTGCAGGACGGCAAAGCCGACATAGGCCAGCGAGAAGTTCACTGGCCAGAGCAGGAGGTCGATGTCGCCGCTGCGGCCGTCATGGGCGTAGGTCGCCGCATTGGTGCCGACGGTCACCGAGAGGATCGCCCGCTTGCCCGTGAACCGGCCATGCTCGAAGCGCTTCTTGCTGGTGTAGACCTCGCCGTAGACCAGCACCCGGTCGAGCCAGCCCTTGAGCATGGCGGGCGGCAGGTGCCACCACATCGGATATTGCAGGATCACGAGATCGGCCGCGTCGAGCCGCGCGATCTCGGCCGCGACGTCGGGCGGCAGCTGCTGTCGCTGCGAGGCATGGCGCTGCTCGCTCTGGGCGTCGAAGCGCGCCCGGTCGAGCGGCTCGGCATAATGCGAGGACCGCTCGCACGGGTCGAAGCCCATGGCGTAGAGGTCCGAGAGCGTCACGGACCAGCCTTGCGCCGTCAGTGCCGCCTGCGCGGTCGCGGCGAGGTGGGCGTTGTAGGAGCGCGGCTCGGGATGGGCACAAACGATGTGGGCGCGCATCGGCTCCTGTCCCCCGGCGGTCCTCAGGCCAAACGGATTCTGGCTGTTCGCTTGGGTCCCCGCCACTCCCAATTGGTCGCGTCTGGCCGCCTCGGCACCATCAAGCCGATACGACGCGCGGCCGAATCTGTCGCGGATCGACATCTTCTGGCAGGAACGTGTCGGCGCGGCCGAGACCGCCGCAGGGAGGAGAGCCATGGACCCGCAGGCCAAGCGCCGCCTCGGCAAGTCGGGCGTCGAGCTGCCGCTGTTCGGCTTCGGCGGCGCGCCCTTGGGCGAGCTGTTCGTCAAGGTGAGCGACGCCAACGCCGAGGTGACGCTGCAGGCGGCCTGGGACGAGGGTGTGCGTTACTACGACACGGCACCCTGGTACGGCCGCGGCCAGTCCGAGCACCGCCTCGGCCGCTTCCTCTACCGCCAGCCGCGCGGCGAGTTCGTGCTGTCGACCAAGGTCGGCCGCGTGCTCAAGGCGCCGCCCGACCCGGCGGCGTTCGATACCGGCTTTTGGTCGGGCGGCCTGCATTTCGATCATGTCTTCGACTACAGCTATGACGGGATCATGCGGGCCTACGAGGACTGCCTGCAGCGTCTCGGCATGAACCGCATCGACCTTTTGGTGATCCACGATCTCGACTTCCAGCATCACGCCGTCGAGCCCAAGGTGCAGGCCTATCTCGGGCAGCTGATCGGCGGCGGCTGGCGGGCGCTCGAGGAGCTGCGCCGCGGCGGCCGGATCCGGGCGATCGGCGCCGGGATCAACGAACTCGGCATGATGCCGCGCTTCCTCGACCTGTTCGATATGGACTTCTTCCTGCTGGCCCTGCGCTACACCTTGATGGAGCACGACGCGCTCGAGGCCGAGCTGCCCTACTGCCAGCGGCGCGACGTCGGCATCATCATCGGCGGCGTGTTCTCCTCCGGCATCACCGCGACCGGCGCCGTGCCCGGCGCGAAGTACAATTACGCCAACGCCACGCCCGAGGTGCTGGACAAGGTGCGCCGCATCCAGGCGGTCTGCGGGCGGCACGGCGTGCCCCTGCAGGCAGCCGCCCTGCAGTTCCCCTTCGGCCATCCGAGCGTAACCTCGGTCATTCCCGGCGCCTTCCGCCCCGATCAGGTCACGGCCAATCTCGGCCACTTCCGCCACGCGATCCCGGAAGCCTTCTGGCAGGAGCTGCAGCATGAGAGGCTGATCCGCGCCGAGGCGCCGCTGCCCGCCAGCGCATAGGTCGGCTCCGTCCGGTGATCGAACGATGGCTGGTGACTCTCCAGCGCCGGCACGTCCTTAGCCGCACCCCAGCCTTGCTCCGGGATTGCGATACGAGCGAGTCTAGGATATTCTAGAGGCTAGAGGATATCCGAAGGCACGCCCGATGCCTCTCTACATCAAGGACGCCGGTGTCGCAGAGCTCGCCAAGGATCTGGCCCGGCGGAGTCGCTGTTCGGTGACCGATCTGGTGCGTCAGGCGCTGGAGAACGAGCGTGAGCGCATCGAGAAGCTGGAAGCTGCACGCGATGAGGAAGTCCGTGCGATCCAGGAGCGCTTCAGGCGTGGCTGTCCAGAGGGAAGCTCCAACCATGATTTCCTCTATGACCAGAATGGCCAGCCCATCCTTTGACGCTCGTCATTGATACATCGGCTGTGCTCGCGATAGTATTTCGTGAGCCCGAGGCGCCGGATTTTCTGAAGCTGCTCGCAAGCAGCACCCACACTCTCATTGCCGCCGGGACAGCTGTCGAGCTGTTCCGTCTTGTCCATATCCGCGTCGGCTTCGGCGGGTGGAAGGATCTCGAGCGGCTGTTCGCGCTGTTCGCCGTGCTGAATGCCGGCATGGACGAAGGCCAGCTCGATCTCGCCAAGGACGGCATGCGTCGCTTCGGCCAGGGGCGCGGGGCGCAGCCAGCCGTGTTGAACTTCGGCGATCTGTTCGCCTACGCGCTGGCACGAAGTCTGTCGGCGCCGCTGCTGTTCAAGGGCAACGACTTCAGCCGGACGGACGTCATTCCGGCCTGGAGACCCTGACGCGCGGTTCGTGGGCTCTTGCTGGATCCGCTTCGCGCTCGCCGGCCGGATCGACCGGAGCGTCGAGTTGCCCGTGACCACCCCGACCCGCTGCTGCTTCGCGGTCCCCGGCCCGCGCACGCTCGACGTCACCTCCGCGCGATTTGACCTGAGCCCCGAGCAGCTCGCCTGCAATCCCGCCAAAGGTGCGATCCTCGCCGTCGACGCGAGCGTGACGGGCCCGCCCTCGGTCCACCTGGCGGGCTGAGCGGCCGCTCAGGCGAAGCGCAGCCGGTGGCCGACGTTGAGCTCCGCCGCCTTGGTCAGGATGGCGTGGCCGAGGGCGATGTCGGAGAGCGACAGGCCGCGGTGCCAGAACAGGATGGTCTCGGCGTCGTTCTCCCGGCCCGGCTTCAGCCCGGCGACGATCTGGCCGAGCTCGGCATGCAGGGTCGCCTCTGACAGCTTGCCGGCCTCGACATGCGGCCGCAGCGCCCCGAGCTTGCCCGCCTTGCACTGCCCCCAGTCGTCGACGACCATCTTCGCCATGATGTCGGTGAGGTCGAGCTCGACGGCACTCATCGTTCCATAGGGCACGACCAGCGCCCCCGGCTTGATCCAGGCCGTCTTCAGCAGCGGCTCGGGTGCCCGCAGCCGCGAGGCCTCGACCACGATGTCGGCCCCCTCCACGCAGGAGCGCCAGTCGGCGGTCGCCACGACCGGCTTGCCGAGATCGCGGCTCAGCCGCTCGGCGAACGCGTCGCGGCTCTCCGGCCGGCGCGAATGGACCCGGATCTCGTCGAACCCGAACAGCCGGTCGAGCAGGCGCACGTTCCAGTAGGCCGTGCCGCGCGCGCCGATATGGCCCAGCACTTTGGCATGCCGGCGCGCGAGATGCTTCGCCCCCAGCGCCGTCACGGCACCCGTGCGCATCTCGGTCAGCTTGCCGGCGTCGACGATCGCTCTCGGCACGCCCGTGCGCGGGTCGTAGAGCGTGAGAATGCCGCACTCCGAGGGCAGCCCGTGCAGGTGGTTGTCGACGAAATCGCCGATCACCTTGATCCCCGCCGCGTCGATTGCCCCGCCGATCCACCCGCGCAGCACGTTGAAGTGCCCCTCAACCCCCGCCCGCGGCTCTAGATGCACCCGCGGCTCGATCGCGGTCTCCCCGCGCCCCTGCATCGCCAGCCCCGTCTCCACCGCCGCCAGGATCTCCTCGTCCGTGAGCGCCGCCGCCTCGACGTCGAACCGGTTGAGATAGGTGAGATAGATCGGCTGCATGGGCGCTCCGCTGCCGTATGAAGCGAGTTTCGGCCGACGGCGCGACCTCAGCTCGCTGCTTGTATATAGGGCTGGTTGAGAGGACGCGTTCCCGTTGACGCGCCGAGGTTTGACGCGTGGGCCCGCGCGGATCAATGTCGTGACCAACATTGGCTGGCCTACCGCGCGAGTCAGCCGTGCTTGCGGCGAATCATAGGGCCAACGGATAAGCAGGGTGCGGGAATTGATCGACATAAAGGTCGCCTTGGCTGAGCGCGTCAGCGTCGCCTTCCATCAGAATGCCATTCCGATCGCCTCGGAATTCGCGATCAACAACCTTGCGGCCGAGGATCTCGCCGAGGTCGAGATTCATGTCCGGAGCGAGCCGAGCTTCCTAGCACCGGCGGTCTGGCGGATCGATCGGATCGTCGCTGGCGGCGTTCACCATATCACGCTGCCGGACCTGCGGCTCGATCCTGGCATACTGGCTAGACTCACCGAGACCGTCCGTGGGCAGGTGATCTTGACCGCGATGGTCGGCGGCGCCGAGGTCGCCGTCCATCGCGAGGAGATCGAGCTTCTACCTCCCTCGCATTGGGGTGGCGTGGCGGCGTCGCCCGAGCTGTTGGCCGCCTTTGTCCGTCCGAACGACCCCGCCATCGATGTCGTTCTGCGCGAGGCGGCTGCGGCCCTTGCCCGAGCCGGGAAGGCGACAGCGATTGATGGCTACAGATCGAAGCTGAAGGCCCGGGCCTACGAGGTCGCCGAGGCAATCTGGATCGCCATTGCGGGGCATGGCATCACCTATGTTCTGCCACCTGCCAGCTTCGAGCGGATCGGTCAGAAAGTCCGCAGCCCGGGCGACATCCTCGACCGGCGCGTCGCCACCTGCCTTGATCTCAGCCTGCTCTATGCCGCATGCGCCGAGCAGGCGGGCTTGAACCCTCTGCTTGTCCTGGTGGCGGGACACGCGTTCGTCGGCGTGTGGCTGAAGGACGAGGAATTCTCGGTTGCGGTTGTCGATGACGTCCAGATTCTCCGCAAGCGACGCAGCCTCGACGATCTCGTGTTCGTCGAGACGACCCTGCTGGCCAACCAGCCGCCGGCCCGGTTCGCGGCTGCGGTCGCGAGTGGCATCGACCACGTGCGGGAGGAGGCGGAACTCCGCTTCGAGCTTGCGATCGACGTTCGACGGGCGCGTACACGCCAGATCCGACCACTCGACCTGGGTGGGGACAGGCCCGCCGGCCCCGATGGGCCAATTGCACCGGATCTGCCGCCTCCCGACTTCGACGAGCCCCCGATCCTCGCCGAGGAGATCGTGGTCGCGGAGCCGGCAGTGGATGAGCGGCTCGGTCGGCTCGAGACCTGGAAGCGGCGATTGCTCGATCTGAGCCTTCGCAACAAGCTGCTCAATTTCAAGGATGCGAAGAAGGCCATCGAGCTGGAGTGCCCCGATCCCGCTGGCCTTGAAGATCTCTTGAGCTCAGGCACGCGCTTCAAGCTGCTGGCTCGGAGCGATGTGCTGGGCGCCGAGGATCAGCGAAGCGCTGAGCTGTTCGCCGATCGCCACCAGGACGATGGTCGTCGCCGCTATCTGCTCGACGCGCTCGCGCGCGGTGATCTGCACACGCGTGTCGCGGAGAAGGAGCTGGGCGGACGCTTGACCGAACTCTTCCGCCTCTCTCGCACTGCGTTCGAGGAAGGCGGCGCCAACATCCTGTTTCTGGCACTCGGCTTCTTGCGCTGGACGCAGACCGAGCGCGGGCAGGTATGTCGGGCGCCGCTGCTGCTCGTTCCAGTATCGCTCCAGCGTTCCAGCGTCCGCGCCGACTTCCGGCTCGCGATGCATGAGGATGAGGCACGCTTCAACCCCACATTGCTGGAGCTGCTGCGGCAGGACTTTCACCTGCGCATGCCCGAGTTCGATGGGGACCTGCCGACCGATCAGTCGGGGATCGATGTCGCCCGGATCTGGCGCATCGTCCGCACCCATGTGCAGGATCTCAAGGGCTGGGAGGTCACCGAGAACGTCGTCCTTTCGACATTCTCGTTCACCAAGTACCTGATGTGGAAGGATCTGAACGACAGGGCCGACCTGCTCAAGCGCAATCCGGTCGTGCGTCATCTGATCGATACGCCCAAGCATTCCTTTGGTGATGGGACGGAATTTCCCGATCCAGGGAGATTGGACCACGACTATCGGCCGACGGAAATATTCGCGCCGCTGTCCGCGGACTCTTCTCAGTTGGCGGCGGTCCTCGCGGCGCAGGCCGGTAAGGACTTCGTGCTCTTCGGCCCGCCCGGCACAGGCAAGAGCCAGACCATCGCCAATGCGATCGCTCAATGCTTGGCCTACGGCAAGACTGTCCTATTCGTCTCGCAGAAGACCGCGGCGCTCGAGGTCGTAAGGCGTCGGCTCAACGACATCGGGCTGGGTGACTATTGCCTCGAGGTCCATTCATCCAAAGCGCAGAAATCGCAAGTGCTTGGCCAGCTCAGGGCGGCTTGGTTCGAGCGGAGAGCGGCCGGCGTTAACGACTGGGAGGCCGCGACCAGCGAGCTCTGGACGTTGCGCAATGAGCTGAATGGGCTGGTCACGGCGCTCCACGCCCGACGCAGCAACGGCCTGAGCGCATACGAGGCCTTCGGTCGCGTGGTCGCCAACCGCGATCGCTACCCGAGCATTCAGTTGAGCTGGCCCGATCACGTCGACCACTCGCCTTCCACCGTCACCGACCTGCGCGCTCTGTGCCGCAGGCTGAGAAACGCGATTCAGGCGTTGGGCGGGGTGAGCGTGCATCCGCTGGCAGGTGTCCGGGCGACGGAATGGTCGCCCCAGTGGCGCAGTGAGATGCAGGCGGCGATCGCGGAGTTGGTCGCAGGTCTGCCGGCGCTCGAGAGCGCGATGGCGGACTTCATGTCGTCTCTGTTCGGCGTCAGCACGGCGATCGACTTCCCAACCCTCCATACTGCCGTTGCGCTTGCCCAGCACCTGACCAAGCCCGCGGCGCGTGGGGGACACGCCTTTCTGACCGACCAGGGCGGCGCATTGCGGCGGGCGATCTACGATCTCCGCTCAATGCAGGAAACTGCACAGAGCAAGCGCCGCCGCCTCACCGGCAGATACCAGGATGCAATCTTGGACCATGACCCACGCCGGCTGCTGGAGGAATGGACGGCAGCAAAGAACGCCAACTTCATCTCGCGCGGTGGCAAACAGAAAAGCTTCCGTGCGCGACTACAGAACTTCGCAGACGGCCCGGTGCCTGCGGATCCCGGCGACGATCTTTTCATTCTTGTTGAGATCGCCGACCTGGATCGGGATGCGCGTCGTTTCGCACCTGCCTTCGAGCGCTATGGCATTCGGTGGCGAGGGCTTAATACTCCGATCGAGCAGCTCGACGCCTATGTTGGCTGGGCATTCGAGTTCGGGCGCATTTGCGAACACGCGCCACCGAGTGTCCGGCCAGACCTGCCAGGGGTGCGCGAGCGCGCCGTGTCACTGCTCACGGAAACCCCGGAGACCTTCGACGTAGGCGGCAAGGGCCATGGCTCGTGCACTGCCTTGCAGGCCGCCGCTGGTCATGCGTTCTCCGCCATCGAGCGGTTGGGCCGCCTCGTGAGCGCACCCGATCCAAGCAAACCTCCCGAACTCGGCTCGGCATGGATTCAAGCGAGCGTCGAGACGGCTCTGCGCTGGAGGGACAACCTCCAGCAGGCGCCCGCGTGGACGAGCTGGCAGTCGGCCATTGCCGAAGCGAGGACGGCTGGGCTCGGCACTCTCGTCGTGGCCCTTGAGCGTGGGGAGATAGGGCACGAGGACCTCGACCGTGCGTTCGATGTCGCCTACGCGCGCTGGTGGATCGATCGGATCGTGACCGAGGATCCTACCTTGCGAAGGTTCCTGGTTACGCATCACGAGAATACCGTCGAGCGCTTCCGCGAGGCCGACGCGCGGGTCAGTGAATTGGCCAAGCAGATCGTTCGCGCCCACCTCCATGTCGGTGGACAAGTTCCCCCGCCGACGGCATTCGGCAGCGATCCGGAATGGGGGACGCTGGCGCGCGAACTTGTGCGGGGAACAAAACACATGCCGCTGCGCAAATTGTTTGCGCAGATTCCAACGGCACTGACGCGGCTGACACCATGCGTGATGATGAGTCCGCTCTCGATCGCACAGTATCTGCCGGCCGAGGCTGATCCGTTCGATGTGATATTGTTCGACGAGGCGTCGCAGATTCCCGTTTGGGACGCGATCGGGGCGATGGCTCGCGGCAGGCAGGTCATCGTGGTCGGTGATCCCGAGCAGTTGCCTCCGACCTCGGTCGGCGAACGCGGTGTCGACGAGGTCGAGGACGGAACCGATGTCACCGATCAGGAGAGCATCCTGGACGAGTGTCTAGCCGCAAATCTCCCGTCGCGTCGGCTGCAATGGCACTATCGCAGCCGGCACGAGAGCCTGATCGCGTTCTCGAACCATGCCTACTACCGCGACAGGCTGGTGACGTTCCCCTCGCCGGTCACCAGCGACACGGCAGTCCGCTACGTGCACGTCCCGGGTGGCGTCTACGAGCGCGGGACCGCCCGCGTGAACCGCGAGGAGGCGCGAGCGGTCACCGCCGATGTCGTGCGGCGCCTCATGCGAGGCGACTTCGCGACGGACCGTCGCTCCCTCGGCATCGTCACCTTCAATGGTGAGCAGCAGCGCCTGATAGAGAATCTGCTCGACCAGGAGCGGCGGACCAATCCCTGCATTGAGCGGTTCTTCGACCCTACCCAATGGCACGAACCCATTTTCGTCAAGAACCTCGAGAACGTGCAAGGTGACGAGCGGGACATCATTCTGTTCTCGGTGGCGGTGGGTCCGGACGAGGCCGGGCGGGTCTCGGCGACCGTCAGCTCGCTCAACCGCGACGGCGGCCATCGGCGGCTGAATGTTGCGATCACGCGCGCCCGTCACGAGATGGTCGTCTTCGCGACACTGCGCCCCGAGCAGATCGATCTTTCCCGGACCAATGCTCGGGGCGTACGAGATTTCAAGCACTTCCTCGAATACGCCGAGCGCGGCCCGCGGGCGATTGCGGAGGCCTTTGCGCCGACCGGGCTCTCCACGGAGTCGCCATTCGAGGATGCGGTCAAGGCGGCACTGGAGGGCAAAGGATGGGTGGTGCACCCTCAGGTAGGTGTCTCCGCCTTCCGTGTCGATCTCGGCATCGTCCATCCGGATGCCGCAGGTCGCTACCTCGCCGGCATCGAATGCGATGGCGCCACCTATCACCGCTCGGCCACCGCCCGGGATCGTGACCGGTTACGCGAGCTGGTACTCACGGACCTCGGCTGGAACATCCGTCGGGTCTGGAGTACCGATTGGTGGCAGGACGCCGACACCGCGCTGGAGCGGCTCGATCAGCGCTTGCGGCATGATCTCGAGCAGAGCCGCTTGCGGCGCTGCGAGGAAGCGGCCTCGCCCGAACCGGACCTCGAGCAAGTCTTCACGGCGACCGAGTCTGACTCGGAGCTTCCCTCGGCCGAGGCAGGGGCCGGCGACGATCCGGACACGGACGCCGCGGCACCGCTTCCAGACCCCATGCCAGCGCCCGTTGCGGAACCCAGGGTTTCCTTGGTCGACGGCCATCCGATCTACGTGGTGGCCAATCTCGCGGACTGCGGGTTGCCGCTGGAGCCCGAGCGCCTCCATGATCCTCTCTATCGTAGGACTCTGCGAGCACTGGTGAGCCATGTCATCGCAGTCGAAGGCCCTCTATTCGAGGGCGTGCTGGTCCGGAGACTCGCACGCGCGCACGGCTTCACGCGCATCGGGGAAAGGATCGAAGCTGCGGTGCTGAAGTCCGTCGATTCCCGCTTTCCATGCAGTGACGAGAGTAGTCAGGCCATCTACTGGCCGGAAGGCAGCGATCCCTCCATCCTTGCGCCCTACCGGCGTTCGCCGGCAGGGGAACGTGTGCATGGCGAGATACCCCTTGTCGAACTTGCGAGCCTCGCACGCCGCTATCTCGAGGAGGGAGCCGATCGGGAAGAGACCCTTCAGCTGATGGCCAAGGAGCTTGGGTTGGGAAGACTGAGAGAGTCGGCCCGCGTGCGGTTCCTTGCTGCTGTCGAGCGGGCGCTGGTGATCTGACCATCAGTCGGCCTGTCCCGGGACCAAACAGCAGCTAGTCAGGCGCGGGCGGATAGCGGTGCCGGCCGCCCCGATGGTCCTCGATCTCGTACTGCCCGTCTCCGGTCACTGTGATCGTGCTCGCCGCGATCGGCGCCTTGCCGTGGCCGCCGGGGAGGTCGAGGACGTAGGTGGGCTGGCACAGGCCGGAATGGTGGCCGCGCAGCGAGCGCACCAGTGCTTGGCCGTGCGCGATGCTGGTCCGGAAATGCCCGGTGCCCGGCGCTGGGTCGAGATGGTGCAGGTAGTAGGGCTTGATGCGCGCCTCGACGAAGGCGCGCATCAGGGCGGCGAGCACTGTCGGATCGTCGTTGACGCCGCGCAGCAGCACCGACTGGCTGAGCATCGGCACGCCGGCGTCGACGATCCGGCAGCAGGCGGCCCGCGCCGCCTCGCTCAGCTCGCGCGGGTGGTTGGCGTGCAGCACGACGTAGCTGGCCTTGCCGGCGACGCGCAGCGCACGGGCCAGGGCCGGGGTCACCCGCTCGGGTGCCACGACCGGCACGCGGGTGTGGAAGCGGACCACCTTGACGTGCCCGATGGCCTCCAGCGCCTCGAGGATCGCGCGCAGCCGCCGCGGCGAGAGGATCAGCGGGTCGCCGCCCGACAGGATCACCTCCCAGATTTCCGGATGCGCGGCGATGTAGCCCAGCGCCGTCGCCAGCGCGGCCTCCGACAGAAGCGCTGTTGCCCCCGGGCCGACCCTTTCGCGCCGGAAGCAGAACCGGCAATAGACCGGGCAGAGATGGACCGGCGTCAGCAGCACCCTGTCCGGATAGCGGTGCACGATCCCCTCGACCGGGCTGTGCGCGGCGTCGCCGATCGGATCGGCCAGCTCCCCGACGGCCACCTCCAGCTCGGCCGGATCGGGCACGAACTGCCGCGCGATCGGATCGCACGGGTCGCCGGGATCGATCAGCTCGCGCATGGCCGGCGTGATCGCCACCGCATAGCGCGCCGCGACCCGCTCCAGCGCCGAGCGCCGCTCGGGCGGCGCCAGCCCCGCCGCGACGATCGCCGCAGCCTCGCGCAGGGTTCCGGCTTGATTGGTCATCGAGCTTCTCTCACGGCAGGCGTAACGGCACGGACGGCCGAGGCCGTTCCAGCCTCACCGCGGGCGACGGGTCCACCCGTGGCCGTAGATGGGGAGCCCGAGCCTGGAATCGATCCGCTCCTGCCCGAGCCCGGCCGGCTCGACGGCAAGACCGCCCCGACAGGCCGTGGCGGACGGCGTTGAGCGCCGAGCGGGCCTAGCTGACCGGGCCGGCGGAGTGGGCACCGTTCAGGCCAGCGACGGCGGTACCGCTGGCGCGGCCGGAGGCCACCACACGGTAGCTGGGACCGGTCGCCGCCCCCGGTTCGCGTCAGAGCTGGTTCAAGATCGCGTTGCGGCGCGTCTGGTACTCGGCGGGGGTGATGTAACCGGCGGCGGCCAGCTTATCGAGTTGGTTGAGCTGGGCCTCGATCGTGCTGCTGCTGGGGACTATGGGGGCGGCGTACACGGGCGCGGGCGCCGGGGCGGGAGTGTAGTAGACGGGTGCCGGCGAGGATTCGTACACCTTCTCGGTGTGCGACTGGGACGAGTTGGAGACCAGCGTGCCGAGGGCGTAGCCGCCAAGGGCGCCTCCCACCAGCGGTGCGGCCCAATCATTGTGATGCGCCCGCGCGGGCACCGCGGCGACCAGCAGAGCTCCCGTCAGGGCAGCAAGGACGACGCAACGCTGGGATCGCATGCCGGATCTCCGTACCCGCTCTACTTGCGTGCGAACCTACCATCGGGCAAAGGACGTTGCCAGCGGGCAAGACGAGGAACGCGCATGCGACGGCTCCAGATCCTTGGCGTGGCAGCGATCGCGGGCTTGAGCCTGTCCACGGCCGTCGCGGCGGCGGAGTTCACGCCCGCTTATGTCGAAGGTCGCTGGACCTCCGGCGCGGTCGAGAACTGCTCCCGCCCCGAGCACGAGAAGACCGTGTTCCGGGCCGACGCCACCTTCGCCACCGAGTTCAACGGCAAGGCCCTGGCGGTCGGCTTCTGGAAGATCGACGAGGACCGGCTCGACATGCAGATCCTGACCACCGAGGCCTCGCTGCCCCAGACGCTGCAGGACCAGCTGCCGGGCGAGTACCATGCGCTCGCGGTCCGCGGCCTGGTGTTCGACGTGGCCGAGAATTCCTTCCGCCTCGTGCAGGCGATCGAAGGCGATCTGCGCGGCCTCAATCTGGTCCGCTGCCCCGCCAAGTAAGCACCGAGGGTGCGGCGGCGGGGGCTGCTCGGCCTTGCCGCCGCATCCCTGGCCGCATGCGGCGGGCCGGAGCCGGAGCTTGCCGCGTGGCGCGGCCCGCCACCGGATCTGCGCGACGCCCGACTGCGGATCCTGACCTGGGCGCGCCTGGCACCAAGCCCGTGCAACACCCAGCCCTGGCATGCCGCGCTCGCCGGCCCGGACCGGATCGAGCTGTGCTGCGATCCCGCGCGCCGGCTGACGGCGGCAGACCCGGACGGCCGGCAGGCCCGGCTCGCCCTGGGCGCCTTCGTCGAGCTCGCCGTGCTGGCAGCGGCGGCGGAGAAGGCAGGCGGAGGTGCTGAAGCCTTCCGGACGGCTCGGTCGCGCTGCGGGTCACGCCGCAGCCTGCGATCCGGCTCGATCCGCTGTTCGCCGCGCTGCGCTGCGCCGCACGACGCGGCTCGCCTACGATCTCGAGAAGCCGATGTCCGAGCTTGAGGCCGAGGCGCTCGCCGCCGCGGCGGCCGTGCGGTTCGGCCTGGAAGTCTCGTCCGGCCGGCTGCGGTCGCGGCGCTGCGCTGCTCGGCCGATGCCCACCGGCGAGGCAGGCGATCCCGAGCTCGCGCGGGAGGGTGCCGCCTGGCTGAGGTTGGACGGTGCTGCCGATGCGGCGCGGCCGGACGGCATCCCGCTGCGCGGCGCCGAGGTCCGCTGGGCGCGCCGGCTGGGCCTGCTCTCGCCGGATCGGCTCGCCGATGCGGACAGCGTCGCGGCGGATGGCGCGGCTGCAATGGGCGAATCTGTTCGCGGCGACGGCGAGCTTCGGCTGGATCGGCACGGCGGATGACGGGCCGGACGACCGGCTCGCCGCGGGGCGGGCCTATCAGCGGGTCGATCTGGCGGCGGCGTCCCTGGGGCTCGCCATCCATCCGGTCAGCGAAAGCCTGGGTGACGTGCCGGCGCTCGGTGACGCCAGGGCCGAGCTCGAGAGCCGGCTCGGGGTGCGGTCGCCCGGGCGCGTGCAGATGCTCTTCCGCCTCGGCCGTGCCGGTCGCAGCCACACGCCCGCGCCGTCGGGTGGAAGCAATTCTCGATAATCAAGTAGAATAAAGATCGTGCATATCCCTTTGATTGATAAACCGACGATAACGCACCCCGGTGACGGTCGGCTCGTCTTGCCCTCGTCCCGCGCTCCACTAGCGTGGGGGCATGAAACGCCTTGCGCCACTCCGACTGCTCGTTGTCGGTCTTCTCCTTTCCGTCCCCGCTCCGGCCATCGCCGCGGCCGGCAGCGCCAGCGGGCGCGTCTCGGTGATCGACGGCGACACGCTCGAGCTGCATGGCGAGCGCATCCGGCTCGCCGCGATCGACGCGCCGGAGGCGCGCCAGACCTGCCGCCGCGACGGCGAGACCTGGCCTTGCGGGCGCCGGGCCGCGTTCGCGCTCGCGGACTTTCTCGGCAGCCGCAGCGTGACCTGCCGCTGGCGCGAGCGCGACCGCTGGCGGCGCGCCGTGGCGACCTGCATGGTCGGCGATGTGGACGTCGGCGGCTGGCTGGTCGAGCAGGGCTGGGCGCTGGCGTTCCGGCGCTACGGCAAGCAGTATGTGCCTGTGGAGGCGCGGGCGCGCGCCGCTCGGCGCGGCCTCTGGTCGGGCAGCTTCGTGCCGCCCTGGGCGTGGCGTCGCGGCAACGGCGAGGAGGTTTCGGCCGAGGCGTGGCGCGGGGCGTGACACTGGACCGCGCACGGGGCGGCCGCCGCACGTGCTGTCGGCGCGCGCGGTCGGCGACCTATCCCTAAGTGGCGGATCTGTGTCCCTTGGGAAGTCGCTGCATGCTGGCCAAGCTCAGCCCCTGGCACGGGCGGAAATACTTTCTCGACCGGATGACCCTGGGCGATCTGGTGGTCGCCTTCTTCACCCCATTCGATCCTGGTCTATCTCGGGCTGGCGGCGCTCGGCGCCGGCTATGCGGTAGCACGGCCTGCCGGGCATCGTGGGCGGGCCCTGGCGGTCCTGGCCGTGGCGATCCTCTACCCGTTCGTCGAATACTCGCTGCACCGCTGGGTGCTGCATGCCCGCTGGCTCTACAAGAGCCCGCGGACCGCCAAGGTCTGGAAGCGGATCCACTACGACCACCACCAGAACCCGCACGATCTGGCGGTGCTGTTCGGCGCGCTCTACACCACGCTGCCGCCGATCTTCCTGCTGACGCTGCCGATCGGCTGGGCCATCGGCGGCGCCCCCGCCGCTGCGGCGGCGCTCGCCGCCGGCTGCCTGATCTTCGCCGGCTACGAGTTCTGCCACTGCGTCCAGCACCTGCCGTTCACGCCCAGGAACGCCTGGCTGCGCGAGATCAAGAAGCACCACCTGGCACACCATTTCCACAGCGAGCAGGGCAATTTCGGGATCACGCTGGACTGGGTCGACCGGCTCCTGGGCACCGGCTACGTCACGCCGCGCGCCGTGCCGCGCAGCGCCACCACCCACAATCTCGGCTACGACGAGGCCGAGCGCGCGCTGTATCCCTGGGTCGGCGAGCTGTCGGCCAGCGACGAGGAGTACGCGGTTCTGCGCACGCGGCGGGCGTAGAGGGCGGGACACGACGGCCCGCGGTCCGGCCCGCGGGGCAGGCAGCTTCGGCCCCGTTCGCGTTGCCCTCGCCGCCCCGCGCTGTATCCGCGCCCGGCCCTGCCCGGGGCTGGTGAAGGGATCCGCGTATCGACGTTGTATTGTCGGAGGGATATTCCCGATCATCCCGACGACGGAGGCGAGCGAGCGTGGACACGTCGAGCGCGGGCGCCGCGACGCGGCCCAAGGCGAAGGATGACCGGCGATCCTGCACCTTCCGTTTCCCGGAAAGCGCGCTCGCCTTGGTCGACCAGGCGGCGGCGGTGCGCCACATGGACCGTACCGCATTCATCCTCGACGCCATGACCAGGGCGGCCAAGGAGACGCTGCTCGACCAGGTCATGTTTCCGGTCGACGACGAGGAATACAGCTCCCTCATTTCCAAGGCTCGCCGACCGCACGAGCCGACCCCGGCCATGAAGGCGCTCGCGCGCCGAAGGCCTCTGTGGGATCGCTGAATCGTGTCCCCAGTGGCGAACCGCCGGCCGAGCTGCTCGGGCCGATGCGTCTCGCCGATGCCGACCCGTGCGAGCTGGGCGATTTCGACTGCGGCGAGCCTTCCATCGACGAGTGGTTGTGGCGCCGGGCCAGGGCCAGCGACGGCGACACGGCCCGGACGCATCTCGTGCTCGACCGGGATCGCCGCGTCGTCGCCTACTGCGCGCTGAGTGCCGCCGCGATTCCCCACGCCGAGGCGACGGCCAAGCTGCGCCGCAACCGGCCGGACCCAATCCCCGCCATCCTGATCGACAGGCTCGGCGTCACGCGGGCGTGGCAGGGGCGCGGGCTCGCCGCCGACCTGATCGGCTACGCCATGCGCCGGATCGCAGCCGTGGCCGAATCCGTCGGCGTGGCCTACGTGATCGTCCAGCCGCTCGACAGCCGGCTGCGAGGGTTCTACGAGCGGCTCGGCTTCGGGGCGTTCGGCCCCGGCGACCTGCCGCCCATGCTGGTGCCGGCGGCGCAGGTGCGCCAGCTGTTCGGCCCGCCATGACCGCCGCCGCCGCGTCGGGCCGGGCCGCCGGAAGTCCTACGGGCGCCGGGTGGCGCCGTCGTGCGGGCGGCGTGGGCTGGCAACCTACGCGCGATCTGCTAGGATGGCGCCGGGCGGTACAGAGAGGTGTGGGGGTGGCGTTGTGTTCCTACTGCTCGGGCACCACGCGCTGCCATGTCTGTGGCCACCGGCATGCAGGGCGACGGCCGACTCTGCGCGATCTGCGGCGGGAACGGCAAGTGCACGCACTGCACCGGCGGAATTATAGGCGAGCGACGGCCGATCCTCGCCCTCAAGGGGGCACTCCAGTGTCCCCGAGTTCGTGATCGTTTCATCCTAATAGAGTATTGTGCCTACGAATTTAGACCGGCTTCTGTAACCGCGCTGTCCCAAGACTTGGCTAGTACCAATGAATGCGACCTTATACAGCAAAGTTAGGCGATTGATAGCTTCGATCTTCATACTGTACGCAGTTTCAGTGGCATTTGGCATTCAGATTGTTGACAATGCCTTACAGCTGGG
>JBGAKU010000407.1:0-2945 GCA_044224255.1 Geminicoccaceae bacterium
CCCGCCCGGGGTCGAGGAGGGCCTGGTAGTCTCCGGCCAGTTCGTCGGCATCGACCAGGGCGACCGGGCGGAGCGGGTGGCGATCGGTCTGGGTGCCGGCCGCAGCGACGTGCGGGTCCGGGCGCAGCTGTTCGAGGTCGATCCGCGCGGGCGCCGCCTGCTCGACGAGATCGAGGTCGACGCGAAGAGCGGCCTCGCCCCCGGCATGGCCGAGACGATGGGCGTCGGTGCCCTGACCGGCCACCTCGTCGCCTCGACGCTGATCAGCGGCAGCGTGCAGGTGGCGGACGAGTCGCTGGGCGCCTCGGTCGTGGCCGATTCCGACCGCGCCGCGAGCGGGATCGCCAAGCAGCTGGCCTCGTTCTTCGGCGCGCAGGGCTGGACCGACTAGCCGCGCCGGGCACGGGAGCAGGCCGCATGTCCGCCGCCGCCACGCCCGCCCACGGCCACGTGGGCTGGCGCCGGCAGCTGCGCTGGCTCCGCAAGCACACGCTGCCGATCCTGCTCGTCGTCGAGGCGCTCGCGGTGTTCGCCGTCGCGCCCCTGGTCGAGCTCGACGTCCTGCCGCGCGAGACGCTGGGAGTCACCTTGGTCCTGATCCTGGCGCTCGGTATGCTGTCGCTGCAGCAGCGCGTCTGGATCGGCCGCCTGCTGGTCGTGCTCGGCGCTATCCTCCTGCCGATCCAGGTCTGGCGCTACCTCGTCCCGGGTCCGCTCATCCTCGTGCTCCATCCGCTCGGCACCATCCTGTTCCTGATCCTCGTCTCCTGGGCGCTCGCCGACACGCTGTTCCGCAGCCAGCGGATGTCCCTCCACCAGGTGATGGGCGGCGTCGTGCTCTACCTCAATGTCGGGCTGACCTTCGCGTTGGCCTACACCCTGGTCGAGCATGTCGTCCCGGGCGCGCTCTCGCTGCCGCCGCCCGGGCCCGCCAGGCCGGTCCATCCCACCTACTTCACCTATTTCAGCTTCGCGACGCTCACCACGGTCGGCTACGGCGACACCGTGCCGGTGAGTCCGGTCGCTCGCTCATTGGCCATGCTCGAGGCGACCTTGGGCCAGCTGTTCCCGGCGATCATCCTCGCCCGCCTGGTCTCGATCGAGCTCGCCGACCGCGAGGAGCGTCTACGCGCCAAGGAGCGGAAGGCAGAGCGGAAGACGCACGCGGCCACACGTCACGGCGCCGGCAAGGGCTAGCCGCGGCTCACAGCACCGGCAGCAGATGGCGCAGAATCCGGGCGGAGCTGCCCGCGACCTCATGGACGAAGGCGGCGAAGTCGAAGCGCGACTCGCGGCCGGCGAGATCCGACAGGGCACGGATGTCGAGGAACGGGGTGCCGAACGCCTCGGCGACCTGCCCCAGCGCCCCGCCCTCCATCTCGACCGCCGCCCCGCCCAGCTCGCCGAACAGTCGCTCGCGCGTGCTCTCGCAGTGGATGTACTGGTCGCCCGACAGGATGGTGCCGAACACGATCCGCGGGGCGCCGCCGACGCCGCCGGCCGCGCGTGACAGAGGCGGTAGCACGAAGCCCTCGAGCCTGGCCCGGATGCGCGCGAGCAGCGCGGGCTCGACCGGGTAGCCGAGCCGGTCGGTCGGGTTGAAGAAGGGCACGTGGCCGGCCTGGTAGGTGGCGAGCCGGCCGTCCTCGATCACGCCGGCATCGTGCTGCAGCGTGTGGTCGGCGATCACCACGTCGCCGATCCGCAAGGCCGGGTCGAGGCCGCCGGCCACGCCCGAGAACACGATCAGCCGACAGCCGAAGCGGTCGGCGAGCAGGGTGGCGACCATGGCCGTGTTGACCTTGCCGATGCCGGCGCCGACCAGCGCCACCTCGTGACCGTCGATGCGGCCGAGATCGAAGCGGGCATGCGCCACCTCGACCGCGCGCGACTGTGCTAGCGCCTCGCGCAGATGGCTCAGCTCCTGCGGGATCGCGCAGATCAGGCCGATGGTCATGGGGCGGGCTCCTCGCAGCGACGTCGCCGCAGGAATCTGCCGCAACTCGGGCGCCGGGGAAACTCCCGGCACGCCGTCGGTGCGATCCGGCCGGGCCTCGACGCCTCCGCTGGGCCGAGATTCGCGCGCGCCCTCGATCGCGTGCCGTGGGCGCCCGGCGGGGAGCGCTGCCCGAAAGGTCGGAACGCGCCTTCGTCCGCCCCGGGGACGGGCGCCGCCGCCACGTCGGCCGTCCGAGTAATGGTCGTTCGCCCGGCCAGCTAGCCCAGCGGCGCCCATTCCCCCAATGCCGCCAGCACCGCGAGCGCGATCAGGGCGATGCAGCCGCCGCCGATGCTGCAGGCCACGATCGGCCAGTCCCGCGGCAGGGGCGGCAGTGGCGCTGTGGCGCGGCGGGCATGAGGCTCGGCTTCGGCAAGCTGCGCCTCGACCGGCGGCGCGGTCCAGCGGGCGAACCGCCAGCGCCCTCTGGGCCGGGGCCTGGTCTCGGCGAGCACCACCCGGCCGGCGGACCGGTCGCTGGCCGGATCGTAGATCTCCTGCCGGACCATGACGCTCTCGATCTCGACGCGTTGCAGGAGCTGGCGCGCGCGCACGCAGGCCTCGGCCTCCTCGGCCGCGGTGAGCTCGATCGTCCAGCGCGCGCCGCGCCGGACATGGACCTCGAAATGCTCGAGCCGGCGCTCCGCCTGCAACGCCATCGGCCGCTCCGCCCGCGCCGGCCCACCGGGGTCCGGCACCCGCGGCGATCCTGCCACGGCATGGTTAACCCGGCCCTAACCGCACACCTTGATTTCCCGCCCCCACCCCGCTAGCTGTCCGCTCACGTCCCCATCGTCTAGTGGTTAGGACACAGCCCTTTCAAGGCTGGAACACGGGTTCGAACCCCGTTGGGGACGCCATGAAATCAAGCACTTGGCGGCGCCTTCCTCCTCCACACGAATCTAAAGCGAATCTGGCGACACGGGATTTCGGGTCGTCTGGAAGC
>JBGAKU010000061.1:0-23927 GCA_044224255.1 Geminicoccaceae bacterium
GGCCGATCTCGACCGACGCCTGGCGCGGCTCGGGCTGACCCGCCGCCTGGCCGTGGCCGGCCGGCTCGCCGCCGCCTGGGCCTGGGCCCGGTTCGGCGCGGGGGGGCTCCTGCCGGCCGGGCCCGAGGCCCTGCTCGATCTGCCGCCTGCGGCCCTGCGGCTCGACGCCGACCTCCTCACCGCTCTGCGGCGGCTGGGGCTGCGCCGCATCGGCCAGCTCGCCGCCCTGCCGCGCGCGACCCTGCTCACCCGGTTCGGCGCCGAATTGCCCGACCGCCTCGATCGGCTGCTCGGTCACGGCGAGGAGCCGTTCCTGCCCCTGCGCGAGCCGGCACGGTTCTTGGCCCGGATCGGCTGGCCCGAGCCGATCGGGCGGACCGAGGACATCGCCGCCGCCACCCGGCATCTGCTCGCCACGCTGTGCGGCGAGCTGGAGCGGCGGCAGCTCGGCGCCCGCCGCCTGGCGCTCGGGCTGCATCGGGTCGACGGCAAGGTGGCGCGGCTGACGGTCGGCACCGGCCGCCCAGTGCGCGAGCCCGTGCATCTGTTCCGCCTGCTGGCGCTGGAGCTGGACGGCGTCGATATCGGTTTCGGGGTCGAGTTCATGCTGCTCGAGGCCGTGGAGACGGCACCGCTCGGCGCCGCCCAGGCTGATCTCGCGGGCGAGATGGAAGCGGCCGAGCTCGACCGGCTGGTCGACCAGCTGGCGCAGCGGCTGGGGGCGGCGCGCGTGGTCCGGCTGCAGCCGGTCGACAGCCACCTGCCCGAGCGGGCGCAGGCGCTGGTCCCGGCGGCAGCGGCGCTCACCGCCCGTCCCTGGCTCGCCCGCCAGCCCCGGCCTTTGCGCCTGCTGCGGGAACCTCTCCCGATCGAGGCGGTGGCGGGCCTGCCCGACGATCCGCCGTGCTGCCTGCTGCGCCACCGCGAGCGCCGGCGCGTGGTCGCGGCGGCCGGGCCCGAGCGCATCCTGCCCGAATGGTGGCGCCACGAGGCCGGGGCAGGGCGGCCGCGCGACTATTACCGCGTCGCCACCGCCGACGGCGCCTCCCTCTGGCTCAGCCGCGACGGCTGCTATGGCGAGGTCGGGCCGCCCACGTGGCGGGTGCAGGGGGGATTCGCTTGAGCGCCCGGTTCGGTGAATGATATGCATGCATTTTGCTGGCAGAAGGGCGGAGCCATGCCGACCTTGACCGTGCGCAATGTGGACGAGACCGTCATCCGTCGGCTCAAGGGCCGCGCCAGGAAGGCGGGGCGTTCGCTCGAAGCCGAGATTCGCCTGATCCTTGAGGAGACGTCGCGTCGGCCGTCGGTCGACCAGGTCATGGCGATGGCCGATCGGATCGCCGCGATGACGCCGACGACACCACAGACGGACAGCACGACGATCCTGCGCGAGATCCGAGACGAAGGCTGAGATGGGTTACGTCGTGGACGCCAACGTCGCGGTCAAATGGGGCATCAAGGAGATCTTGCACGACGAGGCCGTCCACGTCCTGGGTCTCAGCCACTTCCTGACGGCGCCGGACCTGCTCAGCGCGGAGCTCTGCAACGTGGTCCGGCGCAAGGTCCAGCTCGGAGAGATCGGACGCGAGCAAGGTCGCGAGGTGATCCGCTTCGCACATCTGGTCGTTCGCGACCCTTATCCTTCGCGCGCCCTGGCCGATTCCGCCTATGAACTCGCCCTGCAACTCGGGCACGCCGCCTACGACTGCTTCTATCTCGCCTATGCCTGCCTCATCGAGGCTCCGCTGATCACTGCCGACGCGAAGTTCGCCCGCAAGGCCGTCGCTGGCGGATTTGCCGCGCACGTCATCGATCTCGCGCGGATTCGCGAGCTGCCCGATGCCGACGTAGCGAGAGACTGAGGCCGATCATCTTCTGGCCATGCCTGCCTATGCCGAGCTTCAGGTCACCACGAATTTCGGCTTCCTGCGTGGCGCCTCGCATCCCGAGGAGCTGGTCGTGCAGGCTCAGGCGCTGAGGCTCGCCGGGATCGCGGTCACCGACCGCAACAGCCTCGCCGGCGTGGTCCGTGCGTACCAGCAGGCGAAGCAGCTGCAGTTCCGCCTCCTGGTCGGCTGCCGCCTCGACCTCACGGACGGCCCATCCTTGCTCTGCTGGCCGACCGACCGGCCGGCCTATGCCCGGCTCAGCTCGCTTCTCACGCTCGGCAAGAGACGGGCGGCCAAGGCCGGCTGCACACTGGCGCTCGAGGACGTGTTGGGGCACGACGAGGGCCAAGTCTTTGCCCTGATCCCGCCGGACGAGCCCGATGCGGGCTTCGCCGCGCTCGCCCGCCGGCTGCGGCGACGCTGGCAGCGGCTCTATCTCGTCCTGACTCATCGCCACGACGGCGACGACGCAAGGCGTCTCGAGAACCTCGCCGACCTCGCCCGTGCCACCGGCCTGCGCCCGCTCGCGACCAACGACGTCCACTACCACCACCCCGACCGCCGGCCGCTGCAGGACGTGGTCACCTGCATCCGCGAGCATGTCCGGATCGCCGACGCCGCCCCGCTCCTGTTCCCCAACGCCGAGCGCCACCTTAAGCCACCCGGGGAGATGATGCGCCTGTTCCGGGACTGCCCGCAGGCGCTGGAAAGCAGCCTCGAGATCCTGGAGCGCTGCCGCTTCTCGCTGAAGGAACTCGCCTACGACTATCCGGTCCAGGACAGCTATGACGGCCGCACGCCCGACGAGGAGCTGACACGACGCGCCTGGGCGGGTGCTGCGCAACACTATCCCGACGAGATCCCGCCCAAGGTGGAAGCGCAGATCCGCCACGAGCTGGCGCTGATCGCCGAGCTCCGCTACGCGCCCTACTTCCTCACCGTCCACGACATCGTCGAGTTCGCCCGCTCGCAGGGCATCCTCTGCCAGGGCCGCGGCTCGGCCGCCAACTCGGTCGTCTGCTACGTGCTGGGTGTTACCGCGGTCGATCCCGCGCGCGTCGATCTCCTGTTCGAGCGCTTCGTCTCGGCCCAGCGCGACGAGCCACCCGACATCGACGTCGACTTCGAGCACGAGCGGCGCGAGGAGGTGATCCAGTGGATCTACGGGACCTACGGCCGCGACCACGCGGCACTCGCCGCCACCGTGATCCGCTACCGCGCCAAGTCGGCGATGCGCGAGGTCGCCAAGGTCATGGGCCTGACGGCCGACGTGCAGGAGGCGCTGAGCCGCACCGTCTGGGGCTATGGCCGCGAGGGTCTGAACGTGCCTGCCCTGCGCGAGGCGGGCCTCGATGCGAGCGACCCGACCTTGTGCCTGACCATCAAGCTCGCCCAGGAGCTGATGGGCTTCCCGCGCCATCTCAGCCAGCATGTCGGCGGCTTCGTCATCGCGAAAAGCCCCTTGCGCGAGCTGGTCCCGATCGAGAACGCGGCCATGCCGGGCCGCACCGTGGTCGAGTGGGACAAGGACGATCTCGATGCCTTGCGCATGCTCAAGATCGACGTGCTGGCGCTCGGCATGCTCACCTGCATCCGCAAGGCGTTCGAGCTCCTGCGCGCGCACTATGGCCGCGCCTTCGAGCTCGCGACCATCCCGGACGACGACCCCGCGGTCTACGACATGCTGTGTCTCGCCGACTCGATCGGCGTGTTCCAGGTCGAGAGCCGGGCGCAGATGTCGATGCTGCCGCGGCTCAAGCCGCGTGATTTCTACGATCTCGTCATCGAGGTCGCGATCGTCCGCCCCGGCCCGATCCAGGGCGACATGGTCCATCCGTACTTACGCCGCCGCCACGGCATCGAGCCTGTGCTCTTTCCCTCCGGCGAGCTGGAGGAGGTCCTGGGCAAAACCCTGGGCGTGCCGCTGTTCCAGGAGCAGGCGATGCGGATCGCCATCGTCGCCGCCGGCTTCACCGCCGAGGAAGCCGACGGCCTGCGCCGCTCCATGGCTGCCTTCCGCCGCTCCGGTCAGATCGAGCGCTGGCGCACCAAGCTGGTCGAAGGCATGGTCGGGCGCGGCTACGACCGTGCCTTCGCCGAGGCCTGCTTCCGCCAGATCGAGGGTTTCGGCCATTACGGCTTCCCCGAGAGCCACGCCGCCAGCTTCGCGCTCCTGGTCTACGTCTCGGCCTGGCTGAAGTGCCATTACCCGGACGTGTTCTGCGCCGCGATCCTCAACGCCCAGCCCATGGGCTTCTACGCCCCGGCCCAGCTGGTGCGCGACGCCATCGACCACGGCGTCGAGATCCGCGAGGTCGACGTCAATTTCAGCCACTGGGACAACACGCTGGAGCCGCACCAAGGTCGTGGGCCATGGCGGACCGCCGTCCGCCTCGGCTTCCGCCGGGTCAAGGGCCTGGGCGAGGCGGAGGTGCGGCCTATTGTTGCCGCGCGGCTCAAGCCCTACCCCACGGTCGAGGAGCTGCGCCGTCGCGCCGGCATCCGCCGCGCCACCCTGGTCACGCTCGCCGAGGCCGACGCCTTCCGCTCCATGGGCCTCGACCGCCGCCAGGCGCTGTGGGCGGTCCGGGCGCTCAAGGAGGGCCTGCCGCTGTTCGACCACGCCATGGACCAGGCCCGCCCCGGCTCCAACCTGCCACCCATCGAAGGTGGCGACGAGCCCTGGCTCGAGCTGCCCGAGATGGGCCTGGGCGAGCATGTGCTCGAGGACTATGCCAGCCTGCGCCTGTCCCTGAAGGCCCACCCGTTGGCGCTCCTACGCGACTGGCTCACCAGGAAGCGCGCCATCACTGCCCGCCAGCTTTGGGATCCCGATTGCGGCCCCCTCGTGACCGTCTGCGGCCTGGTCCTGGTGCGCCAGCGCCCCGGCAGTGCCAAGGGCGTCATCTTCGCCACCCTCGAGGACGAGACCGGCTTCGCCAACCTCGTCCTCTGGCCCGACCGCTTCGAGCGCTTCCGCGCCACGGTGATGACCGCCCGCCTCCTCGCCGCCACCGGCACGCTGCAGCGCGAGGGTCGCGTCATCCACGTCATCGCCGAGCGCCTGACCGACCTGACCTCATCGCTCCGCCGCCTGCGTGACCACGCCATCGATCCCAGGACCTTCGAGGGCGCGATGTCCCGCGCCGACGGGCTCAGGCGCGAGCCGCGGGAACTCACGGACGCGATGCCGGAGGGAAGGAACTTCCGCTGAGCGAGACGATGCGATGGCCGCGTGACGGGCTCACGATCGCGGCAATGGACGGGTGCGCACGCCTTGGTAATCAATCACGACAAACAGGCGCTCCGCGACCAGGGCCGCCTCCATGGCGTCGATCACCGCCTCGACGCGCGTGACCAGTTCCACCGCCGCGAGCCGCAGCAGGACGATCGCTGGAGGCGGCCGACGCCGGCCGAGGAACACCAGGGTGCCGAAGTCCGTGTCGAGCGTGACCAGGATGCGTCGTGTGACGACCGCATGCGTCAGCACCCTGGGGTCGGCGGCCCCACGGAGACGGACAGGAACCGGCACTGCGTCATGGCCGCGCTCGACCAGGGATCGCGCCAAGCTGCCAGGAACATTCTCGTCCAGCAGAAAGCGCACCGCACCGATTCAGGCGGCCGGCAGGGTGAAACGCCGCTCCTCCCGCAGCATGGCGGCCGCGAAATGCAGGCAGGCGCGCACGTCCTCGGCCGTGAGCGTCGGATACTCGGCGAGAATACGCGCCTCCGACCAGCCATCGGCAACCATCTCGACGACCTGCTCGACGGCGATCCGCGACCCGCGCACGACCGGCTTGCCGCCCAGCCGGTCGGGGTCGATCTCGATCCGGTCCTGCCAGGGCATGGGGCCTCCTTTGCCTACCACATCCTAGCCGACCACGGCTCTGCTGTCGAACCGGCGAGCGCACGCCCGCGCCCCGGCTGCCGTTGGACGAGGTTTCGCCGATCCCGCGCCTTGCGCCGGCCTCGACGGCCGCCCTATGGTCAGTGCATGAAGATCGAGATCGGCCCCGAGCGGCAGGCGTGGTTGGAGCGCGAGATCGCCGGCAACGCATGGCGCTCGCCGGCGGAGCTGGTCGAGGCGGCCCTGCACGCCTACGAGCGGCACTTGGCCGAATTGCGCCGCGACATCGCCGAGGCCGATGAGGCGATCCAGGCCGGCAAGGGGATCAGCGAGACCGCCGACGGGTTCCTGGCGCGCATGAGGACAAAGCCACCGAGCGCCGCCTGACACCTTGCGCAGCATCGTCAAGTCGACGCAAGCCGAGAAAGTTAACATCTGCCAATGATACTTGGTATCAGTGAACACTGGCTGCTGGTGAACCGATGACGCAGCGTTCGCCGACGTCGCTCTTCGGCAATTGCTATCGCCATCAGCTGGCGATGGCAGCAGTCGGCGGCGCGTTGGCGAGCCCAGTGCAGGCTGAGGGCGTGGCGTCCCATCATGGCAACTAATTAAAGTTCGCTCCTTTCACTTCATCTCTGCCATTCCCGCAATGTGCTGCTCAAGTTGGTCAAGCTCGCTCATCGCAACCGGGCCGAGTTGCAAACGACCTGTGCGATTCGTATTGTGGAGACTAGCAATGGTCGACTGCGCCAACCCGATGAGCTCACTGTTCCAGGTTTCGGTGCGAAATGTGACACGGAGTAGACGAAGGTAATTAACGAGTCCGTTCTCGTTAAGCGAGTTTGGCTGATCACGCAGATGGGCGAGCATGGCCGCGATGGCGCCTGGGTCAGTGGCGCAGCAGCGAGCGAGGTGATCGCCAGCGGTGAAGCGCGTATTTTGATCAGAAGATGTCAAATCCTCCAGGATCTTAGCCGTAGTCACATCGACAGCGATCTCCGATGCACTCGGTACAACTATGCCTGCTGGTCGGCTTGAATCGAAATACGACTCAGCCGCATTAATAATTTTATCCCGAAGGTCATCAGGTACGTAGTAAGTCAGATAGTAGAGAATGCCACTTGAAATTGCGAGGGTTAGCCAAAGCAATGGCAGTACCCACCAGCGCCTGCCGATCGATGTTCGGGCTAACCTATCGCCGGAACTAATCGGGGCAGCAAAGTCGTTTGCAAGCGATCCCTTTGCTAAGTCTAGCTCCAGCCGCCGAATCATTTCGCGGACGTCCGACTCCCAGCGACTGTGGCCGAGCTCGAATCCGTTACGGTAGGCTAGGTCTTTCAGATCGTCAGGCAGGCGCTCGGAGGAAGGAATGCGAGCGCCTTGGACGAGAATCGGCGTCACCCGAATATCCCGCCTGAGCGCCGTGGCGACTTCTAGGCGGACAAAATCGTTAGTGTCCGCGAGACGGAGAGCCCCCGCTTCATCCCTCGCGTCTAGCCAGTTCCTACCAATCAGCACCAGCATCAGATCGCACGACGCGAGACGTTCCTCCAGCACGCGGCGAAAGTCGCGCCCTAACGCAATGTTGTCGACGTCCATAAATATCGAAGGCTCGCCCAGCCTCTTGACGAGTTCGTTGAGCAGGGCGCGCGCCTCGCCCGCGGTCTCCTCTCGTCGATAGCTGATGAAAATGGTGCTCATGGTTGGGTCTAAGAGTCCCTTTTCTTGGTGAGAGCCTCCGGGAGGCTTTTTCCGATCGCCGCGACGGCTAGCTGCCGCTGCTATGTAGGCTATTCACTCGGAGCTGCGGTGGGAGGTTTTCGCTGCCGAGTCTCACGATCCTGCCACGGAGCTGCTGGATGGACGTCCGTCAAAATGCCAAGATGACACCCGGCGGTCGACTCCTAATGGCCCAGCGCCTAGCTGAGGGCCGTCTGAATCCGGGAAATCTGGGAACACCCACCTCAACTAATCATTCTCGTGTGCCGATCTGCATAGCCATGAGCCGCTCCAGCAGCGCCGCGACAGCGACGTCAACCCTAGGCACCAGGGTCGGCACGGTGGTTCTTGCACTACAACGCGGCGCCGCTCGGGATCGTTCTCCGGCTCCGGCCGCCAGTCGATCCCGATCCGTCGACCGATCGTACGGGCGATGTCCTCGATCGGGAAAGCGGGCGCCGAAGGGCGATGGAGTGACATTCGTCCAGGGCTAAGATCAAATTCCTTGTCAGCGACAGTGCCTGAGGCGTATGGTTGCGCTGCCCGTTCCGGAGCCTGCGCCATGCCGACCGCGCCTTCATCCGCCCAGTCCGAAGCTTCGCGCGTGAACGGCGCGAAATCCACCGGCCCCACAAGTGACGTCGGCAAGGCTCGCTCGGCCCTGAACGGCGTCCGCCACGGCCTCTCCGGCCGGACCTTCTTCCTGTTGCCCGACGAGGACCCCGCGGAGTTCGCGGCGCACGAGGCGATGTGGCTCGCCGAGTGGCGGCCGCAGGGTCAGGCCGAGCGGGACCTGACCGCGCTCGCGATCCGTGCCCTGTGGCGGGAGATGCGTGCCGATCGGCTGGAGGCGGTGATCCTGGCCGACCTGTTCGGCGCCGACGCGGCCGCGGACGAGGCGGAGCGGCGTGCCGCCAAGGCGGCGGCGATGAAGGCGCTCGCCACCCTCTTGCGCTACCGCGGCCAGATCGCCCGCGAGCACGCCGCCGCGATGCGCGATCTCGACCTCTTGCGGCGCCGGCGGCACGCCGCGACGCAGCCCGCGCGACGAAGCGAACCCGAAGCATCCGCCGCGACGGCCCCAGCGCCCGTGCGGGACGAGCCCAAGCGCAGCCTCAACCGCCACGAGCGCAGGGCACTCGCCGCCCTGCGGCGCAAACGGGCGGCCTGACGCCCGGCGCCGTCGGGTTCGGCTGGCGGGGGCCGCACGCTCCGGGCAGGATCGCGCGGGGACGCGAAAGGAGGGCCATGACCACGACGCCGGACGGGGCACGGAGCGCGGCGTGCTGAGGTTCGCCCGCCAGCTCTACGCGGCGTGCTGGCGGCTGAGCGGCCATGACGGCCTGACGGTCGCCGGCTACATGGCGTTCGCCGCGTTCACCTCGCTGTTCCCGTTCCTGATCTTTCTCGCCGCGCTCGCGAGCGTGCTGGGCACCCACGAGACCGCGAACGAGACCATCAGGGGCCTGTTCCTGTTCATGCCCGCGGATGTCGCGGAGACCCTGGCACCCGCCGTCCACCAGGTCATGGCCGGCCATCATGGCGGCCTTCTGACCATCGGCGTCCTCGCGACCTTGTGGACCGCCTCGAGCGGCGTCGAGGCCCTGCGCGAGGCGCTGGATCGGGCCTACGGGGTCGGCAGGCTCGCCCCGATCTGGTGGCGGCGCCTGCAGAGCATGGCCATGGTCGTCCTCGGCGCGTTGGTCCTGTTCGTGGCCTCGCTGGCCGTGATCCTGGGGCCGGTGCTGTGGCGCGTGCTCGAGATCTTCGGCCGCCCCAGCGAGGAGGAGGAGGTGATCTGGACCATCGGCCGCTACCTCCTCGGCGCGCTCGTCCTCGCCCTCGGCCTGCTCGGGCTGCATCGCTGGCTGCCCAACCGGAAGCTGGCACTGCGCGCGCTCGTCCCGGGCGTGCTGCTGACGCTGGCGCTGTGGCTGGTCGGGGCCAGCCTGTTCTCCCTCTATCTCGGCACGGTCGCCGACTACAGCGTCACCTATGGCAGCCTCGCCGGCGTCGCGATCACCCTGCTGTTCTTCTATCTGACCGGTGCCCTGTTCGTCCTCGGCGCCGAATACAACGCCGTGCGGCTGCAGGAGGCGGCGCCGGCAGCCGGTGTGGGCGGCTGACCGGGCGCTGGTTCCCGCTCAGCCGTGGCAGAGCGCCCGCACGCGCGCGATGGCCGCGTCGATGGCGGCCGTGCCCTGCGCGCTGTTGAGCGACTGCTTGGCGTCGAAGCAGACCTGGGCGTCGTGCTGCTCCTCCAGGCCGATGCGGGCGTCCGCCGTCACCTGGCTGCCGGGCCGGCAATATTCGTCGTTCACGCGCCGGAGATTGGTCTGCTGGCCCTGCTCGATCGCGACGCAGTCGCCGGGCACGAGATCGCGCTGCTCGGTGGCGACCTCGAAGGTCGTGCCGTCGTTGCGGCGGATCACGAACTGATCGGCGGTGTCCGAGCCCTGCATCACATGGCCCAGCAGACCGCCGCCGAGCGCTCCGCCCGCGGCACCCAGCAGCATGCTGCCGCCGGAATGACCGGCGGTCAGGGCGAGGCCCAAAAGCCCGCCCGCGATGCTGCCGGCGATCTCGCCGGTCGGGCTGACCTTGACCGGCGTGACGCTCTGGACGGTGCCGTAGCTGATGCCGATCCCCTCGTTCAGCGCGGAGGGGCTGATCTCGCCCTGCGCACAGCCCGCCATGGCCAGCATCCCGGCCAGTGCCGCCACCCGTCCGATCCTTCGCGCCATCCCGTCCCCCGCGTCGCTAGCCGGGTCCTTGTGGGCGAGGGTGGCCAACCGGTCAATCGGATAGCCGCAGCCGGGCGGGCCGCGCGACGCTAGAACTGGGCGAGCGACTCGCGCAGGGCTTGGGTTCCCGGGACCTCGGGTGCCGCGTTCTTGAGCACGATCTGCTCGGCCGTCAGCGGCTGGCCGTAGAAGTCCTGGTTCCAGGCGTCACGCGGCATGACGTAGGTGCCGTCGAGCGCCAGGCCGCCATAGAGGCCCATGTTGCGGGCGAAGGCGTAGACGTCCTCGCCGAACTGCACCGTGGTGCCCGCACCCACCCCGGCGCCGAGTTCGCCCACCGCCACGCTGGCGTCCGCGCCGAGCTGGAAGCGCGAGCTCAGGATTTTCTGAATCGCCCCCGGGTTCATCAGGGTGAAGAGGGCGTCCGAGGTCTGGCCGCCCAGCTGCAGGCCGAAGCTGCCGCCCCAGATGTCGAAGAAGGCGGGCTGGCTCCCAGGCGCCCGACTGCGGGTCGCGCGCGAGCAGCACGCCGGTGCCGTGCTCAATGCCGATGAAAAACCCACCCTTGAGCAGGTCGGGAATGATCAGGATGCCGTAGGCATTCTGGACATAGACCCGCATCTTGGCGAAATCGGGATCGGCCGGGAAGGTCTCGACCACGATCCGCGCCTTGTCGACCACGAGCTGCTGGTCGGATGCGGCCGCCGCCAGGCGTGCGCCGAGCGCCAGCACGGCCAGTGCCAGGGTCGAACCGAGAAGCGCGCGGCGCGCCTGAGCAACCATGCCTGCAACCTTACGACGGGCCGCGGGGCCCCAGCCCACGGCGCGCGCCAACCTAACGGCTGGCGACCCGGGGTCAAGGACGCGGGCGGCTTGCGACCCCACTCGGCGATCCCACGTTGCAGCGCAACAATCACCCTGCCATCCTCGGCCGGCGAGCGACGGCGTGGGAGAGCGGCGATGCGGGCGAGGGCAGAGCGCAGGGCCAGGCCGCAGACGGCAGGGAGCGGTCTCGCGGAGGCGCCGGCGGCAGCGCTGACGGCTCCGGCGGTGGACCCGGCGGACGCGGCCATGGACTTCCTGCAGGCCGCGCTGGGCCGTGCCCGCGGCCTCCATGATGGCGATCCCTATACCAATCCGATCGCGCTGGTGGCCCTCGATCTGGTGCAGAAGCTGGGGGGCGACGGGCTCGACGAGCAGGCGACCGAGTCGCTGATCCAGCGCCTGACCCGGGAGGCCTTCGCCGGTCGGGCGGAGGCGCTGCGGGCCTATGTCGGCGAGCTTGACCCGGACCGCAACCGCGCCATCCTCCGCCGCCTCGTGAGCGCGCTGGCGCATGGCGAGACGAAACCTACGGTTTGCGACCTTCGCCAGCCAGGCCGGAGTCGGGTCTATTACGGCTACGTCTTCACCGCACACCCACCTTCAACCGCACCATGGGCCTGGGACACCATGGCGACGCGCCCGAGGGCGATCCCGAGCGGCCCAAGGCCCTGGCTCGGGCCGAGCGGGTGGCGCACCGCCCGCCGGTAGGCGCGTCTCGACCTCGACGAGGAGCATAAGCAGTCGCTCCAGGTGATCCGTCAGGTGCGGGCGATCGCCCACGAGTGCTACACGATCGCGTTCGACGTCGCGCGCGGGCTCTATCCGGACGAGTGGCGCGGGCTGCGGCCGCGGCTGCTGACCATCGCCACCTGGGTCGGCTACGACACCGACGGCCGGTCCGATATCGGCTGGACCCTGACCTTCTCCAAACGGGTCAGGGTGCAGCTCGACCAGCTCCAGCACTATCGGAGCGAGGCGCAGGCGTGCCTGGCGCTCGGCCCGCCAGGAGCCGCAGGTGGTTCCACTGCTCGAGCTGCTCGAGGCGCGGGTGGCGCTGGCGATCAAGACCGCCGAGGACGATCTGGCCGTGCTCGAGGAATCGGGGCGGCAGGACGCCGAGTGGCGCAAGCGGCTCGCCCGCACCGCACGCGACATGGTGACCAGCCGCGGCAGCCGCTTGACCCATGCCGACCAGCTGATCGATCTCGTCGAGCGGGCGCTGGCCGCTGCCGAGGACGACCGGCTGGCGCAGGCGCTGTGCGTGCTCCTGGCGGAGCTGCTGACGCAGGGCCTGTTCGGCGCCGGTACCCATGTCCGTATCAACGCCATCCAGCTGCACAACGCGATTCGCAAGACGATCGGGATGGACCATGCCCCCGACGACCCGACCCATCGGCTGACCTACGTCAACGCGATCTCCCGCCTGATCGAGACCGCACAGCCGGAGACGATCAACTTCGCCTCGGTGACCGACGAGAGCGCCACCGCCCGGCGCATGTTCATGACCGTGACCCAGATGCTCAAGCATCTGGACGGCAGCGAGCCGATCCGCTTCCTGATCGCCGAGTGCGACACGCCGTTCACCCTGCTTACCGCACTCTATTTCGCGCGGCTGTTCGGGGTCGCGGACCGCATCGACATCTCGCCTCTGTTCGAGACGCACCGCGCTCGATGAGATCATCGCGGGCGCGCTCGCCTCGACGACTATCTGCGCGACCCATCGGCTGATCGAGACCAGCGCCCTGCTCAACGCGATCGACCGTAGGGCCGCCGCCTGATCGAGATCCGCTCGGCATGGTCGAGGAGACGATCACGGGCTCGCCGATCCTCGGTGACCATCTTCGACCCACGGCGCGACGGCGCGGCGCGCACCCCGGTTCATGGCGGCTGCGCTACTACGACACCCCGGAAAGCCGTCGCCGCTTCGCGGCCGCGGGCATCGCCCAGCGCCAGGAGACGAGCTTCCAGGGCGGCGACGGCTACATCTACTTCCTCGCCCCGGAGAGCGCCCTCGCGGTCACGACCCGCATTCTCGAATACTGCCTGACCCCGGCGGACGACGAGGCGGACGATCCGTTCTACGTCCAGCAGGACTATGTCGACGAGTTCTTCGCCGCGGTCGAGCAGTTCAACAAGCAGCTGATCGACAATCCCTGCTACGCGACCTTCCTCGGCGCCTACGGCGTCAACATGCTGTGGCCGACCGGATCGCGTGCCCTCAAGCGCCAGTACGACAGCGGCGGGGCGCGGATCGGCCTCGAGCATCCCTCCCAGCTGCGCGCCATTCCGCACAACAGCATCCTGCAGCAGCTCGGCACGCTGGCCAACACCATCGGCGGGGTCGGCCAGGCGGTGGCCAAGGACCCGGACCGTTTCCTGAGCCTGTACCGGGAGAGCCCGCGCTTTCGCCGTCTGGTGACGATGGTCGAGCACGCCTTCAAGTTCACCGACCTCGACGTCGTGAAGGCCTATGTCGATCTGTTCGACCCGGAGCCCTGGTTGCGCCGAGCCGCGGCCGCCGTCGGCCAGGCCGAGCAGGAGGAGCTGCGACAGGTCGCCGACTATGTCGAGCGGATCGACCTGCACGACCGCCTCGCCCGCATCCATCGCGTCTTCCACCGCGACTACATGGATCTCGCCCGCGCCCTGCGTGAGCACCGGCGCATGGCGCGCGACGCCGGCGAGCAGCCGATCGCAATCGGCGCCCAGTCGCGCGACAACATGCACATGCTGCACGCCCTGCGCCTGGCCGTGATCCAGAGGCTGATGCGGCGGGCGGTACGGGTGCCCGACTTCGCCGACCGCCACGCCACGACGCACGACACGCTGATCGTGCGCCTGATGCATCTGGAGGTCGAGCCGGCTCTGGACCTGCTGGCGCAGATCTTCCCGGTCAACGAGGAGGAGGAGGAGCCGCTCGATTTCGGCGAGACCGCGACCTACCCGACGGCCGGCGGCCAATCCTATCTGTTCGAGCATCAGAGCATCTTCCGCCCGATCGCCCGCGACTACGAGCTGATCCGCCGCATCAGCAGCGGCGTGATCTATCAGGTGGGAGCGGTGGGGTAGGGGCGGCTAGCCGCGCGGCACGTCGGTCGGAGCCGTAACCTTGGTCGTGCCGAACAGGCACTGGTAGTCGACGAGACAGTAGGCATACTCGACCTCGGCCTCGACCGGCTTGCCGTCGCTGCCGGCGAACGGGACCCGGACGGTCGGCGGCTCCGCGAAGTAGTCGCGGTCGGGCTCGATCTTGCTGACCGGCGCGCCGTCCTGCCAGGCGACCCCGTTGCGTGCGACGGGCGTCACGGTCACGCCGGGATCGGCGACCAGCTTCACCTGCCCCTTGGGGACGAGGCTGACGACGAGCTCGGAGCCCTGCTTGCCCTGCTCCACCCAGCTCAGCACGTCGACCGAACCTTGCGGGATCTTGGGCGGCGCGATCTGGTTCAGGAGACTGCCCAGCGAGTCTGCGGCCGCGGCCGGACCCGACATGGCGGCGAGCACGGCCAGCGCAGGCAGGCTCAAAGCGGCTTTCGCGAGGATGGGCGATCTCATCCAGCACTGTCCGACAGGCGATGTCCGTCAGAATAGGCCATTCCCGCCCGAAAACAAAGCGAGCTCAGTGGGCGTAGCTCGGCCGGGGCTTGTAGCGGCCGTCCTCGAGCTCGCTGAACAGCTGATCGATCTGGGGATGGCCGACCGGACCGCCGCCGGCGTCCGGCAGGAGGTTCTGCTCGGAGACGTAGGCGACGTAGTAGCTTTCCGCGTTCTCGGCCAGGAGATGATAGAACGGCTGGTCCTTCGCCGGCCGCACCTCGGCCGGAATGGCCTCGTACCAGTCCTCGGTATTGCTGAACACCGGGTCGACGTCGAAGATCACGCCGCGAAACGGGAACACGCGGTGCTTGACCACCTGCCCGATCGTGAATTTCGCCTGCTTCGATTCCATCGCCCGNATGCACGAGCACCAGACCATCTTCCGGCCGATCGCGCGCGACTACGAGCTGATCCGCCGCATCAGCAGCGGCGCGATCTATCACGTCGGCGCGGTGGGGTAGGGGGTTGGGGGAAGTAGGAAATTGGACACTCGGGTTCAGGCACTCAGCGAATGAGTGCTTTCGAGCTTGGTTTGGCTCTGGTTTGCCGGCCACTGGAAGCGACGAACTGAACTCCTCGATCGAGCGCGCCTAGAGATCGTCGGGCGCGAGGCCAGTTCGCTTGGCCATACGGGCGAGCATTCGAGGCCCAATCTCCTCATTGCCATGAAAGGCGAAGACAAAATCGGGCCACCCAGGGCGAGCGAGAGTTCTATGGGAGCCCTTTTCCCGCTTTACGCTCCAACCTGCCCGCCGGAGTGCCGTCAACAGTCGGCTCGCCTTAATGGATGGCCAAGGGCTCACGCCGAGATCCCTTCTATGCGTGAAACTGCGCACAGCATGTCTGATCTCGTGGGCCAGAACAGGTGCCCTAAAGGCCCTTTGGGTTTCAGCCGCCTTCCAGTGAATGCCGATCCGTGATCCGCGTGGGTCGTTTGCCGATGACGGGTTCGAACTGCACGTTCTCGACTCCAACATGTGCGAGCAGCGACAGAATCTCATCAGGAGATTTGCAGCGCTCGAATGACGCTCGCGCTTCCGACATCATGCGAAGCACCCGGTTCGGTGTTCGCCCGCGGCGTGTGAGATTCCGCCGCCAGCCATCAATGACCGTGCTTGCTCGGCCTGTGTCGCGGCGACCGACGGGCATGCCATAGGTCTCAACAACTCGGGCCACGCTTCGGTTGGAGGCTTGGCGATCCAAACCCCGCGCCTCCAGTTCCTCGGCTGCAGCAACTGCCCAGGCTTTCATCCGATGCTCACGTATGCTGACCGTCCGGCCGATCCTCTTGACTGGTTCAAAGAGTTCGGGCCTTCGGCCGTTCTCCAGATCTGCAAACGCATCACGAAGATCGGCAATCGGACCAATCGCATCATATTCGCCGCGGGCGAGGAGCATCAGGTACAAGGAGTCGATCGCACGACGTGCAGTCAAACGCCGATCTGCGAGTTGCCCCTGTGCGATTATCGAAAGGGCCTCAATAAAGCGGTCGGCGATCTCCAACCGTAGAGCATTTTCCATCGGCACGACACTATGATTCAATTGATTGATACAATCTACTCAGCAACCTCTCCGTAGCGCGAATTTCTACGAGGACTTAACTCTATGCAGCTCGAAATAGCCCCGTAACAATAGGCGAATCCTCCCCATGCTCAACTCTATCCGCCAGGACGCGCAAGGCTAGAACGGCAACCTTTGCCTTCGCCTCTTCCGGGCTCGCGCCATAGGCCAGCACGCCCGGCAGCTCAGGCACCTCGGCGAGCCACCTGCCATCCTCCTCCTGTTCCACCTCCATGCTCAGGCCGGCCGATGTTGCGCTCATGCTCGAGCACCCTTCGCGAAGGCGCGCGGCTCGGTCACCCTGCCCATGACTCCCGGCCTCACCCCCGTGGCGCGTCGGTCGAGGCGGCGACCTTGGCGGTGCCGAACAGGCACTGATAGTCGACGAGGCAGTAGGCGTAGTCGACGTTTGCCTCGACCGGCTTGCCGTCGCCGCTCGTGAACGGCACGCGGACGGTCGGCGGCTCCTTGAAGTAGCCGCCTTCAGGCACCAGCGTGCTCACCGGCGCGTCGCCCTTCCAGGTCACGCCGTCGCGGGCGATCGGGGTCACGGTGACACCGGGGTCCGCGACCAGCTTGACCCGCCCCTTGGGTATCAGGGAGACCACCAGCTCGGACTGCTCGCCGTCGCGCTCGACCCAGCCCATCACCTCGACCGAGCCCTCGGGCGCTTTGGCTGGCGCGATCTGGTTCAGCAGACTGCCCAGCGACTCCGCGGCGGGTGCTGCCACAGGCGTCGCCGCGAGCAGGGCAATTGCGCCGACGCATGCCGTACGCATGTCACAGGATCCGCTGGCCGGTCGCCGCCCAGTCCTTGACGAAGGCGGCGAGGCCCTTGTCGGTCAGCGGATGCAGCGCGAGGTCGCGCAGGACCTTGGGCGGCACCGTGGCGACATGGGCGCCCAGGCGCGCCGCCTCGATGACGTGGGTCACGCCGCGGATCGACGCCGCGAGCACCTCGGTGCGCAGCGCGGGATAGTTCCGGTAGATGTCGACGATGTCGCCGATGAGCTGCATCCCCTCCTGCCCGACATCGTCGAGCCGGCCGACGAAGGGGGAGATGAAGGTGGCACCGGCCTTGGCGGCCAGAATCGCCTGGCCGGCGGAGAAGCACAAGGTGACGTTGACCGGCGTGCCTTCCTGGGACAGGGCGCGGCACGCCTTCAGGCCATCCCAGGTGAGCGGCACCTTCACGCAGACATTCGAGGCCAGCTTGGCGAGCTTGCGGCCCTCCGCGAGCATCTCGTCATAATGGACCGAGGCCACCTCGGCGCTCACCGGGCCCGGCACGATCTCGCAGATCTCGCGGACGACCTCGAGGAAGTTGCGGCCGGACTTGGCGATCAGGGATGGGTTGGTGGTGACGCCGTCGACGAGCCCGCTGCTCGCGAGATCGGCGATCTCCTTCACGTCCGCCGTGTCGATGAAGAACTTCATGCCCGGTCTCGTCCCGAGTGGTGCAGCGGTCAGGATAGGCCGCGACGGGTCGGAAAGAAAGCGGCGTCAGTGCGCATAGGTCGGCCGCGGCTTGTAGCGGCCGTCCTGGAGCTCGCAGAACAGCTGCTCGATCTGCGGATGACCCACCGGGCCGCCGCCCGCGTCCGGCAGCAGGTTCTGCTCCGAGACGTAGGCCACGTAATAGCTCTCCGCGTTCTCGGCCAGGAGATGGTAGAACGGCTGGTCCTTGGCGGGCCGCACCTCGGCTGGAATCGCCTCGTACCATTCCTCGGTGTTGCTGAAGACCGGATCGACATCGAAAATGACGCCCCGGAACGGAAACACTCGGTGCTTGACCACCTGGCCGATCGTGAATTTCGCCTGTTTCGATTCCATCGTCTGTCCCGCCATCAGCGTCGGTCGGCTCTGTAGAGATATTGGCGGTGCCCTGGGTGCTGCTCAAGGGGTGATGGCGCTACTCGTTCCGGTCTTTGGCCTCTGATCCCTGCCGCAAATTCAAGATCAGGCTGGATGTGTCGCCTTTGCCGCCACCGCGTTCCTGGACCATCCGATAGAACTGGTCGACCAGCGCCGTGACGGGGAGCGGCGCGCCGTTGCGGCGGGCCTCGTCGAGCACGATGCCCAAGTCCTTGCGCATCAGGTCGACGGCAAAGCCGAAGTCGAACCTGCCGGCCACCATGGTCGGCCAGCGGTTCTCCATCTGCCAGGACTGGGCCGCACCTTTGGAGATCGTGGCCAGGACCTGGTCCGGATCGAGTCCGGCCCGCTGCGTGAAGACGATCGCTTCGGCCAGGGCCTGCAGCAGCCCACCGATGCAGATCTGGTTCACCATCTTGGTGAGCTGCCCGGCCCCGGACGGACCCATGTGGGTCACCGCCCGGCCATAGGCGCGCAGCACCGGCTCGGCGCGCGCGAACGGCTCCGCCTCGCCGCCGCACATGATCGTGAGCAGGCCGTTCTCGGCGCCGGCCTGCCCCCCCGACACCGGGGCGTCGATGAAGTGCTTGCCCTGCGCTGCAGCAGCCGCGGTCAGCTCACGCGCCACCTCGGCCGAGGCCGTGGTGTGGTCGACCACGATCCCGCCTGGTACCAGACCGGCGAGGATGCCATCGGGCCCGAGCACCACCGAGCGCACATCGTCGTCGTTGCCGACGCAGACCGCGACGATCTCGGCGGAGGCGGCCGCCTCCGCTGGGCTGGCGGCACGGGCACCGCCATGACGGGCACACCACGCCTTCGCGCGAGCTGCGGTGCGATTGTAGACTGTCGTGGCGTGGCCCTTGGCGGCGAGGTGACCCGCCATCGGAAAGCCCATCACGCCCAGCCCGACGAAGGCCACGTCCGCCATGCCTGTCTCCCGGTCCCCATCATGCGCGCGGCCGCAGCCGTGCCGATTGCCGCCGGCGTCAGCCGCCATGCTGCCTGACCCAGGCCCGCAGCGCCTCGTTCATGCGCGTTTGGTAGCCCTTGCCGCCACGCTCGAAGAAATCAATCACGTCCGCATCGAGGCGCAAGGTGATCTGCCGTTTGATCGGCCGATAGAAGCGGCCGCGCGTGGCCGTCGACCAATCTCGGACCTCGGGCACGTCGCGGGTGTCGATGGCACCCTCGGGCATGGTCTCCAGTGCCGCGAGCTCTGCCTTCTCATGCTCCGTCAGCGGCTCAGAATTCCCCTTCCTCATAGGCCCTCCTCTCATGGCTGGTGGCCTTCCGTGCCGAGAAGATACGTCCACTCGCTCTACCATCCGATCGCGAGACAGGCTCCGTATGGAGCACGAGCAGTATCACCTCGCTGGCCGAGCTTGGCCGCCCAAGGGACTGCCACCACGCCTCGCTCGGATCAGGGTCCCGGCGGCTGACAATGTCCGGGTTACCGAAGATGCGCTGCGCGAGCTCGAAGCTCACCTTGTGCTTGCGTAAGTTGGACCGCGCCTTGCCGGCGTCCCAGACCCATTGAGCCACGGCGTCGAACTTCCGTGCAGTAACTACGAAAACGTAGCTGCATGGCGCCGGACGTCAAGAGCAGGTCGACGCCGCCGAGTGCGGTTGCCAGGAGCAACCGCGCCGGATGCGTTGCATTCCGGGTGCCCCGAGGCGATACAGCGGGCCGGATCGAATTTGGACGGTTTCATGAGTCAGGCCACCACCCGACAGCCCGTTCTCCTTCAGGACTATCGGCCTCCCGTGTTCCGGATGCCCTCGATCGAGCTCGTCTTCGCGCTCGATCCCGGGGCCACCGTCGTCACCGCCCGCCAGCGCTACGAGCGGAACACCCCGGGTGATCTGGTCCTGTTCGGCGAGGACCAGGAGCTGCTCGGCCTGCGCATGGACGGCGCCGATCTGCCGGAGGGCCGCTACCGGATCGACGGCGCGCGCATGGTGCTGAGCGATCTACCCGACGCTTTCACGCTCGAGGTGACCAGCCGGATCGACCCGAGCGCCAACACCAGCCTGATGGGCCTCTATCTCAGCAACGGGGTGTTCTGCACCCAGTGCGAGCCGGAAGGCTTTCGCCGCATCGTCTGGTCGCCGGACCGGCCCGACGTGATGTCGACCTACCGGGTGCGCATCGAGGCCGATGCCAAGGCGTTCCCGGTCATGCTGTCGAACGGCAATCGCCTGGAGAGCGGGGAGCTGCCGGGCGGGCGGCATTGGGTGCAGTGGGAGGACCCGTTCCCCAAGCCGTCCTATCTGTTCGCGCTGGTCGCGGGTAATCTCGCCTGCCTCGCTGACGAGTTCGTGACGCGCTCCGGCCGCACGGTGCAGCTGCGGATCTACTCCGAGCAGGCCAACATCGAGCAGTGCCATCACGCCATGGCGGCACTGAAGAAGTCGATGAAGTGGGACGAGGATCGCTACGGCCTGGAGTACGACCTCGACCTGTTCCAGATCGTCGCGGTCAACGATTTCAATTTCGGCGCGATGGAGAACAAGGGCCTCAACATCTTCAACACCTCGGCCACGCTGGCGCGCGCCGACACCTCGACCGACTTCGACTTCCAGAACGTCGAGCGGATCATCGCCCACGAATATTTCCACAACTGGAGCGGCGACCGGGTCACCTGCCGCGACTGGTTCCAGCTCACGCTGAAGGAAGGGCTCACCGTCTTCCGCGACCAGCAGTTCATGGAGGACATGCATTCGAGCTCGGTCAAGCGGATCGGCGACGCCGCCTTCATCCGCGACGGGCAGTTCGTCGAGGATGCGGGGCCGCTGGCGCACCCGATCCGCCCCGACCGCTACATCGAGATCAACAATTTCTACACCGGCACGGTCTACCAGAAGGGGGCCGAGGTCATCCGCATGCTGCACACGCTGATCGGTGAGGCAGCCTACCAGGAGGGCATGAGGCTCTACTTCGAGCGGTTCGATGGGCAGGCGGTGACTTGCGAGGACTTCGTCCGCTGCATGGCAGATGCATCGGGCCGCGATCTCGGCCAGTTCATGCGGTGGTACGCGCAGGCCGGCACGCCCGAGCTGAAGGTCCGGCGGGAGTATGATCCGGCGCGCCAGGCGCTGACGCTTGAGATCAGCCAGAGCACGCCCGCGACGCCGGGCCAGGCCGACAAGCTGCCGCTTCACATCCCGATCCGCATGGGCCTGACCGGGCGGGGCGGTGCTGCCCAGCCGCTGCAGCTCGAGGGGGAGAACGAGCCCAAAGGTACGGAGCGTGTCCTCGAGCTCACCGGGCCGGCGCAGCGCTTCACCTTCCTCGGCCTCGCGGCGGAGCCCGTGCCGTCGCTGCTGCGCGGCTTCTCCGCCCCGGTGAAGGTGGACGCCGGTCTCAGCGACGAGGACCTCGCCGTCCTCATGGCGCACGACACCGACGCCTTCACGCGCTGGGATGCTGGACAGCGCCTCGCCGCGCATGTGCTGCTCGGCCTCGTGCGTGACCACGCCGAGGGCCGGCCGGGGCAGGATGTCGATCCGCGCTTGGTCAGCGCCTTCGCCACCAGCTTGGACCGCGCCGCCGACGATCCGGCGCTGGCGGCGCGTGCTTTGTCGCTACCCAGCAGCGCCTATCTCGGCCAGCAATTGCCCGTGATCGACGTCGAGGGCATCCGTCATGCGATCGACCATGTCCGCGACGGGCTGGGCGTGGCGCTGCGCGACCGCTGGCTCGCGGCCTACCGGGCGAACCGCGAGCACGGCCCCTACTCGATCGAGACCGCCGCCATTGGCCGCCGCTCGCTCAAGAACCTGGCGCTCGCCTATCCGACCCTGGCGCGCGATCCGGAAGCGCAGGGGCTGGCCCGCGAGCAGTTCGCCTCGGCGGACAACATGACCGACAGCCTCGCGGCACTCCGGCTCCTGATCGAGAGCGAGGCGCCGGGCGCGGACGAGGCGCTGGCGAGCTTCTACGCGCGCTGGCGCTCCGAGCCGCTCGTGGTCAACAAGTGGTTCGCGCTGCAGGCCGGCATCGAGGATGCGCGGGCGGTCGAGCGGGTCGAGGGGCTGATCGCCCATCCGGCCTTCGCCTGGTCCAACCCGAACCGGGTGCGCGCCGTGCTCGGCACGTTCGCGACCGGCAATCTGCTCGGCTTCCACCGCCGCGATGGTGCCGGCTACCGGCTGCTGACCGAGCGCGTGCTCGAGCTCGACCGCCTCAATCCGCAGGTGGCTGCCCGTCTCGCCTCCGCACTCGGCTGTTGGCGCCGATTCGACGAGCACCGGCAGGGCCTGATGCGCGGCGAGCTCCAGCGCATCGTCGATGTGCCGGACCTGTCACCGGATGTGTTCGAGATCGCGAGCAAGAGCTTGGTGTGATCGGGGGAAGCCGATGAACAATCAGGAATTGCTGGGGGCGCTGGTGGCGGCGATCGCCGGCGGCGGTATCCGCGTCGTCGACCTCAGCCAGCCGCTGCGGCCGAGCACACCGGTGATCCAACTCCCGCCGCCGCTGGCGCCGTCGCAGCCGTTCCGGATCGAGGAGGTCGCGCGCTACGACGAGCGCGGCCCGGCCTGGTACTGGAACAACATCTCCTGCGGCGAGCATACCGGCACCCATTTCGACGCGCCGGCGCATTGGATCACCGGCCGCGGGCTGCCGAACGCGCACACCGACACCATCCCGCCGCAGCTCCTGATCGCACCCGCCTGCGTGATCGACTGCGCGCCGGAGGTCGAGGCGAGTGCCGACTTCCTGCTCGAGCCGGCCCGGATTGAGGCCTGGGAAGCGGAGCACGGGCGGATTCCGGCCGGAAGCTGGGTGTTGATGCGCACAGGCTGGTCATGCCGTGAGGATCCGGCTGCGTTCCTCAATGCCAGCGAGACCGGCCCGCATGTGCCGGGGCCGAGCGTGGCCTGCATGCGCTTCCTGGTCGAGGAGCGCGAGATCCGCGGCTGGGGTGTGGAGGCGGTCGGGACGGATGCCGGCCAGGCCTTCGCCTTCGAGCCGCCGTTCCCGGCGCACAACCTGCTGCACGGTGCCGGCAAGTTCGGGCTCGCCAGCCTGTGCCATCTGGACCAGCTGCCGCCCACCGGCGCCGTCCTGATCACGCCGCCGCTCAAGATCGAGAACGGCTCGGGCAGCCCGTTGCGCGTGCTGGCGCTGGTGGCGACCGGCTGACGGAGCCCGGACCAGACACGGAGTTCCCCTCCATCGGAGGATCCGCGACAGCCTCCAGGATCTCGGCTATCTTGAGCTTGGCGGTAAAGGCCGCGGGGAGGTGGTGGTCATGGACGGAATTGTCGGCATCATCATTCAGCTCGTCGCGGGGGCGATCGGGGGCAACGCTTCCGGCTCTGTCGCAAAAAATCTGAGCCTGGGTACGACGGGCAACTCGATCGCGGGTGCGGTGGGCGGCGTGATCCTGTCGCAGATCCTCGCGAGCCTGACCGGCGGCGCCCCCGTCGACGCGGCGGCAGCGGCGCCGGCGGGCGGCTTCGACATCGGGGTGCTGATCGGCCAACTGGCCGGCGGCGGCATCGGCGGCGCCGTGTTGCAGCTGATCGCCGGCTTCGTCATGAACAGGATGCGGGGCTGACACGCGTCGGCGCAGGCCCGTGCCACGCACGATCGACCTTGTCAGTGCGGCGGAAATAGTCTCTCCATGTTCGCGCACCACCTGACCTCGGTCAGGTGGTTGCGTCGCGCGGTCGTGCTCGGCACGGTCGCGCGTGTTCCCCGCAATCACTTCAGGGCCGGATCCGTCGCGGGTTCGGCCCTTCTTTCCGCAGGCGCCCCAGGAGGGACTGGCAGCGTGGTTCCGGGCGCCTAGATTGTGGGTAGCATCCAGGGAGGGCTCGATGTCTCAGCGCAACATCGTCATCGTGCTGGTC
>JBGAKU010000062.1:0-23573 GCA_044224255.1 Geminicoccaceae bacterium
GAGGTCACGCCGGACTATCTGGATGCGTTGACCCGCGAGGCCGAGGAGATCATCGCCGTCGGTGGCCGATCGGGCGCGTGACCGCCCGCCGTCTCGTCCAGCGTCCCAGGGCGCGCCGGGACATCCTCGCGATCATCGGCTACATCGCCCAGCGCAACCCCACAGCCGCGCGGGCGCTCCTCTCCGCTTTCAGGCAGGCTCTCACCAGCCTGCGTGCCCACCCCGAGGCGGGTCGCCGCTACGCGCCCGAGCACGCGGCGTTCGCGGGCGTGCGCGCGCTGCCGATCCCCGGTTTCCCCGACTATCTGATCTTCAGCCGCTACGACGGTGCCACGGTCGAGGTGATCCGGGTGATCCACGGTGCGCGCGATATACTCGCGATCCTGGACCGCGAGCATTGAAGCCAGCGGCGGCAGCCGCGACTCGATCGCGGGTGACATGGACGCAGATGCCGGTGCTCGGCATCCGGCACCGGGTCGCAGTCACTGCCGCGCCTGAGCCTCCGGCTGGACGCGCTCGCGCATGAAGTCGTCGCTGGCCTTCGGCCCGTCGAAGAACGCGTCCCACGAATGCCCCGCCGGCGAGATCAGCCGGCTGCGCCCGACCTTGACGATCTCCACCTGCCGCACCCCTTCAGGCAACGCCATCGGCTTGGGCAGACGCACGGCTTGGCCGCGGTTGCTGGTGAGGACGGTGGATCGGGTCATGGTGCGGTCTCGGCAGATACGTGTGGAATATGCGTCGCGCCAGCACTGGCTTCGGTCAAGCAAGGGCGACAGCGGTCAGGCGGCTTGCCCCGCTCGTCAGCCGGTCATACATGTATTGCACCCAGCCGGAGTGCCTACATGCTCGCCGTTCGCCTGCCCGAGGAGATCGAGGCGCGGTTGACCGCGCTGGCCGAGCGTACCGGTCGCAGTAAGAGCTTCTATGTCCGCGAGGCCGTGCGCGAGCATCTCGACGACCTCGAGGACTACTATCTCGCGGTCCAGCGCCTCGAGGAGCGTCTGCCGACCGTGCCGCTCGAGGAGGTGGAGCGGCGGCTTGGGCTGGCGGATTGAGTTCGAGCCGCGGGCGCTGAAGGAGCTCGAGACCCAGGACCGGCAGGTCCAGCGACGGGAACTCGCCTGGCTCAGAACCAGGAGGAAGCAAATTCAATTCCCGCCCTGCAACCAGAATTCGAATGCTCGGCATTTCGCCCTTACGGGTGTAAGCATTGCCCAGACAAGGCCCGGATGGGGCTGGGATCTGGAACGCCGCTACAGTGCCAGGCGTGACAGCCGGAGAGACGGCATCGGAACGCACCGAGGGGCTGCGGCAATTTCTAAAAGGAAGAATAGGTGATAGGGGCAGCTACGATCATCCCGAGCCCGTTTTGTGTCACATTTAGCTATCAAGCACAGAAGATATGGGGCGACCTTAAAAAGGCCCGCGCGCGTGGGAATATTAGAGACGAAGAAACAGTTACGAACGATTTTTTAAGTGACGTACAGCAAGCACATCCGAATGATGCGGTACATTTTCAGTTTCGAAAGAAAGAGGAGAAATTTACCGGTGCCGACTGGGAATGGTGGTTAAGTGATGGCAATTTGTGGTTTGGCCTATTAGTTCAGGCAAAAATCCTACACGCGAAGCGGCAAACATACTCGGCGATCAAACACAAAGTCGGCGCCGCAAAAAATTCTCAGATAGATATTCTAATAGAGCACGCCGATCGCAAGGGCATTGATGCAGTCTATGCGTTCTATAACTATCGGGCAGATGTATCTGAATTCAAATGGAATTGCAAAAGTACGTTATTGATGCCCGAACAGCTTGGCTGTACTCTGGCTCACGCCCATGCGGTTAGAAATGCTGTCGGCCGCGGAGGCGCGGGAGTTCGAGTCTTAAGCCCGATTATGCTACCTCTGCGTTGCCTGGGGTGCTGCGGCGGTTACACGGGACCCAATGGTTCACTACCCGCCCGCGTGGACAGCATAGTTCGCGTTCTTCGCAACGACGCCGCGACGGATGTTCTAGCATCCGGCACCCTTCGTTTGCGCGATCACCCGCCCTGGTACGTTGAGCGCCTGCTTGCGGCTTCGCTGGATGACCGGGGCGAGGTCTTTGACGGGATCAGGCGCGAAATAGGCGACGTTCGGTCGCTTTTGGTCACCATCGAGCCGCGAGCAGACTGACCATCAATCCCGCCTTGCAAGCACGTGCAATTGTTGACGCCGTGGAGCAACTGACGATCTCCGCGACGATTCAACCAACTCGTGATAAAGCGGACCCATAGAAACAAACAAAGCGGTGCACCGCCATGTCCCCCTGGCCGATCCTCCCCAACGATGTCGTCGAGTGGTTCCGCGACCTTTTCGCTGAGGCAAACCGGAAGGTAAGCGAAACCTTCCTCAACGTTCCGTCGACGAGGGAGACGAGCTTCGACGACCTGTTCGTCACCTCCATGCTGCCGCGCACCGCGCCGGCGCGCCTGCCCTCAGGCGCGGTCGTTAAACTCGACGTCCACAATATCGGTGGGCTGCGGCGGATGGGGGGATGGGAAGTCGGGGATATCGCCATCCTGGTCTTCATCATTCAAAGGACCCGTATCATCGCCCGCAAGGTTGCCATCCTGCAGGCAAAACGCCTCTATCCGGTAATCGGCGACGCCGATGATGCCGATCCTGTCGGCTTCCGATACGGCATGAATATGTTTTTGCGCCGGGACGAGTCGCCGACGTCGATGCTGCTCACCAAAATCTATCAATTCGACCAAAGTTCACCGTATGGGGCAATGAAGGCCGGATCGGATCAGGAGAAAGCTATTAAGCACTTCGAGCAGGAGTTCGGAGCGTCAGTTTACTACATGTTCTATAACCCACCGACCGTGCCCCTCTCCGTGCAATATCCGATCGAGAGCTATCGCGTGCTCGAGATGCTACCCACACTCGGCATTCGCGTCCTCAAAGGCGACGCGGTCCATGCCCTCCTTACCTCCTGGCCGGAAGGACGGTCGCCACAACTGTCCGATATCGCCGCCATCGGCGACCCGAAGGGTGGCTGGCGCATGGAGGCCTGGGCGGCGGATCTGATCCTCTCCTGCCGCGAAGGAACCCGCTACGAATCACCTGACGAGCCGAAGGTTCGCAATCTCCTCGAGCGCCGGTCAGGGCCGATCGGCGCCGCGATCATGGTAAGCATCGAGCTCCCGCCGGATGCCACCGTCCAGTAAGCACGGCCACGTGCGATCGTTGACCCAAACCTATAATAAGAATCCTCTAGTCTTCCGGTAGTTGGCGACGGGGTACGGGGAAAACTCAGCGGCCGCGATAATGGTGGCGCGTACGGGTGGCACGCGGCCCGACAGAATGCTTCCGGACGAAGGAAGAGGGTCCCACACGCGAGATGCTCAGCTCGGGTCCAACTTGATCTGCTCCTCCGTGAACCGGCTCTTGCGCATCGTCCGTTCCCTCGGTGACGGACTCTCGTTTCACATGCGGGAGCTACAGGGGAGCAGGTCAGCCCGCGAGAACGCCACTCCGCAGAGAAGTTGGGGTCAGGTCAGCAGAAAATGGGGGATTCAATCGTCATCGCCCCAGCCACATCTGCTCCGCGCGGCTGAAAACCGTTATTGACAACGACGGTGACTAGCAGCGATCATCTTAGGATGATAGTCATAGAACCCATCGCTGCCGAACGAACCCACCCCAGAATCAGGAGTCGACGAAGGGAGCCCGCGCTCCGCGCGCGGGCTCCCCGGGATGGTCGTGGGCGGGCGGGTCAGCAGCCGTAGCCGCCGGGGCCGCCGAAGTAGAAGTAGGTCTTCCAGTCGGCGCCGCCCCAGGTCGGCGTCGAGATCGTCTGGCAGCTCGGCCAGTTCTGCGACCGGGTGAGGCTGGGATTGAAGCCGGTGTTGGCGGCGTTGCGGTAGAGGATCGACCGCTGGTAGGCCGCGCGGGTCCAGCCGGCGCTGGCGAACTGGCCGCTGCCCATGTCGGGCCAGTGCCAGGAGCCCACGGTCTCGCCGCCGAAGTCGATGCTCTGCGCCCAGCGGCTCAGCTGGCCGCCGGCATAGAGCGAGCCCGGATAGTAGCCGACCCAGTCATTGCCGGCGGCCAGCCACCAGTTGCCCTGATAGAGGTAGAAGCCGAGCGCCACCTCGTACTGCGCCCCGCCGACCGTGCTGTAGTTGGCGAACCCGACCCCGAGGCGCCAGTTGCCGTTGGTCTGGACGAACGCGGCGCAATCCAGGTTGTAGCAGCCGGTGCCGTTGTAGTTGTTGCGCGTCCAATAGATGAACAGAGCGGAGTTCTGCGAGCCGTACTTCGCCGGATAGTTCTGCACGCCGACCTCGGCCGTCTGCAGGCCGGCGCCGCTACCGCCGACATACCATTGCTGGGACAGGGAGAACACCTCGCTGAGGTTGCGGTCGACGAACGGGCGGTACAGCGCGAGGCGGGAATAGCCGCCGTAGTTGGTCACGCTCTGGTAGGCGTGGGCATAGGAGTGCCCGTTGATGGCAGCCGGGACGGACCCGCCCCGGGCGCGCCCGGCGCCCTTAGGGCCCTTGCCGAAGAACTTCTGCAGGCTGCCGGCGCGGGCAATCTCCTCCAGGGTGACGCGGCGGACGGGGATCGCGCCCGCGTCGCAGCTCTGCCGGTTGCCGAACCGATCGCTGGTGGCGGGCGCCTGCTGTTGGGTGACGGCGTGCGCCACGCGCCCGGCGGCATCCGATCCGGCCAGGGCGACCGCGGGCGGCGTCGGCGGCGGGGAGGCCAGCTTGGTCAGCCCCTGCAGACGCACCCCCGCCTGCTCGGCGATCGGGACGCAGTCGAAGACCTGATCGTCCTGCGCGAAGCTGTGGCTCACCTGGACGCGGTCGTACATCCGCAGCAGATGCGTGCGCATGTCGCTGGTGACGCCGCCGGCCTGGGCGCTGCGGTCACCGGCCGCGGGCGGGGCCTTGAGGCCGTCGACGAACCGCGCGAACGACACGATCCCGACCGGCTCGTCCGCGCGAACGGCCGTGCCGGCACAGACCAGAGACAAACCCAAGACAACGCCGCCGATCTCTCGGCGCGTGATTGCCCACATCGACATCTCCTTGGCATCGTCCGTCGGCAGGATTGCCGAATGATGCGTGGCTCCAAATGCTCGATGGGGAGATCATGCCGGCGATGTGAAGGCGGTGCGGTGGGGAAAGTCACTGACACGTCATTTCGACCAGGAAAGGCACCAGATCAGAAAAGAGGTCGGATTCACAACCAGAAAAGGAGCAAGATTCATTCCAGTCGACTCAGCCGACAGTGCGTCGATTTGACCGCAAACGACCAGCGACAAGAAGTTATCCGGAAGCGACCATTGCCAGGATGATGGCCCCCTGGTGACCGAACCCGCCGCTGCCCGCCCCGGGTGCTGCCGGCATCCGGAACCCGGGCATGGGGGCGGCGTTTAGGCGGCGTCCGTGATCATCGCCTCCGGAGCGAATCCCCATGGCTGCCACCACGCGAACCATCCCTGACGGGGTCTATCCCGCCGATCCCCGGCTCCTGCCGGCCGGGCGCCGCATCTCCTGGGGCGCTGTCGTCGCCGGGGTCGTGGTGGTGCTGGTCGTCCAGATGCTGCTGATGCTCCTGGGCATCGCGATCGGCGCCGCGACCATCGATCCGGCGACCGCCGACACGCCGCGGGCCGCGACCCTGGGCACCGGCGGGGCCGTCTGGTGGCTCGGCTCGACCGCCATCGCCGTGTTCGCGGGCGCCTGGGTAGCGGCAAGGCTGGCCGCGGTGCCCTCGCGCCTGGACGGCGGCCTGCACGGCGTCGTCACCTGGGCGGCGGCGACCCTGATCGGCATCTATCTCCTGTCGACGGCGATCGGCGGGCTGGTCGGCGGTGCCTTCGGCGCGCTCGGCTCGGCCGCGCAGGCGGTCGGCCAAGGCACCCAGTCACTCGCCTCGACCGCGATGCAGGTCCTGCCCGACGAGATCCGCGGCCAGGCCGAGCAGCTGTTCCAGCGCGCTCCGGCGGTGGCCGGCGAGGTCCAGCAGCAGGCGCAGCAGGCCGCCGGCGGGGGCACTCTGGTCGATGCCGTGCGGCGTGTCGTGCGTGGCGTCCAGGAGGGGGCCTCGCCGCAGGACCGCGACGCCGCGGTCAACGCGATCGCACAGCAGGCGGGGATTCCGCGTGATCAGGCCGCGCAGCGGCTGAACCAGTTCCAGGATGCCTATCGGCGCTATGCGCAACAGGCCGAGCAGCAGGCGCGCCAGACGGCGCAGGCGGCTGCGGCGACGGTGGCACAGATCTCCTTCTGGTCGGTGGTCGCCCTGGTGATCGGTGCGGCTCTGGCCGCCCTGGGTGGCGCACTGGGCAGCCGTCGTGACGAGGATTACCGCTACGCCTGACCCCGGATCAGCGGCGATGGGTCCTTGGAGTTTGGTCGACTCCATGGCATTCGCGTTCTGGTCATCGTCGTACGATCTGGGTTTGGAACCTTCCGGCTCAGCTCACGTTCAAGGACCAAGGGTCGATGCCGGCCGTGACGCGGCCCGCATCGACCGTCCGGACGGCCCGGGGGCGAGGACCCACGCCCCTTCGGGCTGCCGGCTGGTTCGCAGGCTCAGCGCTCGGGTAGGGGGATGAACTCCGTTTCGCCCGGGACGGCCGCGAACCGGCCGGCGCGCCAGTCGGCCTTGGCCTGCTCGATCCGGTCCTGGCGGCTGGAGACGAAGTTCCACCAGATGTGGCGCGGCCCGTCCATCGGCTCGCCGCCGAGCAGCAGCAGGCGCGCCGGTCCGCTCGCGGTCAGCGTGATCGCGTCGCCGGGGCGGAAGACCAGGAGCTGGCCTTCGCCGAAGCGGTCGCCCGCCACCTCGACCTCACCACCGACGACATAGACCGCCCGCTCCTCGTGCTCGGCCGGGAGGGGCAGCCTGGCACCCGCCTCGAGCCTGGCGTCGGCGTAGAACATCTCGCTGAAGGTCGGCACCGGCGAGCGCTCGCCATAGAGCGAGCCCGTGATCAGGCGCACCTCCTTGCCCTCGCCGGCCACCACCGGCAGCGCGTCGCGGGCGTGGTGGGCGAAATCCGGCGCGGTCTCCTCGGCCGTGGCCGGCAGGGCCACCCAGGCCTGGATGCCGAACAGGTGGCCGCCCTGCGCGCGCTCGCTCTGCGGGCTGCGCTCGGAATGGGCGATGCCGCTCCCGGCGGTCATCCAGTTGACGTCGCCCGGCCGGATCGGCTGCAGCGTGCCGAGGCTGTCGCGGTGCAGGATCTCGCCCTCGAACAGATAGGTGACGGTGGCGAGCCCGATATGCGGGTGCGGCCGCACGTCCAGGCCCTTGCCGATGATGAACTCGGCCGGCCCCATCTGGTCGAAGAAGATGAACGGCCCAACCATCCGCTTTTGCACCGAGGGCAGGGCGCGACGCACCGCAAACCCGCCCAGATCGCGGGCACGCGGCACGATCACGGTCTCGATCAGGTCGCAGGCGGTCTTGTCGCACAAGGGATCGGGTGCCGGCTGCCAGCTCATGCCGCACCTCCGCCCGACGTCACCGGGCGCCAAACGGTCGTCATTAGGCGTTCACCATGCTGTGTCGTCAATGTCCCGGACTCCGCGAGGCGATGGCTGTATTGTAACCATTATAGACTGCAAGGGAGGAGCACGCGATGCCCAGACTGCACCTGCTCGCCGGCGTTCTCACCGCCATCGTCACGGTGGCCACCGCGGCATCCGCCGCCCCGGGCCTCGGCACGCTCGGCCAGCGGGTCGCGCGCGGCTTCGAGATCGCGCCCGTGCCACTCAACCTCGCCGGCCTCGATCGCGACCTGGTGGGGCTCGGCAGCTATCTGGTGAACGCGGCCGGCGGCTGCAACGACTGCCACACCAACCCGCCCTACGCCACCGGTGGCGATCCGTTCGCCGGGCAGCGCAAGCGGATCAATGTCTCCGGCTACCTCGCCGGCGGCACACCGTTCGGCCCCGGCCTGGTCTCGGCGAACCTCACGCCCGACAGAAGGGGCCGGCCGGCCGGGCTCACGCTGGCCCAGTTCGTCCGGACCATCCGCACCGGGCGCGATGCCCACGACGGCCACATCCTTCAGGTGATGCCCTGGCCCGTCTACCAGGACCTGCGCTACGACGATCTGAAGGCGATCTATACCTATCTGCGGGCGATCCCGTCGCGGCCGTAGCCGGCGTGAGCAGCATTGGCGACTGAGGGGCGCGACACGAGGCGGAAGACCGGGGCGCGGTCGGGCACGGTGGTGACGACCGCGACCGGTGTCACCCGCTTCGGCCCGACCAGCTCGAGGCGGAACTCGCGCACCAGCCGTGCGAGCAGCAAGGTGGCCTCGATCTGGGCGAACTGGGCGCCGATGCACACCCGCGGCCCGACCCCGAACGGCAGGTAGGCGAAGCGGTCGACGGGCGGCGCGCCCGGCAAAAAGCGGGTCGGGTCGAACCGCTCCGGGTGCGCCCAGCGGCGGCGGTGGCGGTGCAGGATCCAGGGTGCGATGACCACCATGCTGCCCGGCGGGACGGTCTCGTCGAGCAGCCGGTCGGGGCCGAGCGCCCGGCGCACGATCGTGAAGGCGGGCGGATAGAGCCGCAGCGCCTCCTGCACCACCGCCCGCGTCAGGGTCAGCCGCCCGACCGCGTCGGCGGCGTGCGCGGGCGAGAGGTCCAGCCCGCGCGCCTCGGCCGCGACCTCCTCCTGCACCTCGGGGGCGAGGCCCAGGAGATAGGCCGACCAGAACATGGTGAGTGCCGTGGTCTCGTGCCCCGCCACCGCCAGGGTCGCGATCTGGTCGCGCAGCTGCACCGGGGTGAACCCCTTGCCCGTCTCCGGGTCGCGTGCCGCCACCAGCGCGTCGAACAGGTCGCGCGGCGGATCGGTGGGCGGCGTCGCCGCGCGCTCGGCGATCATGCGATCGAGCACGCGCTTGAAATCGCGCGCGAACCACCAGCGCCTGGCGTCGAGCGGGCTCGGTGTCTCGCTGGGCAGCAGGAAGTCGAGCACCGACGGTCGGGCGGTCCTTACGCCGTAGCGCTCGAAGGACGCCCGCAGCGCAGCACCGTGCTCGGCCATGCCCTGCGAGAAGAACGCCCGCCCGGCGATCTCGAGCGCTGCGTTCCGCACGACGCGCAGCAGGTCGACCGCGGCCATGCCGCGCGTGCGCAGCGCCGCGACGGTCTCCTCGGCGACCTGGGCGATATGGCCCGCGGCGACGTCGAGGCTGCGCGGCGCGAAGGCGGGGGCCATGGTGCGCCGCTGGTGCTTCCAGGCGTTGCCCTCGGCCAGGAACAGGCCGTCGCCCAGGATCGGCCGCAGGATGCGGATGGTCGCGGGCGTGCGGCCGTAATTGGCGTGGTTGTCCACCAGGACATGGCGGATCCCGTCCGGGTGGTTCACCAGGAAGCTGCCGCGCCCCATGAAGCGGCCGGCGAAGATGTCGTGCTCGTAGGCGGGCTCGCCCCAGGTGGTCAGCGCGTTGCGGCGGATCTGCAGAAGGGTCCGCCACAGAGGCAGCGCCCGGGTCGCGGGCCGCGGCGCAGACGGCACGATCGGATCACGGGCAAGGCCGGCTGCGAGCTGGTCCCAGGGTGCTGCCAGACTCATGCCCCGCCCGCCCCTTCCATCGCGGCCCTGCTTGCCGATCGCGGCGACAGGGGCCAACTCTCCTTCCGAGATGCGGACGCAATGCCGACGGAGCACGGGTCCATGGGTTTCGGCCTGACCGAGATGGTGATCATCCTGGCGATCGTGCTGGTCCTGTTCGGGGCCGGCAAGCTGCCTACGGTGATGGGTGATCTCGCCAAGGGGGTGCGCAATTTCAAGGCCGGCCTCAAGGACGAGCCGGCCGAACCGCCCGCGGCCGCGGCCCGGGCCGAGGCTCTCCCGGCGCCGGAAGACCGGCGGGTCGGGTGAGCACGCCCGCAGCTCAGTGGTCGGAGCGATGCAGGATCTGGTCGGCGAGGCCGGTCGGATAGGCAAGGCCGGCGGCGGTCACGGCGGGCAGGCCCTCCGCCCCCATCACGACGAGGCCCTTGCGCGCCAGCGCGCCATAGACCGCCGGATTGTCCAGCCCGGTGGCATCACGGCTGCGCACCACCGCGTCGCCGATGTGGAAATGATCGCCATGCGCTGCCGGCAGGTAGCGGACCATGATGGCACCGTCGGCATCGGGTGGATTGGCATAGCGCGGCTGGCGCGCGAGCTCCTGCAGCAGCGCCAGGGTCTTGGCCTGCAATGGGTTGAGCTTCAGGGGATTGGGACGGTCGGCCATGGCCGCGGTGCGCCTCTCGCTGCGAATCCGGCGGGGCGGACCCTAGCGGGCCGCGCCGCGAGGTGCCAGAGCGCGGGCTCGCGGCCATGAATGTGACGCTGGCGCAGCGGCTCGTCGGCCTCGCCCGCGGCGCCTATCGGGCCGACCATCCGACTGCGGCGGGCTGGGCCGCGACCCACCTCGATCGGATTGAGACGCCGGCGTTTACCGGCTTCGTCGTGTCGGACGATCGTGCCGCCTATCTCGTCTTCCGCGGCACCAAGCTCCACCTCGATTCGGGCGAGCTGTTCCGCCGCACCGTCCAGGCGTGGCTGGCGAATCTCGACTTCGCCCAGGTCGAGGAGCGCGGGGTGGGCAGGGTGCACCGCGGCTATGCCCGTGAGCTCGACAGTCTCGGCCCCCGCTTGGCCGAGATGGTTCGCGACCACGCGCTGGGTGGCAAGCCGGTCTACGTGACCGGCCACAGCGCCGGCGGTGCCTTGGCGACGCTCGCGGCGCGGCGGCTGCACGAGCCCGGCGCGGAGGTGCGCGCGGCGGTGGTGTTCTCGGCACCCAGGGTGGGCGACCGGGCGTTCGCAACATCCTATCCCGTCCCGCTCCTGCGCATCGAGCATCGGCACGACCTGATCCCGCATCTGCCGCTGCCACCATCGCTCGGGCGGCTGCTCGGCCGTCCTATCCTCGACCCCGTGATTGCCGCCACCGAGTGGTTCGGCCCGCTGCTCTCCGGCTCGCGCATCGGCGGAACGGAGTATGTCCATGCCGGCGAGCTGCTCTACGACGACGGTGCCAGCACGCTCTATCGCGTGCCGCCCGGCCACTATCTACGCCGCTTCGGACCTCTGCTGCTGCGCGAGCTGCAGGCGGACATGCTCGGCCGGGGCTCCCCGCCCGAGGCCGCAGACTATCGTGCGGCCGCCTGCCCACGCTGGGCGACGCCCGTGCCGGCCCGGCTGATGGACGGAGTCCGCCTGTCGGCGACCTTGGGTCAGATCGCCCGGCAGATGCGGCAGGGTCGCCACGAATTCCTGCTCGATCATCACATCGACACCGCGCAGCTCCTGATCGACCGGATCGAGCGGCTCGCGCGCTGACGCCGACAGTCTTCTCTCACCGATCCGTGCCCTCTATCCTTCGCGCAAGGGGAGGCGACCGATGCCAGAAACACCGGCCGGACGAGCGGCGTGCGCCCCATGAGCTCGGGCGAGCCACTGCTTTGCGGCATCGATGCCGGGACCAGCCAGGTCCGAGCACTCGTGTTCGCGCCGGACGGTACGGTCGTGGCCGGTGCGGCCCAGCCGACCCCGACCCGGATCTTGGGGCCCGACAGTGCCGAGCTGGACGCCGACGGTCTCTGGCAGGCCGTCCTGGCCGTGCTGCGCCGCGCGGTGGCCGAGGTGCCGGACGCCCGCGCCATCCGCAGCGTGGCGGTTGCCAGCGTCGGCGAGGCGGGCACCATCCTTGCCGCGGACGGGGCTTCCCTGGCGCCGATCATCGCCTGGTACGACACCCGCACTACGGGCGAGCTCGAGTGGCTGCTGGCGACCGTCGGCTTCGAGCCACTGCATCGGACGACCGGTCTGTGCGCCGACCCGACCTTCACCCTGCTCAAGCTGCTCTGGTATCGCCGGCACGCGCCCGAGCTGATGGCCGGGGCCACGGGCTGGCTAAACCTCGGCGACTATCTGGCGTGGCGGTTGTGCGGCGAGCGCGCCACCGATCTCAGCCTGGCCTCGCGGACCCTGCTGCTCGATCTCGAGCGCCGGCAATGGTCCTCCAATCTGCTGGAAGGGCTCGAGCTGAGCACGACGCTCCTGCCGACGATCTGCCCGTCCGGGAGCAGGCTCGGGATCGTCCGGCCGGAGATCGCCGCCGCGACCGGCCTGCCGCCCGACTGCGTCGTCGGCGTCGGGGGCCATGATCATGTCTGTGGCATGCTCGCCGCCGGGGCGGACAGCGCGGGCGTGCTGCTCGACAGCATCGGCACGGCCGAAGCGCTCACCCTGGTGCTCGACAAGCCGTTGGGCGATGCCGCGATCGGCTGGGATGGCTTCAATCAGGGTGCGTTCGATGCCGGGCGGCCCCTCTGCTACCTGTTCGGCGGCCTGCCGACCGCGGCGGCGTCGGTCGAGTGGTTTCGCGAGCTGCACGGCAGGGCGGACCATGCGGCGCTGATCGCCGAGGCGGAGGCGGCGGACGAGGCGGAGCAGGTGCTGTTCCTGCCGCATCTGCGGCTGGGCTCGCCACCCTTTCCCGACCCGGTGGCGCGCGGTGCCTTTCTCGGCCTGTCGTCGACCACCTCGCGTGGTGCGCTGTTCCGGGCGGTCCTCGAAGGGATCGCGCTCGACGGCGGCAACATGCTCAAGACCATGCTGCGCCATCTCGGCAGTGCCCCGCCGGAGCGGATCCTGGCGATCGGTGGCAGCACGCAGAACCGCCTGCTGATGCAGCTCAAGGCCTCGGTGTTCGGCGTGCCCCTGGGGGTGGTCGACCTGCCGGATGCGACCTGTCTGGGGGCGGCGCTGCTGGGCGGGCTGGCGGCCGGCCTGTTCCGCGATCTGGACGAGGCGCGGGCGGGATTGCGCCTCGCGGTGCGCGGCATCGAGCCCGATCCGCGCTGGAACGACCGGCATCGCGAGCGGCGCCAGACCACCTATGCCGCCGCCTATGCGGCCCTACGGCCGCTGCACGCACGGCTGCTGGACGATTGAGCCGAGGACCTGTTCGCACCTGCCCCCGGCCGCGCTAAACTCGCATCGCGAACATGCGGACAGGGATGGCGCCATGCGTTGGCAGATGAGTCGCCGCAGCGAGAACATTGAGGACCGGCGCGGCATGGGACCCGTCGGCATGGGACGTGGCGTTCGTGTCGGTGGCGCCGGCGGCCTGGGGCTGATCGCGTTTGCCGTGATCGCCATGCTCTTCGGCGTGAACCCGATGGTGATCCTGGGCAGCCTGACCGATGGCGGCTACTCGGGCCCGGAGGTGACGTCCTCGCCCGGCGGGGCGCCGCCGGCCAACGACGAGAACGCCCAGTTCGTCGCGGCCGTGCTCGGGCAGACCGAGGATGTCTGGAACCAGGTCTTCCAGCAGGGGGGGCAGACCTACCGCGAGCCGACGCTGGTCCTGTTCGACGGCGCGGTGCAGTCGGCCTGCGGCATGGCTGGCTCGGCGACGGGACCGTTCTACTGTCCGGCCGACCAGAAGGTCTATCTCGACACCTCGTTCTTCCGCGAGCTGAGCCAGAAGTTCGGAGCACCGGGCGATTTCGCGGCGGCCTACGTGATCGCGCACGAGGTTGGCCATCACGTCCAGACCTTGCTCGGCATCTCGCGGCAGGTGACCGAGATGCGGCAGCGCTCCGACGAGCGCACCTCGAACCGGCTTTCGGTGATGATGGAGCTGCAGGCGGATTGCTTCGCCGGCGTCTGGGCGCGCCATCTCCAGGACAGCCAGGGCATCCTCGAGCAGGGCGACGTCGAGGAGGGGCTACAGGCCGCCAGTGCGGTGGGCGACGATCGCATCCAGCACGCCACGCGCGGCTATGTCGTGCCCGACGCCTTCACCCACGGCAGCTCGGAGCAGCGCATGCACTGGTTCAGCCAGGGGCTGAAGACGGGCGACCTCAATGCCTGCGACACGTTCGGCTCGGCGCAGCTGTGAGCCGGGCCAAGCACTCCCGGAGCCCATCGACAGCGAAACCCCGGCGCCATGTCGGCGCCGGGGTGCTGGTTCGGACGACCGGGGTAGCGGGTTAGGGCGCCGAAGCCGTCGTCGTGTCGCTCAGGGTCTTGAGATAGGCGACGATGTCACGCTCGTCGTCGTCCGTCAGGCCGAGATTGCCGATGAAGTCGGGTACGCCGGGAGGTGGCGTGCCAGCGCCGGCCATAAGTCCGTTGTCGAATTCAGGCCTCGGCCAGCAGTCGTTATCCAAGGCGTCGTCCATGGTGGGATCGGCGATGTTGGGAATCTTCGTCGCACAATCCTGTAGCTGGTCACGCGTGTTGTAGAAGTGGACCAGACCCTCCAGGGTCTTGAAGTACCCGTTGTGGGTGAAGTTCTTTCCCCGGCCCTTGCCGCCCAGACCTTTGCCCACGTTCCGCAGGGTCGGAGTCTTGAAGAAGCCGTTTCCGACCGTCCCCGCGGCAGCGGCCCCGGCCACGTGATCTGCCAGTCCCTTCTTGTCCTTCTTGTTCACGCCCGGGATCTGGCGATTGAACGGAACGCCGATATGGTGATACTTGTAATCAGTGTAGACTTGGAACTTCGACGTGCCATCCGGGTCGATCGCACGCGCCTCGATGACGTTCGGCTGACCATTATGGCAGACGCTGCAGAAGGCCTTGCCATAGAACAGGTCGTGGCCCCGGTTCTCCTCGTCCGTGAATCTTACTCCACCGTCATTGTCGTCGAAGGGAAACTTGCCATTCGCATCGGCTGCGAGCGCCTTGTCGCGCGGCGAGTCGAACGGGACCACATCGTCGGACTTCTGATAGGCCGCCAGGGCGATCGCCAGGCGCTTGAAGCTCGTATGGACGCCGGCGTCCTGACAGTTGATCAGCTCGCCGTAGGCCTCGAAGTAGAGGTCCTTGTACTTGGCGGTCTTGACCTGCTGGCAGGTCTTCTTCTCGCCGGCGTTCTGCTCCACGCCCTTGGGGAACGGGTTCACGCCTGATCCGCGGTCGGCCCGAGGAACTTCCCGTAGGTGTTCCCCGGTGCGCTCGTCGGCAGGGTCTCGGGCCCGATGCTCTCGCTGACCTCGCCCTTATTGTCATTCACTGGGCATTTGCTTGCAGGTACCGCACCGCAACCTTCGGCGCGGCCATTCCAGAAATTGCCGCCGGCGAAGGGCGGCAGGAAAGGCGGGAAGCCACCGACCTCTTTAAACGCCGGTGCTAGTGTCATGTACGCGCTGGCCGGTGGCTTGAGAAAGCCTTGGCGATGGGGTGCGGCGCCCGGTACGACTACCGTGGTGGCGTTGACCTTTGGATCCGGAAACGCCCAGCCCTTCTTCGGTTCGTGGCAGGACACGCAACCCTGCTTGTTCCCGGGCGTCGAGAGGCTGGTGTCAAAGAAGAATTGCCTTGCCGAGCTTTTCTATGGCTATGAGTTCGGCTGCTTGCGCCGTGGTCGCCATGGGCCCCAGGAGGAACGGTAGGGTCGCCATGGAAACGACAGTAAAACATCCCCCGATCCGGCTGGCCATCATGAGCCTCCGTTGCTGCTGGACAACCTTCGATGGTCGATCTTGGGAGCGCTCGCGCGCGGACTCTGGCTATCTTGAGCGCCTAAGCCTCCGCAGAGTCAAACTTGACATCCATCTATGATTCTTTTTCGTTCGCTGTAAAGGGAGAAATTTCACTAATAGTTATTTTTATTTTTGGTTGGGCGAATTTGTAGATGCTCTTTCCTGTGACATATTTTGATCTTTGGTCTTGCTGTTTAAATCTTTGCTTAATGCCTTCACGTCGGCTAACGACTTGCAGTTATGTCGCCATATTTGCGGTTGATTGGAACGCGGGTTTACCTCTGATTTGAGGCTAAGAAAGAGGCATACCCAGAAGCATATTGCACCCAACCGCTGTCGTCCATTCCACCGCTAATGTTCATTTAGCATCGTTGCCACTTGATACAATAATGAAGCATAGTATTGTTGTAATATAATCGATCAAGGCATGTTGTATTGTTTCTGAGGCCGCCATTTGACTCTATCGACGATGATTTCTCCTGGCGGGCGCTCGCAGATTCTGCGTAAAGGCCATAAAGCCAACTCGGCCATCGGCCTGCCGGGCTCAACTGCAGCCCCGCACTCTTCTGTTTGGCCCGCCGCATCCGACTCTCTCATCGAGAGGACCGCTCGAAACAAGTCGCTCGGATCGCCGGGCGTCAGGACCTCCTCCACGGACTACCAGATATGGCATCAGGCGCCGGTGGGGAGAGTCCGATCGGTCGCGCGAGCGTGCGGCCGACCGTCTGACGGTGAGGCCAAGATGGCCGGCAGGCGGATTGGGCGCCAGATTCCCCACCGCTTGCTGGCGTCGATGCTCATCCCGAGCTCGCGGCGGCCAGGACCGTGGCCGAGCTGTCCGCTGATGACGCAGAGCGGCACGGACCGTTGTCCGTGCCGCCCCGGTGCCCTTATGGGCGCGCTACTCGGGAAATTGGCCAGCGTTCAAGGCCTGCGCGGTGTCACGCGATCAGAGAGGGTCCTCAGATAGGCCACGATGGCGAGTTCCTGCTCGGTCGTGAGCCCGTTTCGTCCAAAGGTCGGGGCCGGCCGAACGTCGTCGGGTGGGCTGGGGAGTGGCACGATCTCACCGAACTCGGGCTTGGGCCAGCAATTGTTGGCCAGGGCTTCCGCCTCGGTTGCGTCGGTGATTGGATTGGGAAGGGCCTCGCATCGGCCCAGTGCGTCGCGCGTATTATAGAAATGCACCAAGCTCTCGAGACTCTTGAACCAGCCATTGTGGGTAAAGGCCTTGGTGAATCTCCTGTCCAGACCTTTCGCGACGTTGCGTACGGTCGGGGTCTTGAACAGGCCGCGGCCGACACTTGCCTCGTGTGACTTGAGTCCCAGCTTGGCGAGCTTCGGCACGCCCGGGATCTCGCGATTGAACGGCACGCCGATATTGTGGTAGCGGCTGTCGGTATAGAGTTGCTGCGGCGCGACACCCGTGGTGTCGGCAGCTTGGCCCTCCGGGACCCCATTGTGGCAGGAAGCGCAGTTCCCGGATGGGAGGGTGCCGTCCGGGCGGCGGGGGTTCAGGATGGATTCGACGCCATAGAACAGATCGTGCCCGAGATTCTCCTGGTCCGTGAAGCCGCGCAGCGGGAACTGCCCGTCGCGCTCCGACCTGATGGCGACATCGCGCTTCGAGCTGAACGAGTTGACCTCGCGCGAGGCCTGCCAGGCGGCGATGGCCACGGCGAGGCGCTTGAAGCTGACGAGGGCGGGCCTGTCGGTCCCCGGGATGGTCGGGATGGCGCCGCAGTCGATCCGTTCGCCGAAGGCGACTGGGTACAGGACCCGATAGCGGGCGAATTGAACCTCCCGGCAGACCTCGTCGATCGGGATGTTCTGCTCGACCGGATTGGGGAAGGGATTCAGCGCCTGGTCCGCTGTGGGGCCGAGAAACCTCCCATACGCGGCCTGCTTGGCCGGCGGCAGGTCTGCCAGCCTGATCGTCGCGCTGGCCGTGCCGCTCCCGACTGGGCAACTGCCGTCCGTCTTCCCGCAGCCTTCGGCACGGCCGTCCCAGAAGACTCCACCCAGCCAGGGCGCGAGGAAGGGGACGACGCTGGAGCGGAACGCCGGAACGAAGGTCGCGTAGGCGTTAGCCGGCGTCTTGAAGCTGCCAAAAGCGCCGGGCACCGCTGCCGGGCGCGACGATGTGGCGATTGATCGCCGGAGCGGCAGCACCCAGCCCCGCGCGGGGTCGTGACAAGACGCACAGGCCTGCTTGCCGCGGGGCCTGGACAGGTTCGTGTCGAAGAACACGTTCTTGCCCAGCTCCTCGATCGCGGTCAATGCGCCGGCATCGCTCGGCCAGCCGGCCAGCGGCGCCGCCGCGAGCGCCGCGAGGATCAGGCTCCTGGTGGCGAGCTGCGACGCAGCGCGCCGCCGCGAGCGTCCCGAGGCCTCGATACTTGGCGAGTTGCACATAGTACCTCACACCGCTGCGACTTCGAGCGGTCAAGCATGGACGGCAGGTGCGATAGCTCAGATGACAGGCGCGGCAACCGGTGGGCCGGTCGCAACTACCGACAGCAAGGAGGTCGCGTGCCCCCGCGAAGATGTTTCGATTTCTGGTCGCGTCGCCGCAGCCCGCTCGCGTGCGCCCATAGCATGAATCATACTATAGAACAGCATAGCGCCCTACCGAACTACCCACCTTTGATTTCAGGCGGTTGTCCAAACGATCACCCAATTTTTAGAGGAATGCAAAAAGAAATCGTGGCCGGCGCTTCTAGCTCGAAATGCGACGATATCACTTGCTCTTCAACTGAGGATCTCAGAAAGCGTCGAATATGGTAAAGTCTGTCTCGGCAGATCAATGCTGGGTTTTTCGTTAACTATTCTTAGTGCGATTCCGCCCGAGCGAAATGTTCACCAACAGTGTTATTGTGGACCCCGCTGAGGTGCATCCAGGTGCCGTTAGTGTGGCAATTGTACACCCGGAGCCATGGCGGATGTTTGTCGTCGCCAAGCTGACACCGCGGCGCGGAGCTGCCGGACCGACGATCACCCGATTGGCAGGACCACACCCAGCAGGCGACGGCCAATGGTGTGGTGGCGCGTCAGGGGCCGATCGGTGGCCCAGATCCCCGCGGCGATCACAGCAACGACAGCTAGGCCGCCTTGCGGATCTCGAGCTCGCCCCAGACGCAGCCGAGCGCGTCGACCAGCTCGGCCATCAGGTGGTCGTCGTGCAGTGGGCCCGGGGTGATCCGCAGCCGCTCGGTGCCCTTGGGCACGGTCGGGTAGTTGATCGGCTGGATGTAGATGCCGTGCCGCTCCAGCAGCAGGTCCGACGCGGCCTTGCAACGGACCGGGTCGCCGACCAGCACCGGCACGATGTGGGAGGGCGAGGGCATCACCGGCAGCCCCGCCTCGCCCAGGAGCCGCTTGAGGCGGGCCGCGCGCGCCTGCTGCAGTGCCCGCAGCTCCCGGCCGGGCTCGCCACGCAGATAGCGCACGGAGGCCAGGGCGCCACCGACCACGGCGGGCGGCAGGGAGGTGGTGAAGATGAAGCCGGCGGCGTGGCTGCGAACGGCGTCGACCAGGGCGGCGCTGCCGGCGATGTAGCCGCCCATGCAGCCGAACGCCTTGCCGAGCGTGCCCTGGACGACGTCGACCTGCGCCATCGCACCGTCGCGCTCGGCGATCCCGCCGCCCTGGGCGCCGTACATGCCGACCGCATGCACCTCGTCGAGATAGGTCAGGGCGCCGTAGCGGCGGGCCAGCGCGCAGATCTCGGGCACCGGCCCGAAATCGCCGTCCATTGAATACACGCCCTCGAAGGCGACCAGCTTGGCGCGCCCGGGCGGCTGGGCGGCCAGCAGCGCCTCGAGATGGGCGAGGTCGTTGTGGCGGAAGATCTGCTTCTCGCAGCCCGAGGCGCGCACGCCGGCGATCATCGAGGCGTGGTTCTGCGCGTCGGACAGGATCAGGCAGTCGGGCAGCAGTCGGGCGATGGTGCCGATCGCCGCCTCGTTGGCGACATAGCCCGAAGTAAACAGCAGCGCCGCCTCCTTGCCGTGGAGTGCCGCCAGCTCCTGCTCGAGCAGGACGTGGAGATGGGTGGTGCCGGAGATGTTGCGCGTGCCGCCCGCACCCGCGCCGTGCCGCCGGACCGCCTCCGTGGCACCTTCCAGCACGACCGGGTGGTGGCCCATGGCGAGATAGTCGTTGGAGCACCAGATCACGACCGGGGCCGGACCCCCGGGACCGTAGCGCAGGGCGCGCGGGAAGCTGCCGACCTCGCGCTCGAGGTCCGCGAACACCCGGTAGCGGCCTTCCGCCTGCACCCGCCGCACCGCCGCCCTGAACTGTGACTCGTAGTCCATCTCGACCCTTCGCCGGCCCCGCCCCGATCTGCCGCATCATGCAGAGGTTCAGGGTAAAAGATTGGCGGTGGCGGCCCAACGGTATGTCACGGGATGGTGGCGAAAGGCCGCATCGGCTGGCCGCCAGCATTCGCAACCTCCGGCTCAACAGGAAGGGCCGCCCGCATCGCTGGTCGCGACCGCCGGCTTGCCCCGGCGCATGCGCTGCCGCAGGGTTGGCGCATGAGCACCGGGCCAAACACGACCCCCGCCGCGGGCGGCATCTTCGCGCCGCTGCGCCTGCCCATGTTCCGGGCGGTGTGGGCCGCCAACCTGGTCGGCTCGATGGGCTGGCTGGTGCAGGGCGTGGGTGCGGCCTGGCTGATGACCTCGCTCGCCGGCACCGCCGACATGGTGGCGCTGGTGCAGACCGCGACCACCCTGCCGATCCTCCTGTTCGCCCTGTTCGCCGGTGCGCTGGCCGATCTGTGGGACCGGCGCTGGGTGCTGATGCTGGCGCAGGTCTGGGTGGCGGTGGCAGCGCTGGCGCTCGCCCTCTGCAGCCTCGCCGGGCTGGTCGGCCCCTTCGTGCTCCTCCTGTTCACCTTCCTGATCGGTACTGGTGCGGCGCTCAACGGCCCGGCCTGGCAGGCGATCGTGCGCGAGCTGGTCCCCGCCGGCGACCTCGCCGCCGCCGTCACCCTGAACGCGATCGGCTTCAACCTCGCCCGCGCGGTCGGCCCGGCCCTCGGCGGCGGCGTGGTCGCGGTCTGGGGCACCGAGGCGGCGTTCCTGCTCAACGGCGTGACGGCGCTGGCGCTGGTGGTCGTGCTGCTGTTCTGGCGGCGGCGGGTGGTCCCGGATGACCTGCCGCGCGAGCGGCTGATGAGCGCGGTCGCCACTGGCCTGCGCTATGTCGGCGAGACCGCCGCGCTTAGGGCGGCCCTGGCCCGCGCCACCGTGTTCGGCATCGCCGCCTCGGCAGCGCTGGCACTCCTGCCGCTGATCGCGCGCGACCGGTTGGGTGGCGGCCCCCTCGTCTACGGCCTCTTGCTCGGCGCCTTCGGCATTGGCGCGCTCATGGGCGCCTTCCTGATCCACCCGATCCGCCAGCGCCACGGCGCCGAGCTCCTGGTGACCGCGCTGTCCGCCGCCGGCGGTGCCGCCTTCGTCCTGATCGGGCTCCTGTCGACCAGCTATGCGGCCGTCGTCCCGGCCCTGGCCGTTGCCGGCACAGCCTGGCTCGGCGCCTTCTCGACCTTCAACATCGCCGTCCAGATGCGCACCGCCTTCTGGGTCCAGGCGCGGGTGCTGGCGCTCTACCAGACCCTGGTGTTCGGCGGCATGGCGCTCGGCGCCTGGGGCTGGGGCGTGGTGGCCGACTGGACCAGCCTCGAGGCGGCCTACCTGATCGCAGGGCTGGTCCTGCTCGGCAGCCTCGCCTTGCACTGGCTCCTGCCCATGTCGGCGGCGGCCCCGCCCGACCTGCAGCCCCTGGCCAAGGCCGAGCCGCTGCCCGAGGTCCAAGCCGGCGAGGAAGGGCCGGTCCTGGTCCATGTCGAGTACGAGATCGGCCCGGCCGACGCGCCGGCCTTCGTCGCCGCCATGGACGAGGTCGGCCACCTCCGCCGCCGCAACGGCGCCTTGCGCTGGCGGCTCTACCAGGATACCGCCGACGGCGTCCGCTGGCTCGAGAGCTTCGTGCTCGGCGACTGGGTCGAGCATCAGCGCCTGCGCCGGCGGATGACCCGGGCCGACGCCATGCTCGAGGCCAGCGCGGTCGGCTACCATCGCGGTGCGACCGCACCACGGCGCCGCTACCTGATCGCCCGCCGCCACGACAGTCGCTACCTGCTCGACGAGGCCGAGGAGGCGGAGCTCGCCGCGACCCGCCGCTCGGCCGAGCGGCGCTAAGCTTCGTTTTCAAATGGACCGCTCGGATCGACGGACCTCCTCGGCACCATTGAGCAATGCCCTGGCGTCCCGAAGGTCGGGGGTGGAGAAGCCCTCGGCGAACCGGGCGTAGACTGGCGCCAGGAGGTCGCCCGCCTCGGCCCGCTCGCCCCTCTCCATCCGTATCCGGGCGAGCGAGGCCGCCGCCCGCAGCTCCCACATGAGCGCCTCCTGCTCCCGGGCGACCCGAAGCGCGTCCTCCAGCGCGGCGTGTGCGACCGCCGCGTCCCCCAGGCGGGCGAGCGCCTCGCCCTTCCGACGCAGCAGCTCCGCCTCGAACCAGCGCTCGCCCGTCCGAGCGGCCCAGCCCAGCCCCTCCTCGAGCGCCGCGACCGCGTCCTCCACCCGGCCGCCGCTCAGGAGACCGTCTGCGAGCAGCCCGTGGTAGTAGGGCAGCCAGAAGCGCGAGCCGGTCGCCAGCAGCGCTCGCAGCCCGTTCCGGCTCTCGGCGACCCCGGCCCCCGGGTCGCCCACCACCGCGGTCGCCCAGCCGTGGATGATCTCCGCCGACGCGACCCAGAACGGCAGCGCGTGGTCCACCGCCGAGGCCCGTATGGCCGCCGCGTGCCGCGAAGCCGCCTCGGGCTCCCGCAGGAGCGAGGCCAGGACGGCCGCGAAGCAGGTGACCATGGCCTCGGTGTTGAAGTGGCGCAGGGCGCCGACCTCGCGCATCGCCCCGTCGACCAGGGCCGCCGCCCGCTCCACCTCGCCGAGCGCGAACCTGACGAAGATGAGCCAGCACTTCGCCGTCAGCCGCAGGTCCTGGCCGAACTCGAAGGCGAGGTCGCGGTCCCGCTCGGGGTCGTGCAGCGCCAGCGCCTGCTCCAGCCGCTCCGCGGCCGGGCGGAACCGGCCGAGGTTGGTCAGCGCGGACCCGGCGCCGCGGTGCGCCACGATCATGCAGACCCGGTCGCGGCGCCCTTCCTCGAGCCGCGGCAGACGCTCGATCACGTCCAGCGCGCGGTGGAGCTCGCCCCTGACCAGCCGGAAGGCGCTCTGGCCGAAGAACACGCGCGCGAGCCGGCGGGCGTCGCTCAGGCCCGCCTCGCACAGCTCCCGGGCGCGGTCGAAGGCGGCCCCGGTCTCCGCCGCAGCGTAGCCGTGGGCCGCGATCGAGGCGGCGCCCAACGCCGTCTGCAGCTCGAGCTCGCGCCGTCGCCGTTCGTCGTCGTCCGGGAGGGCGGCGAGCGTCTGGAGGGCGTGCCGGAGGTGCGCCGCCGCCTCCTTCGCGGCCGAGCGGGCCATCGCCCGCCGGCCCGCCTGCCACCAGTGCTCCAGCGCGTCCCGGGGCCGGCCGGCCTCGGCGCAGTGCTGCGCCAGGAGCTCGGGCTGTGCCTCGGCGAGCGCGGGGTGGTGCCGCTCGATGGCCTCGGCCAGCCGGCCGTGCAGCCGCTGCCGTTGGCTCCTGAGCAGGCTCTCGTGGGCCGCGTCCCGCACCAGCGCGTGCTTGAAGCTGTAAACCGCCTCGGGCGGCTCGCCCCGCGCGAAGACCAGCTCGGCGGCAGCAAGCCGGTCCAGGGCCGCCCGCAGCTCGGCCTCCGGCGCGGGCGAGACCGCCGCCAGCAGCGGGTAGGCGAACTCGCGCCCAATGCAGGCCGCCGCCTGGGCCACCTCCTTGACCCCGGGCACCCGGTCCAGCCGCGCCATCAGCGAGGTGTGCAGCGAGGCCGGCACCGCCGCGCCCGCTCCCGCCGCGCCGGCCTCGAGCACCGCCTTGGTCAGCTCCTCGACGAACAGCGGTACCCCGTCGGCCCGGGCCGCGATCTCGCCCAGCACCCCGGGGGGTAGGCCCTGCCCGCCGGCCAGGC
>JBGAKU010000063.1:0-24605 GCA_044224255.1 Geminicoccaceae bacterium
GAGTAGAGGAACTTGCCCGAGCTGTGCGTCTTGCCGCGGTCATGGTCGAAGAACACGCCGGGGCTGCGGTGCATCTGCGAGACGATGACGCGCTCGGTGCCGTTCACGACGAAGGTGCCGTTGTCCGTCATGAGCGGCATGTCGCCCATGTAGACGTCCTGCTCCTTGATGTCGCGGACGCTCTTCGAGCCCGTCTCCTCGTCCACGTCCCAGACGATCAGCCGCAGCGTCACCCGCAGCGGCGCCGCATAGGTCATGCCGCGCTGATGGCATTCCTCGACGTCGTATTTCGGCTCCTCGAGCTCGTACTTGACGAAATCGAGCGCCGCGCGATCGGCGAAGTCGCGGACCGGGAAGACCGAGCGGAACACCTCCTCCAGGCCCAGGAGCTCGCGCTCGGGCGCAGTGGTGTGCATCTGCAGAAAGGTCTCGTAGGACTGCCGCTGCACCTCGATGAGGTTGGGCATCTCCGTGACTTCGGGAATGCGGCCGAAGCTCTTGCGAATCCGCTTCTTTGCCGTGGTAAGATCGGACATGGCTGACCCGCTCGGTTGCACCACCGGCCGGGCGCGACGCAGGCGCGCGGGGCCGGTTCAGGAAGAGGCCACGACGAAAGGCCGGGCTGCGCGACGCGCATCCGGCCTCGTCGGATCAACAGAGTTTGACGACAAGGCAGCTCCCGCCGCAGCGTCCGCCCCACCCCGACGGGTGAGATCGGCTGGCCGCGACGGAGCCGTAGGCGCTGGCGAGATCTATTTGATCTCCACGGTGGCGCCCGCACCCTCGAGCTGCGCCTTGATCTTGGCGGCGTCGTCCTTGGAGACGGCCTCCTTGACCGGCTTCGGCGCGGCCTCGACGAGGTCCTTGGCCTCCTTCAGACCAAGACCCGTGATGGCACGGACCTCCTTGATGACGTTGATCTTCTGGGCGCCGACAGCGGCCAGGATCACGTCGAACTCGGTCTGCTCCTCGGCAGCCTCGGCCGGAGCCGCGGCACCGCCACCGGCAACCGCCGCCACCGCCACCGGGGCCGCCGCCGAGACGCCCCACTTCTCCTCGAGCATCTTCGACAGCTGCGCAGCCTCGAGGACGGTCAGGCTCGAAAGGTCCTCGACCAGCTGATCCAGATTCGCCATCACAACCACTCCCGCAACGATCTCTCGGTCCCGGCGCCGGCCGTGCCGCGCGCCCCACATTGGATTGGCGCGTCAGTCGCCCGACTGTTCCGCCCGCGCGGCCAGCACCCGCGCCACCTGCCCGCCCGGCGCCTGCAGCAGGCCGACCAGCCGGCTGGCCGGAGCGTTGAGCAGGCCGATCAGCTTGCCACGCAGCTCGTCGAGCGACGGCAGCTCGGCCAGTGCCCGCACGGATGCCGCATCGAGCAGCGTGCCGGACAGGCCGCCGCCCACGATCTGCAGCTTCTCGTTCTTCTTCGCGAACTCGGCGACGATCTTCGGCGCCGAGGTCGGGTCCTTGGAAAAAGCGATCGCCGTCGGGCCCTTGAACAGCTCCGAGACCGGAGCGAACGGCGTACCGTCCAGCGCCCGCTGCGCCAGCTTGTTCTTGGTCACCCGGAACGTCGCCCCGACCGCCCGGCTACGGGTCCGCAGGTCGGACAGCTCGGCGACGGTAAGACCCTTGTAGTGGGTGACGACGACGACGCCCGCCTCGTCAAAGACGGCGCTCAGCTCGTCGATCACCTGAGCTTTTTCGGCTCGCAGCACGCTACTCTCCGACCACTATCCGAATGGGCTCTCGCCGCGGCCGATCTCGCCGGACCTGTCCCGAACCATCACCATGCCAGGGGCTGGACTCACGACAAGCGCCGCCCTGGACCCTTTCCGGACCGGGGCGGCATCGCAATGAACTCCTCGGAGGGTGGGAACATAGCCCCGCCGCCGTGGAGTTCAAGAGGCAAAATTGCCCGGCCGCGCTCCTCGTCTCAGGCCAGCAGGCTCGGCACCTCGACCTTGACGCCCGGCCCCATGGTGGAGCTCAGGCTCGCACGCTTGAGGTAGGTGCCCTTGGCCCCGGTCGGCTTCGCCTTGTTGATCGCGTCGACGAACGCCTTGGCATTCGCCACCAGATGATCGGCCGCGAAGCTCGCCTTGCCGATGCCCGCATGGACGATCCCGGCCTTCTCGACCCGGAACTGGACCTGGCCGCCCTTGGCGGCCTCGACCGCCTCGCGGACGTTCGGGGTCACCGTGCCGAGCTTGGGATTCGGCATCAGACCGCGCGGGCCGAGCACCCGGCCCAGCCGGCCGACCAGCGGCATCATGTCCGGGGTGGCGATGCAGCGGTCGAACTCGATCTGCCCGGCCTGGACCTTCTCGGCGAGATCCTCCGCCCCGACGATGTCCGCACCGGCGGCCAGGGCCTCCTCGGCCTTGTCGCCCCGCGCGAACACGCCGACACGGACCGTCTTGCCGGTGCCGTGCGGCAGGTTGACGGTGCCACGCACCATCTGGTCCGCATGTCGCGGATCGACGCCCAGGGCGAGCGCTATCTCGACGGTCTCGTCGAACTTCGCCTTGGCGCTCGCCTTCACCGCATCCACCGCCGTGGGCAGCGGGTGCAGCTTGGTGCGGTCGATGGTCTTCTCGGCGTCCTGGAGACGCTTGCCCTTGCCTGCCATCGTCCCTACTCCGCCACCTCGAGGCCCATCGAGCGGGCCGAGCCGACGATCATCTGCACCGCCCCGTCGAGATCGTTCGCGTTGAGGTCCTTCATCTTGGCCTCGGCGATCTCGCGGCACTGCGCCATCGTCACCTTGCCGGCGAAGCCGCGGCCGGTGGTCGAGCTGCCCTTGGCGACCCCGGCGGCCTTCTTCAGGAAGTAGGAGACCGGCGGCGTCTTGGTGACGAAGGAGAAGGTCCGGTCGGCAAACGCCGTGATCACCACCGGCACCGGCATCCCGGGCTCCATGCCCTGGGTGGCGGCGTTGAACTCCTTGACGAACTGCATGATGTTCAGGCCGCGCTGACCCAGCGCCGGCCCGATCGGGGGCGAGGGATTGGCCTTGCCGGCCGGCACCTGCAGCTTGATGTAGCCCGTGATCTTCTTCGCCATCGGCTTCCTGCCTACCTCTCTTGGCTTAGCGGTCCATGCGCGCCGGAGTGCGGCGCTCCCGCGGTGGAAAACTGTGCGCTAGAGCTTCTCGACCTGCGAGTACTCCAGCTCGACCGGGGTCGCCCGGCCGAAGATCGAGACCGACACCTTGAGCCGGCCCTTGGCCTCGTCGACCTCCTCGACCACCCCGCTGAACGAGGCGAACGGGCCGTCGCTGACGCGCACATTGTCGCCCGAGATGAACGCGATGGTCGGCTTGGGGTGCTCGACCCCCTCCTGGATCTGGCTGCGGATCCGATCGGCCTCGTGATCGGGAATCGGCGACGGCTTGCCGCCCGGCCCGAGAAAGCCCGTGACCTTGGCGGTGTTGCGGACCAAGGACCAGGTCTCGTCGTTGAGCGCCATCCGCACCAGCACGTAGCCGGGGAAGAACTTGCGCTCGGCCGCCACCTTCTTGCCGCGGCGGACCTCGACCACCTCCTCCATCGGCACGAGGATGTCCTCGAACAGGCTGCCCAGGCCCTTCTGATCCGCCTGCTCGCGGATCGACTCCATCACCTTCTTCTCGAAGCCGGAGTAGACGTGGATGATATACCAGCGCAGCTGCGCCATGCTCACGCCCCCAGGCCCAGGATCAGCCGCACCCCGAAGGCGATGACCTGATCGACCACGAAAAAGAACAGCGCGGCGATCGCGGACATGGCGAGCACGCTCAGCGTGGTCGCGACCGTCTCCTTCCGCGTCGGCCAAGTGACCTTGGCCAGCTCCTGCCGCACCTCGCGGATGAACTGCGCAGGCGAAACTCTCGCCATCATCGATCCGTCTGCGTTCCGGTGATCGGGTCCGCCCGCCGGCGGCTGGCAGGAGTGGAGGGGCTCGAACCCCCAACCCCCGGTTTTGGAGACCGGTGCTCTACCAGTTGAGCTACACTCCTAGCCCGCCACGTCCGCAGGACCGGATGCACGACAGCGACCGTGCGCCGATCCCCGCCGCCGGGACGGCAGTGCATAGAGCAGAGCCGGCACGGGCGCAAGCCCGCGCCGTGCCCGCCCCGTACCTAGGCGATGATGTCGGCGACGACGCCGGCACCGACGGTGCGGCCGCCCTCGCGGATGGCGAAGCGCAGGCCCTTCTCCATCGCGATGGGTGCGATCAGGTCGACCTCCATCGCGATGTTGTCGCCCGGCATCACCATCTCGGTGCCCTCCGGCAGCTTGATCGAGCCGGTCACGTCCGTGGTCCGGAAATAGAACTGCGGCCGGTAGTTGGAGAAGAACGGCGTGTGCCGCCCGCCCTCCTCCTTGGTCAGGATGTAGACCTCGCCCTTGAACTTGGTGTGCGGCGTGATCGAGCCCGGCTTGCACAAGACCTGCCCGCGCTCGACGTCGTCGCGCTTGGTGCCGCGCAGCAGGATGCCGACATTGTCGCCCGCCTGGCCCTGGTCCAACAGCTTCCTGAACATCTCCACCCCGGTGCAGGTGGTCTTCACCGTCGCCTTGATGCCGACGATCTCCACCTCCTCGCCGACCTTGACCATGCCGCGCTCGACCCGGCCCGTCACCACCGTGCCGCGGCCCGAGATCGAGAACACGTCCTCGATCGGCATCAAGAACGGCAGGTCCACCGCCCGCTCCGGCTGCGGGATGTAGCCGTCCACCGCCGCCATCAGGCTCATCACCTGCTCGCGGCCGATCGCCTCGTCGCGACCCTCCAGCGCCGCCAGCGCACTGCCCTTGACGATCGGGATGTCGTCGCCCGGAAAGCCGTACTTGGTGAGCAGCTCGCGCACCTCGAGCTCGACCAGCTCGAGCAGCTCCTCGTCGTCCACCATGTCCACCTTGTTCAGGTAGACCACGATCGCCGGCACGCCCACCTGCCGCGCCAGCAGGATGTGCTCGCGCGTCTGCGGCATCGGCCCGTCCGCCGCCGACACCACCAGGATCGCACCGTCCATCTGCGCCGCGCCGGTGATCATGTTCTTGACGTAGTCGGCGTGGCCAGGGCAGTCGACATGCGCATAGTGCCGCTTGTCGGTCTCGTACTCGACGTGCGCCGTGTTGATCGTGATCCCGCGCGCCTTCTCCTCCGGCGCCTTGTCGATCTGATCGTACGCCGTGAAATGGGCCTTCCCCGACTCCGCCAGGACCTTCGTGATCGCCGCCGTCAACGTCGTCTTGCCGTGATCGACGTGACCGATCGTCCCGATGTTGCAGTGCGGCTTCGTCCGCGAAAACTTCTCTTTGGCCATCTACGGGCTCCTGGGATCCCCTGCGATGCGAATCTGGGTCAGGCTGGGCGGTCGTGGAGCGGGTGAAGGGAATCGAACCCTCACCACCAGCTTGGAAGGCTGGAGCTCTACCATTGAGCTACACCCGCCCAGGACCGCGTCCGTTCCGTCCGACTTGCCGTTGGTGGTGGAGGGGGTAGGATTCGAACCTACGTAGACTACCGTCGGCAGATTTACAGTCTGCTGCCATTGACCGCTCGGCCACCCCTCCGCGCCAGGCGCCGGAGCGAAACGCCGGCGGAATATGGTCGTTTCCGAACCCTTGTCAACCAGCGAGCCGGACCTCCCCCACCTTGTCACGCCGCCCCAAATCCGCACCCGCGCCCGGCCGCATCTGGCTCTACGGGCAACACGCCGTCACGGCCGCGCTCGCCAACCCGGACCGCCCCTGCTACCGGGTCCTCGCCAGCGAGGCCGTCCTGCCGGCGATCGAGGCCGCCGCCAAGGCCCGCGCGATCACGCCCGAGCTGGTCGCACCCGACCGCCTGGGCCGGCTGGTCCCGCCCGATGCCCCGCATCAGGGGCTCGCCGCCGCCGTCGGCCCCTTGCCGGAGCGAGATCCGGCGGAGCTGGGCACGGACGAGACGGCGCGCTCGCTTGTGCTCGCCCTCGACCAGGTCAGCGACCCGCGCAATCTCGGCGCCATCCTGCGGACCGCCGCGGCCCTCGGGGTGGAGGGCGTGCTCCTGCCACAGCGCCGCAGCGCCGAGCTCGGCGGCGCCTGTGCCAAGGCAGCGTCGGGTGCTCTCGACCTTTTGCCGATCGTCGAGGTGGTCAACCTCGCCCGCAGCCTCGCCGACCTGAAGCGCCGCGGCTACTGGATCGTCGGGCTGGACGCGGCGGGCCCGGCGGCGCTCGAGACCCTCGACCTACCAGAGCGGGTCGTCCTGGTCCTGGGCAGCGAGGGCGAGGGGCTGCGCCGCCTCGTCCTCGACGCCTGCGACCATCTCGCCCGGCTCGAGATCGACCCCAGGATGGAGAGCCTGAACGTCTCCGTCGCGGCCGGGATCGCCCTCTACCTGCTCGCCCGGCGCTGATCGCGCCCGAGCCGCAGCACGCCGTCCACCAACGCATCCAGGTCGCGCTGCTCGGTGCGGTGATTGCACAGGCAGGCCCGGATCGCGAGCCGGCCGCCGATCTGGGTGGTGGAGGGGGCAGCGATGCCCCGCTCCTGCAGCTCGACCACGACCAGGGCGTTGAGCCGGTCGAGCTCCTCCTCTGGCGCGTCGCGATAGCGGAAGCAGGCGATGTTCAAGGAGACCGGCGCCAGCAGCTCCAGCTCGGGCTCGGCGGCGATCCGCTCGCCCAGTGCCCGCGCCTGGCGGCAGTTGACCGCGATCGTCTCGCCGAGCCGGTCGAGGCCGAAGGTTCGCAGCGTGAACCAGACCTTGAGCGCGCGGAAGCCGCGGCTGAGGTCGACGCCATACTCGGTGAACCAGGGATTGCCGCCCGCGAGCCCGCGCTCGGCGGCGGCGAGATAGTCGGGGCGCAGCGCGAACGCTGCCCGGTGAAGGCGCTCGTCGCGGATCAGCACGCAGCCGGCATCGTAGGGCACGTGCAGCCATTTGTGGAAATCGAATGCCACGCTGTCCGCCCGCTCGATCCCCGCCAGCCGCGGCGCCAGCTCCGGCGCCAGCAGGGCGAGACCGCCGAAGGCAGCATCGGCGTGGAACCACAGCCGCTGCTCGGCACAGAGCTCGGCGATCGCCTCCAGCGGATCGATCGCACCGGTGTTGACCGTGCCGGCGCTGCCCACCACGACGAAGGGCTGCCGGCCGGCGTCCCGGTCGGCCTCGACCGCCGCGGCCAGCGCCATGGGGTCCATGGCGTGGTCGGCCCGAGCGGCGACGAGACGCAGATTGTCCCGCCCCAGGCCGAGCAGCTCGAACGCCTTGGCCACGCAGCCATGCGCCTCCCGCGAGGCGTAGCCGGTCAGCGCTGCGTCCCGTCCCTGCAGGCCCTCACGGCGGGCGTCGCCCCCGGCATGGGCTTGCCGCGCGGCCGCGATGGCCAGGACGGTCGCCATCGAGGTGCCGCCGACCAGGATGCCGCTGGCCGTCTCCGGCAGCCGGAAGATCTGCCGCGCCCAGCCGATGACCTCCCGCTCGACATAGATCGCGGCATGCTCGCGGCCGCCGAGATTGGCGTTCAGCCCGCCGGCCAGGAACTCGGCGAGCGCACCGACCGGGGTACCCGAGCCGTGGACCCAGCCCAGAAAACCCGGATGGGTATTGCCGTTGGGATAGGCCAGGATGTGGTCGCGGAAGTCGGCCATCACCTCGTCGAGCGGCGTGCCGTGCCAGGGCGGCGGGGCCGCGAGGGCCTGCTTGGCTGCGTCCGGCATCGGCCGCCAGACCGGCCGCTCGCGCACCGACTCCCACCAGTCGACCATCTCGTCGACCGCGCGATGGCAGGTCGCGCGGAACGCGGCCCAGTCGGTCGGGTCGAGACGACCCCGATCGCTCACCGGGGCGTCCATGCGCCCCGCCGCGTCATCCCCAGCCATACTGCCTTGGGCCTCGTTCTCTATGCGGCAAGCCGCAGGAATGGCAACTGCCGCACCAGCAGCTCGAGCTTGTCGAGCGCCGTGACCGCATCGGCGATCTCGCTCCGAAGAGCGGCCTCGCAGTCGCCGTCGTCGGGGAAGCCGCAGATGGTGAAGAAGCGCGCCCCAACGACCAGCCGCAGCACGATCGGCGCGCCCGTGCAGTCCGGGCGCAGGGCGACCGGCTGACCGATATGCGCCGGCCGCGCCGCGAGCAGGCGCTCGCCGACGTCGAGCCCGGTCAGGCGTGCGGAGACATCCCGGTTCAGAAGCTCGAACAGGAGCTGGCATTCGTCCAAGGAGGCAAAGCGCCGGCCGCCCCGCCCGTCGTCCGTGGCGAGCGCGAAGCAGATGATCGACCGCGACGAGAGCCCGGGCGGCTCGGTGCCGAGATCGGCGAGATGCCCGTCTGGCGGCGGCAGCCGCACGAGCACCGAGCTGTCGAGCAGTCGGGCATGCAGCGCCCGGCTGAAGCCGTCGAACACGGCACGGCTGAATGCCGGCGGCAGGGCGCGGAGGAGCTCGGCCTCGCACAGCGCCGCGACCCACCGGAGCAGCGGCCCGAGACCGGCCGGCGCCGACGGGTCCAGCCCCATCCGCTCGCGCCAGGGGCGGGGCCAGTCGGCGGGTGCGCAGATGCCGGGCGCCGCATCGAGCAGGGCCTTCACGCCGGCCATCCGCCCGCGCATGGCGAGCGGCAGCACCAGGGCTCCGGAGAACGCCGGCCCAGTCAGGAACTTGGAGCCGGACAGCTGGACCATCCACCCGCGACCGACCAGCTCGCCGAGCAGCGACGGAGAGACCCTGAGCTGGCAGGCATCGACGACGATGTCCACCCGCTCGGGATCGAGCGCACGGATCGCCTCGACGGCGTCGAGCGGCGGTGCGCTGATCCCGGTCTTGGAGCCGAGAACGACGTGCAGCAGCACGCGCTCGCCAGCCGCCAGCCCAGCGGCGACATGCGCCCGGGTCTCCTGGGCGATAACCGCTGCGGGGCGGTTCCCCCCGGATTCGTCGCGGATCGAGACCGTGCGGACGGAGGCCCGGCGATGATCCCACACCGGCTCGCCCTTGCGCACGGCGCGGCCGAGGCAGGTGACCTCGCCGAAGAACTGCCCCTGCCCCGCGAGCACGACACCGCGGCCGGTCTCCTCGGGCGCGATCAGGATGTTGGTCAGCGGGCGATCGTCGGCGGCGAGCGCCAGGGCGACGGTCAAGAGCTCGGTGTCGGTGCCGGAGGCGCACATGACGGTATCGGCGGCGTCGGGATCGAGGCCCAGGAGCGCCCCGACATTGGCCCGAACGGCATCGGCCAGCGCGAGGTGCGGCGAGCTCTCGCAAGCTGCCCCGGCGACGGCCTGCCCGAGCATCCGGCTCTGCAGGGTCGCGCAGAGGCGAAAGGCATAGTCGCTGATGCTCGAGGCGGTGGAGGACGAGAACTGGATCGCCTCCGGCCGCGGGCGCGGGGTGGTGCCGTAGCGGTTCAGGCCGGTGGCAGGCGAGACGATCAGCCTTTCATCCCCGCCCGCGACCAGGAGCGATTCCAACGGCAGGCACAGCTCTCGCATCGGCTCGACCTCGCCGCCCGCCGCTTGCCATCGCTCCGGCTTGGACCGCGCGATCAGGTCCTGCAGCCAGGGAGCTGCAACCAGTTCGGCCATGGCCGGCGCGGCCGCGGCCAATGCGCCGGGCTCAGGCCCCTCGGGCTCCGCGATGCCGGCGGCAAGAGGCGCCGGCAGGAGCGCGCCGACGGCGCGACGGTCGCCTTCCCGCAGCCCGCCGAGCAACGCCTGGCCGTGGCGGAGGACGGCAATGACCGCTACCCGCTGCCGTGCCGGCGGCAGAGCCTCGCCGTCCAGGAGACCGAGCAGCTCCAGCGACCACCGCGCCACGGCGACCATCGCCGCCGGCCGCTCGATGAGCCTGCTCGCGATGCGGACGGTGCAGTCGGCATCGACCCGGCAGAGGCGATCGAGACGTTCGTCCAGCAGGATCGAGCCCGAGACACCCGCGAGCAGCGCGGCCAGCGCGGGATCGGTGGCCAGCACCGCGCGCAGCTCCCGATTCGGCACGAGATGGTCCAGCGGCACACCGGTCAGGGGGCGCCGGGCCAAGGGGCCGCAGGCCGGCCACAGGCGCTCCAGCAGCGGAGCGAGGACGGCATCGCGCGTCATTGTCGCGGGCCGGTCCGAAGAGGTCGGCTGCCGAAGCTGAGCAATGGTCTCCTGCACTCCCGCCCTCCCCAGATGGCCATGCGCTGGCTATGCGGCGTTGTTAGCTGCCGAATCCCACCGGGACCATAGCACAGCGATCGGCAGGCGAACGAACCGACGACCGGCCGGATAGCGGCGATCCGCCACCGCTGTGGCCGATCAGCCGCGCCCGGCCTCGTAGCGCGCCCTGGTCTCGGCGCTCGGCGGATAGAGCCCCGGCAGCGCGGCGCCGCGGGCCACCTCCTCGACCACCCAGGCCTCGAACCGCTCCTGCTCGGGGCCATGCGTGACGACGTGCTCGACCAGCGCGGCCGGGATGACGACGGCGCCGTCCTCGTCGGCCACGATCACATCGTCGGGGAACACGGCCACGCCGCCGCAGCCGACCGGCTCCTGCCAGCCGACGAAGGTGAGCCCCGCCACCGAGGGCGGCGCCGCGATCCCGTCGCACCAGACTGGCAGGCCGACGCCGCGGATACCCGCGAGGTCACGCAAAGCACCGTCGGTGACCAGCGCCGCGATCTGCCGCTGCTGCATCCGCCCGCACAGGATGTCTCCGAAGATCCCGGCATCCTTCACGCCCATCGCGTCGACCACGGCGACGCAGCCTTCCGGCATCGCCTCGATCGCGGCCCGCGTCGAGCGCGGCGAGGCCCAGGATTCCGGGGTCGCCAGGTCCTCGCGCGCCGGCACGAAGCGCAGGGTGAAGGCGGGGCCGACCACCCTGCCCTGCCCTCCCGCCAGCGGCTTCGGGCCGCGCATCCAGACGTTGCGCAGACCCTTCTTGAGCAGGATCGTGGTGATGGATGCCGTCGAGACGCCGACAAGGGTCGCGGCCTGGCTTGGGTCGAGCGTCATGGCGCTCCTCCGTTCGGGTGGCGGTGATCGCCGGCACTTCGGGACGCTGCCGGGCCGTGCCGCGAGGTCAGCTCCGCACGGCGGGACGCGACGTCGGCGATCGGGCTCACGCCGAGCCAGCGGGGCAATGCACGCAGCGCTGCGCTCTCGCCATGCGCTTCCAGCACGCCATCGTCGAGCGCCCGGGCCAGCGGCAGGTCGCCGCGCCAGATCCGGATCATGTCGCGCAAGCTGACCTGCAGGTAGAGCGCCACCTCGCCGCCGGGCGGTGCCAGACAAAGCTCGGCACGGCCATGCTCGTTCAGGAACCACCAGCGCCGCTTCTGCTCCGGCTGCTCCGGGAACAGGAGCTCGATCACCGCACGGCCATCGCCGAAGGCCTCCGGATGCGCGCCACGCTCCAGCGCCCAGAGCAGCAAGCCGAGATCGACCTCGTGCGCGGCCAGCTCCCGCCGGGACCAGCGCTGGCCCCATAACCCGAGCGCCATGACCACCGGCACGAACTCCTGCCCGGCCGGCGTGAGATGGTAGGTGCCGCGGCCGCCGGGCCCATCGCGCCGCTCGACCACGCCTTCCGCCACGAGCTGGGCCAGGCGCCGGGCCAGGATGGTGGGCGACGCCAGCGGGATGCCGCGGTGCAGTTCGGAGAATCGGGTGGCGCCCAGCGCCAGGTCCCGCAGGATCAGCGGCGTCCAGCGCTCGCAAAACAATTCGGCGGCCTTCGCCACCGGACAGAACTGACCGTAGCTCCGCATCGGCCGGCTCCCGTGCGAGCCGGCAGGATAGCGCCTCGCCGCACCGGGCGACACTACACTTCCTGCAGTATCGGCCCGGCCGCGCCCGTGCTCCCTGGGCGAGCCTGCAACAGCAGCGGCAAGGGAGATCCTCCATGCAGCTCGAAGACACGCGAATCCAACCACACCATGCCGCGGCGGCCGCGATGTGGGGCAAGGGCGGGCGGTTCTATGACGAGGTCAGCTTCGCGATCTCGGACGCGCTCGCCCACGCGGCGCAGCGCCTGAATGCGCGGGCCGGCCAGACGATCCTGGACGTCGCCACGGGCACCGGCTGGTCCGCGCGCAATGCTGCGCGTGCGGGTGCCAGGGTCACGGCCGTCGACATCTCCGCCGAGCTCGTCGCCGCCGCGCGCGAGCTCTCGGCCCATGTGCGGCCGAGCATCGACTTCCGCGTGGCCGACGCCGAGGCGCTGCCGTTCGCGGACGCGAGCTTCGACGGCGTGATCTCGACCTTCGGCGTCATGTTCGCGCTCGACCAGGCGCGCGCGGCACAGGAGCTGGCGCGGGTCTGCCGGCCCGGCGGGCGCCTCGTGCTGACCGCCTGGGTGCCCGACGGCAGCGTGGCCGAGTTCTTCGCGATCCTCGGCAAGTACGGGGACGCGCCGCCGCCCCGCTCGCCACTGGCCTGGGGCGATCCGCTCGAGGTCGAGCGGCTTCTCGGCCGTGACTTCCGGCTGCTGTTCGAGACGGGCCGGAACCACGCCCACCATGACGACGCCGAGGATATCTGGGGCTGGTACAGCCGCGGCTTCGGGCCCTTGCGGCAGTTGATCGAGAGCCTCGAGCCCGCGGCCGGCGCAGCACTCAAGGCTGAGGTCGACGCCTATCACCAGCACTATGTCACCGAGGCGGGCCTGCGCATCCCCCGCGACTATCTGACCACGATCGGGCGGCGGCGCTGATTGTCCGGTTGGCGTGCTCGCGCGGGCGGGGCGGCTGGGCTAGGATTGCCCATCTTGAGTGCCATCTCCGGCAGTCCAACCTCAGCCGCCCGAGCAGCATGACCGCGCCAGCTCTGACCTACGCCGACGACGGCATCCGCCGCATTCTCCTGCGGGTGAAGACCATCGCGATGGTGGGAGCCTCCACCACCGAGATGCGCCCGTCCTACTTCGCGATGATGTACCTGCAGGGCAAAGGCTATCGCGTGCTGCCGGTGAACCCGCGCTCGGCCGGGCAGGTCATGCTCGGCGAGACCGTCCGTCCCGACCTCGCCAGCCTGCCGCTGGTGCCCGATATGGTCTCGATCTTTCGCCGCTCCAGCGAGGCCGGTGCCGTGGCCGACGAGGCCGTCCGTCTCGGCATCCCGGTGGTCTGGATGCAGCTCGGCGTGCGCGACGACGTGGCCGCAGCCCGGGCCGAGGCAGCCGGTGCCGAGGTCGTGATGGACCGCTGCCCGAAGATCGAGTACGGGCGCCTGTTCGGCGAGATCGGCTGGCTCGGCGTCAATCGCGGCATCGTCTCGGCAAAGCGCGGCCAGGCGGTCCAGCTCAAGAAGAAGAAGGGCGGGCTGGTGTGAGCGACGGCTATGGCTGCGCCGGGTAGCGCTGTCGCAGCCATTCATAGAGCCGGTTGCGGACGTCCAGATCGTCGCTGTCGGCGATGCGCGGCAGCAGAAAGCGGCTGTGGCGCTCCTCGGCCGCATTCTCGTCCGGCTGCTCACCCTCGCGCTCAGCGCGGATTACCCGCAGACGAAACTCGTCGAGGGTGAAGGCGCGGCACTGCACGCCCGTGCTGCGCTTGAATTCCGTCAGGATCGCGAGGCCGCGCTCGTAGAGCCGCTGATACTGGTCACGAAACAGGTTCTCGATCGCGTTGTCGAGGCGCTCCAACAGCTCGCGATGCTTGGCAAGATCGTATTGGATGTGCTCGAACTGCCGGATGTCCACCGGCGCCGCCTCCGGATCATGCCGGGTGAGGAAAATGATCGGCTTGCCCGCCGCATGGGCCAGGCCCAGCTCGAAGAACACGTTCGCGTTGCTCTCGGTGACATCGCCGATGATGACGTCCGCAGCGGCGATCGCCGCCGCGATCTTGTCCATCAGCGGCTTCGTCAGCACCTCCGTGTCACCGCGAGTGACCACGAGATTGTGGCGCTGCTCCAGGTATTGGGCGAGGTAGAGATAGACGAAGTTCAGCTCGGGCTTGAACGGCATCACGACGAAGCAGCGACGCTTCATGCCGCAAGCGTGACCCGCTGGACCAGGGAACGAACCGCCGGATCGATCAGGCTGTGCAGACTGTCGAGATTGTCCAGCGCATAGAAGATCACCTCATAGGAGAACAGGTCGAACGGCAGATCGGAGCCGAGCTCCTGCCGATGCACCAGCAGCAGCTTGGGCTTGCGGTTGGCGAGCACATAGCCGGCCTCGAACAGGCTCCAGCCGCTGCTCGGCGCAAGATCGACGATCACGAAATCCGCCTCGTCCACCGCTCGGGCAAGCGCGTCCTGGAAGGAGCCGCCTGGGCCGATGGCCGCATCGAGCTGGATCGGCTCCACGCCCGCGCGCTGCAGGGCTTCGCGCGCAGCGGCGACCACCGGCGCATGGTCCGGCCGATTGGGAGCCAGAATGAGCCCTCGGGGCGGTCGATCGACAACGTGCATGCTTCCCGCCTTCGCGACCTGCTGTCCCGCACCATAGCAGGGGTACGGATCGTCGTGCCAGAATGGCCGACCGTGGGGAATCGGCAGCAGCAAGGGAGAGACTGGGTGTGATCGCCGTCATCTTCGAGGTCTGGCCGCATCCCGAGCATCGCGGCGCCTATCTCGACCTCGCCGCCGAGCTGCGCCCGCATCTGGCAGGCATCGACGGCTTCGTCTCGGTCGAGCGGTTCGAGAGCCTGACCGAGCCCGGCAAGCTCCTGTCGCTCTCGATCTGGCGTGACGAGGCAGCGCTCCAGAACTGGCGCCAGTTGCGCGAGCACCGGCTGGCCCAAGCCATGGGCCGCAATCGGATGTTCAAGGACTACCGCCTGCGCGTTGCCGAGGTCGTGCGCGACTACGGCAAGCACGAGCGGGCCGAGGCGCCCGAGGACTCCCGCGAGGCGCACGGCGGCTGAGCCCCGGCTGGACCCGGCGGTGGCGCTCGGCTAGAGCGGCGGCCGATCGGGCAAGCAGGACGGGACCATCGGCATGAGCGAGCGCACCTACGGCTTCGAGACCCTGGCGGTCCATGCGGGTGCGGAGCCCGATCCGACCACGGGTGCGCGCGCGGTGCCGATCTACCAGACGACCTCCTACGTGTTCGACGACGTCGACCATGCCGCGTCCCTGTTCAACCTGCAGAAGTTCGGCAACATCTACACGCGCCTGACCAACCCGACCGTGTCGGTGCTGGAGGGTCGCATCGCCGCCCTGGAAGGCGGCACCGCCGCCTGCTGCACCGCCTCGGGCCATGCCGCCCAGTTCCTCACCTTCCTCAACCTCCTGCGCCCGGGCGACAACCTCGTCTCGAGCTCTAAGCTCTATGGCGGCTCGATCACGCAGATGACCCACACCTTTCCGCAGTTCGGCTGGGAGGCCCGCTTCGTCGATCCGCGCGAGCCGGGGAACTTCGCCGCGCGCATCGACGAGCGCACCCGGGCGCTGTTCGTCGAGAGCGTCTCGAACCCGGACGGCATCGTCGCCGACATCGAGGCGATCGCCGCGGTGGCCCATGCCCACGGCGTGCCGCTGATCGTCGACAACACCCTGCCCACCCCCTATCTGTGCCAGCCGCTGCGATGGGGCGCCGACATCGTCGTCCACTCCATGACCAAATATCTGGGCGGGCAGGGCAACTCGGTTGGCGGGGCCATCGTCGAGGGCGGCCGGTTCGACTGGGCGAACGGCAAGTTCCCCCTGCTGACCGAGGCCACCGAGGCCTATCACGGCCTGCGCTTCTACGAGACCTTCGGCAATTTCGGCTTTGCCGTCCGCTGCAAGGCGGTGGGCCTGCGCGACATCGGCCCGGCCCTGTCGCCGTTCAACGCCTTCCTGATCCTGCAGGGCATCGAGACCCTGCCCTTGCGCATGGACCGCCACGTCGCCAACGCCGACAGAGTCGCGGCCTGGCTCGCCGACAACCCGCACGTCGCCTGGGTCTCCTATCCCCGCCTGCCGCAGAACCGCACCCCGCTGCTCGACAAATACTGCCCGCGCGGCCTGGGCTCGGTGTTCACGATCGGCGTCAAGGGCGGCTACAAGATGGGCGTGCGGCTGGTCGACAGCTGCCAGCTCTTCAGCCACGTCGCCAACATCGGCGACACGCGCTCCCTGATCATCCACCCCGCCTCGACCACGCACCGCCAGCTCGACGAGGCGCAGCTCGACGCCGCCGGTGCCGGCCCCGAGGTGGTCCGCTTGTCGATCGGCATCGAGTCGGTCGACGACATCATCGCCGATCTGGACCAGGCGCTGGCCAAGGCGGCGTAAGGGCGACCGCTTCGGCGAGACGGGCGGGCTATGCCGCCCTCTTGCGCGTCAGCGCCGCAAGCGCCCGGCGCTGGTGCCGGTTGAGCCGGCGCTCGGGTTCGGGCGCGCATTCTTCCGTGCGCAGTTCCCGGGCAGTGGGTTCTGGCGTGCACGGTGGCGTTTCGGTCGTGCAGATTTCCTGCTGCGGCTCGGCTTCCCCCGGTTCGGACGTGCCGTTCTGCAGCTCGTCGATCCAGGCGTCGGGGCGGTTGCGCAGGACGCGCAGCGCCTGCAAGGCGCGGCCGATGTCCTTGTCGATCCGGGCACCATAGCGGGCGAAGGTGCCGAGCTTCCTCACCGTCGCCTCGGTGGGCGGATTCTCTTCGGCGGCTGCGGTAAGCGCCGCCACTCCAGGGCATGCAGGCGATCCTGACGCCACATGCTGGTCACCAGCTCCATCACCCAGCGGTGCTCATAGGCATCGCGCGGTCCCCAGTCGGCGGTGACGGCGGCATGCAGGGCGACGAGCTCCTCGCTGTCCTCGCCGGACAGCAGCGCGAACGGGCAGCCGCGCAGGCCGTGCTTCGTGCCGTTGCGAGCCGAGCGGGCCTTGCCAGCCTCGGTCACAGGCCCCCGCGAGCGGGCGCCGTTCGTGCGCGATGCGGCCTGTTGGGCGGGTGTGGGAGCACTGGGCATCGTCGGAATCCCCGTGGTGGACTCCTCAGCTTATCGCTGCAAGCTTGATCAAGATCAAGGATCATGATCCTATTTCGTGAAGTCTCGCAATGGGCCACGGTCAGAGCGCGGGATGACTGCGCGCCAGGACTCTGGGGCAGGCCATCGCGTGCAGTGGGGCCGGGACGATGCTCGCTGGCCAGGAGGTGATCATCGCGGCATGGGCAACGAGTTCGCCGATCCCCGCTGCTGGAGTGCTGATGCCAGCGGCTGAGCGCACAAGTTCGGACGTTGGTCATAAAGAGTCCTGACCCCGCCGGCGCTAAGATAAGGCATGGATCGCGACGGCGAGTTGTGGGGTTCGTCGTCGCGGCGGCTCGGCCAGGACGCGGCGCAGGCGGGCGAGGTGGTCGAGGATGGCGGCGAGCGCCGGGGCGTCGAGCAGGGCCGCGGTCAGCCGTTGGTGCAGCAGCTGCGCGAGGCGCCAGAGCGAGGGCGGCCGATCAGCTTGTGGGGGAAAGGGCCAGGACCCGGCCGAGCAGGCTCTCGGCGAGGATGGCCAGGATCAGCTTGGCGCAGACCGCGGCCTTGGCCAAGCGCGGCTCGCGCGCGTCGATCTCCTCCAGGCCCATCAGGCTCTTGAGCCGCTTGAAGGCGAGCTCGATCGGCCAGCGCAGGCGGTAGAGGGCGCAGACCGCGTCGGCGGACATCGCGGCCGGCGGCAGGGTGGTCATCAGCATGAAGTAGGCGGCGGCCTCGATCTGCTTGGGCTGGGCCGCGTAGCCCTGCCGCGCGGCCTTGCGCGGCCCGCACCCTGGCCCGCTCGGCCGCGGCCTCGGGCTTGCGGCGGATGATCAGCCGGGCCGGGAGCGCCGGAGCACCAGCACCCCGGGGTGCGGGCACCAGCACCGGCAGATCGAGGGTGGGATGGGCTCGGGCCAGCGCCAGGATCGCCCTGTCAGCTGCGCTGACATCCCGCCGGGGATCGGCCAAGGGCCGATGGCGTCGAGCTTCTGCCCGTCCGCGGCCAGCAGCCGGCAGGCGGTCAGCCCGCGCCGGGTCACGACATGGCCGCCCTGTGCCACCACCTGGTGCACGCCCGTGGCCTTGGCGTAGAACCGGTCGGCCACCAGCACCTCGCCCGGCCCGGCGGTGCGCCGGGCCAGGCTCGCCGCCTCCGTGCCGCCGGTCAGCTCGAGCGCATCGAAGCGGCGGGCGGCGAGATCGAACGCGGCATGCAGCCGGAACGCGGCCTTGCCGCCGGGGCCGGCGATGCCGATCCCCGGTGCCGTCGACCAGCCGCACCCGCCACCCCGGCCCCGAGTGCCGCCAGCTCCTCGACAGCAGCTCGCGCACCACCAGCCCAGCCAGCCTTCCGCCCCCCTGCAGCCGGTAGAGCAGCGCCACGTCGAGAGATCGGCCACCCCCGCGCCGCCGCGGCCCAGGCCGCCGTCCCGCGCAGGCTCGCCGGGTGCCGCCATAGACCAGCGCCAGGCGCAGCAGCACCCCGGCATCCGCCACCCCGCGCCGCCGCCGCAGCGCCCGACATTCCTGCGCCGAGCCCTCGAGATCGACCAGCTCCCGCAGCCGCGCCAGCAGGCTCGGCCATTCCACCCCCGCCGCCCCCAGCATCGCCGCGCTCCTCACCAGACCATACCGGCCCGGCGACGGAACCACCTCCGCACATCACACCACAAGCCTTATCTTAGCGCCTATGAGTCCTGACCCCTTTAGCTTTTCTTGACCCCTTTAGCTTTTCTGTGACCCCTTTAGCTTTTCGTGTCTCAGGCTCGGGGTGCGGTCCAATGGTGTCCCCGAAATCCCGCCATTCGCCTTCGGTCACGCGAAGCCGAAGGATTGGGCGCCGGGGCTTCGCCTCGGATCACCAGAAATCAGAGAAGTAAGGATTCAGGAGGTAAGCATCCTCGCCAGCCTAAAACCGGTGTTACTGAACCGGTTGTCCGGCCCGCGCCCGAGGCGCTTGGCGGAGCGGAGGTCGCCGAGGTGGCCGCCCCAGGAGCCGCCGCGCAGGACCCGCTCCGGACAATCTTTCCTATCAACGGCCAAGTGCCCTTCCGTCGGCGCACCGTCACAGCTGCCCGCGTAGCAGTCCTGAACCCACTCCCACACATTCCCGTGGACGTGAAACAGCCCGAACGGATTGTCCGGGAACGAAGGATCATCCACCACTACCGTGCCCTTTCTATCGAGTCCCTTCACCCCCGACTCATAAGCATAGTCGCCGTAGTAGTTCGCCTGCGACGTCGAGATCGTCGCTCCGGTCCAAAATGGCGTCGTCGTGCCCGCCCGCGCCGCATACTCCCATTCCGCCTCCGTCGGCAGACGGTACGACGCAGCCGTCTGCGCCGAGAGCCAGCGCGCATACGCCTGCGCATCGTTCCAGCTCACGCACACCACCGCATGGGCGTCCGTTTGCTCGAAACCAGGGCTACGCCAATCGCGATCAGCCTTCCGCTCAAACTTCCTTCCAGTCCAAACAACGGTGCCGCCCGACAAGTCGTGGCCGGTCGCCACCACGAACGCCGCGAACTGTCCCCGCGTCACCGTGTGACGGCCCAGCGCAAAGGGCTGCGCGAGGGTCACCCACCGCTGCGGACCCTCGTTGTCAGTGCGCCCCTCCTCAGTCTCCGGCGACCCCATCATGAACGATCCGGTGGGGATCACCACCATCTCCGGGCACCATGGCTCGTCGACGTCGCGGAAGACGTCGCCGGGTCGGTGCGCGGGCACTCGATAGATGGCAGGCGCATCGGTCTGCGTCGCGGCCGGTTCCGCAGCGCTGAGCAATGTGCTCAGATCGGCCAGGAGGGCGTCAAACTCCGCTGAAGGCTGGTCGGGGTGCCACCCCGAGAGATCGGCGGCGTGGATCTCGCGAAACCCCAGAGGCGGCCGGATCGGTGCCCTCAGCACGGGTACCAGGACATCCCGCTCCAGTCCGGTATCCGCCTCCTGGAGCACGAACCTGGACGCGGCCGCGTGCTCGGACCAGACGACGATCACGCAGCGGGCAATGTCGAGCTTAACCCCGAGATGGCTGCGCCAGGTCTTTCCCGCCGGGATGCGCCGATCCCAGAACACCCGCCAGCGTCGCCGCTCCAACGCCATCGCGAGCGGACGCACCCACCCCAGGTCCTCGCGGGCGTAGCTGATGAAGATGTCCGGCGGCGCAGCGCTCACGAGGCAATCCAGCCTGAGGCAATTGTCGCGACGATAATGGCGCGCCTCTAGGCTGCCAAGCGTCAGCGCCGTGCGATATCCGCAAGCGGAGACCGTCGAGACTGTCGTTGGTGACGGGGGACGCAGTGCGTGGAGGGAACTCAGCCCGCCAGCGCGTAGGCGAAGCAGTCGCCGTGATTTGTCCATACGTGGGCGACCGCAACGCCTCGGGCAACGGTCCGAAGCACGCGTCCGTGGCGGCGTTCGTTTCTCAGTCGCGGTCGGACAGATCGCGTGGCCGCCAGAAGCCGAGGAACTCGCCGGGTGTGCCGGGCCATTGCGCCCAGCCAGCCTCGGCCAGCCGGTAGCGGGCGAGGCCAGCGGTGGGGAACTTGACGGCGAGCCTGTCGCGCAGTCTGGCGTCGCCGCTGCCGGCCAGCCGCACGGCCAGGCGATGCATGCCGGGATCGTGCCCGACCAGGAGCAGCCGGCGCGCCTTGCCGCCGAGCTCACGGGCGACGGCGATCATCTGGTCCGGTGCCGCCATGTAGAGCCGCCGGTCGAGCCGCACCGGCGGCTCCGAGCCGAGGGCCCGGGCGGCCAGCTCCCAAGTGTGCACCGCCCGGCGCGCGGTGGAGCACAGCACGAGGCCGGGCCGGAGACCCTGATCCCGCAGCAGCTCGCCCATCCGCATGGCCGCACGCAGCCCGCGCGGCGCCAGGTCGCGCTCGTGATCGCCCACGCCCGGCTCGTCCCAGCGGGACTTGGCATGGCGGAACAGCAGCAGCTCGGGCATCTTGACGACGCGCTCCTGGAATGGGCTAAGGGCTGCGCCGGCCGACGCCCGCGCACCGCCGTCACGCCCGCGGCCCCCGTCAGGCCACGGCGCGCGAGCGGCGGCTGGGGAGACCATAGGTCATGAACGAGCAGTCCGTCGATCTCGCCTCCCAGGCCCTGACCAGTGCTGTCGGTGCCCCGGACCTGCGCCCGGAGCACTTCATCAACCGCGAGCTGTCCTGGCTCGCCTTCAACGAGCGGGTCCTCGACGAGGCGAGCAATGTCGCCTACCCGCTGCTCGAGCGGCTGCGTTTCCTGTCCATCTCCGACAACAATCTCGACGAGTTCTACATGGTCCGCGTGTCCGGGCTGATGGAGCTCGTCAGGCTGCCGATCCCGCCGGTCGGCCCGGACGGCATCACCCCGACCGAGCAGCTCGCCGCGATCCGCCAGCGCGTGGCGGCGCTCACCACCGCCCAGCAGCGCTGCTGGCACGAGCTCACCGCACTCCTGCGCGCCCAGGGTGTTTCCGTGCTCGAGGTCGAGGAGCTGACCCGGGAGGATCTCGAGTATCTCCTGCGCCGCTTCAACGAGGAGGCGATCGCGATCCTGACCCCGATCGCGGTCGATCCGGCGCACCCCTTCCCGTTCATCCCCAACACCGGGATCGGCGTCGCCATGGAGCTCGACCGCGGCGGCGGCGACCTGCTCAACGGCCTCGTGCTGCTGCCCGGCAAGTTCGAGCGCTTCATCCGCCTGCCCGGCGAGCAGCCGCGCTTCATCCGGCTCGAGCAGCTGATCCTGCGCTTCTCCAATCTCCTGTTCCCCGGCTTCGAATGCAAGGGTGGCGGCTTCTTCCGGGTGCTGCGCGACAGCGACATCGAGGTCGAGGAGGAGGCCGAGGATCTGGTCCGGCTGTTCGAGACCATGATCAAGCGGCGCCGCCTGGGGAACGTGATCCGGCTGTCCGTCGACGCCGCCATGCCGGACAGCGTGCGGAGCTTCCTGCAGCACGAGATGAAGGTGCCGTCGGAGGAGCTGGACGTCGTCGACGGCATCCTCGGGCTGGCCGACGCGTCGCAGGTGATCACCAAGGACCGGCCCGACCTGCTGTTCGCGCCCTACACGCCGCGCTTTCCCGAGCGGATCAAGGATTTCGGCGGCGACTGCTTCGCCGCGATCCGCCAGAAGGACTTCGTCGTCCACCATCCCTACGAGAGCTTCGAGGTGGTGGTGCAGTTCGTGCAGCAGGCGGCGCGCGACCCCAACGTCGTCGCGATCAAGCAGACCCTCTACCGCACGAGCGACCGGAGCCCGATCGTCGCCGCCCTGATCGAGGCGGCGGAGGCCGGCAAGTCGGTGACGGCGCTGGTCGAGCTCAAGGCCCGCTTCGACGAGGAGCGCAACATCCGCTGGGCGCGCGACCTGGAGCGGGCCGGCGTGCAGGTCGTCTACGGCTTCATCCATCTCAAGACGCACGCCAAGGTGGCGCTCGTGGTGCGCAAGGAGGCGGAGGGGCTGCGCACCTACTGCCATTTCGGCACCGGCAACTATCACCCGATCACGGCGCGGATCTACACCGACATCTCATTTTTCACCTGCGACCCCGCCCTCGGCCGCGATGCCGCCAAGGCGTTCAACTACATGACCGGCTACGCCCGCCCGTCGGGGCTGGAAAAGCTGGCGCTGTCGCCCGACGGGATCCGCGACACCCTGATCCGGCTGATCGACGAGGAGATCCAGCACGTCCGGGCGGGCCGCAAGGGGCAGATCTGGGCCAAGATGAACTCGGTCGTCGACGAGCGCATGATCGGCAAGCTCTACGAGGCCTCGATCGCCGGCGTGAAGATCGACCTCATCGTGCGCGGCATCTGCTGCCTGCGGCCCGGCGTGCCCGGCCTGTCCGAGAACATCCGGGTGAAGAGCATCGTCGGCCGGTTCCTGGAGCACTCGCGGATCATCTGCTTCGGCGCCGGCCACGGCCTGCCGTCGAAGAAGGCCAAGGTGTTCATCTCCTCCGCCGACTGGATGCAGCGCAATCTGTCGCGGCGGGTCGAGACGCTGGTGCCGATCGAGAACGACACCTGCCACCAGCAGATCATGTCGCAGGTGCTCGTCGCCAACCTCAAGGACGTCACCAACAGCTGGCTCCTGCAGGCGGACGGGGCCTATGCGCGCCTGCGCCCCGGCGACGACGAGCCGTTCTCCGCCCACACCTATTTCATGACCAACCCCAGCCTGTCGGGCCGTGGCAGCGCCTTGCGCAAGAAGGGCGCGCGTGGCCTGCATGTCGCCCGCGCCCGCGAGCCTCTGCCCGCGTGAACGCGCAGGAGAGCCCGCCGCGGCCGGCGCGCCGGCGAAGCTCGGCGTCGAGCAAGCCGTTCGCGGTCGTCGACATCGGCTCAAACTCGATCCGTCTCGTGGTCTATGAGCGGCTGTGCCGGGCGCCGATCGCCCTGTTCAACGAGAAGTCGGTCTGCGCCCTAGGCCGCGGCCTCGCCACGTCGGGACGGATCGGGCGCCCGGAGATGGACAGCGCGCTCCACGCCCTGCGCCGCTTCGCCCATATCGCCGATGCCCTGCAGGTCGGGGAGGTCGAGTACGTCGCGACCGAGGCGGTCCGCCGCGCTGCCAATGGCGGCGAGTTCCTGGCCGAGGCCACGCGCGCGACCGGTCGCCCGATCCTCGTCCTGTCCGGCCACGACGAGGCCTATGCGGCCGCCCTCGGCGTCGCGTCGAGCTTCTACCGCGCCTGTGGCGTGGTCGGGGACCTGGGCGGCGGCAGCGTCGATCTCTCCTCGGTGGGCCCGGACGGCCCGATCGGGCCCGAGGCCAGCCTGCCGATCGGCACGCTCCCGGTCACGCGCATGCTCCTGGAGCGCGATGCGCCGGCCACGGCCTGGATCGACCAGCGTCTGGAATCGATTCCTTGGCTCGAGCGCGCCGCCGCGGGCCGCAGCTTCTACGTCGTCGGTGGCGGATGGCGCGCTCTGGCCCGGATCCGCCTGTCGATGACCGACACGCCGCTGAAGGTGGTCCACGACTACCGCATCTCGGCCGACGAGGCGATCACGCTCGGCCGCTCGATCGCCGCCCTCTCCTCCAGCGAGCTGCGGACGATCCCGGGCATGCCGGGCCGACGCGTCGAGACCGTGCGCGCGGCGGCGCTCCTGCTCGAGCGCGTCGTGCGGCGGCTGCAACCCGAGCGCGTCGTGTTCTCGGCCTTCGGCCTGCGCGAGGGCCGCCTGTTCAACCGACTGTCGGCTGCGGCGCTGCGCGAGGATCCGCTGCTCGCCGGCGCACGCGACTTCGGGCGCGGCCGATCGCGGCTGCCCGAGATCGGTGCCGCGATGGGCGACTGGACGGCAGCGATCTTCCGGAACGAGACCGAGGAGCAGCGGCGCCTGCGGCTGGCAGCCTGCGAGGTGTCCGACTCGGCATGGCGCGAGCATCCAGCGCTTCGGGCACGCGAGGCGTTCTATCGCCTGGCCCAGTATCCGTTCATCGCGCTCGACCACGCCGAACGCGCGTTCATCGCCTATGCCGCCTTCATCCGCTACGAAGGCAGCCCCGAGGACCTGTTCATCCGCCCGATCCTGTCGCTGCTGCCCGAGGCCGAGCGCCGTCGGGCAGAGCTTTTGGGGATCACGCTGCAGCTCGGCTACCGGATTTCGGCGGCGGTGCCCGATCTGCTCGCCACCAGCCGCCTGCGGATCGCCGGCGACGAGCTGCGGCTCGACCTGCCGGCGCCCGACGCCGCACCCGATCCGGAGATCCTCAAGCCGCGGGTGCGCGCGGTCGCCAAAGCACT
>JBGAKU010000408.1:0-2814 GCA_044224255.1 Geminicoccaceae bacterium
ACCAAGCTCGCCTGGCTGCTCGACCATGTCCCGAACGCTCGGCGCGCGGCGGAGAACGGTGCCCTCGCCTTCGGCACGATCGACAGCTTCCTGCTCTGGCGCCTGACCGGCGGCCGGGTCCACGCCACCGACGCCACCAACGCGTCGCGCACCATGCTGTTCGACATCGTCGCCCAGCGCTGGGACGAGCGCATGCTCGAGGCGCTGCGCATCCCGGCGGCCATCCTGCCCGAGGTGCGCGACTGCGCGGGTGAGTTCGGCGTCACCGATCCCGACCTGTTCGGCGCCGCGATCCCGATCCTGGGCATCGCCGGCGACCAGCAGGCGGCGACGGTCGGCCAGGCCTGCTTCCATCCCGGCATGAGCAAGAGCACCTACGGCACCGGCTGCTTCATGCTGGTCAACACCGGCGAGCGCTGCGTCGAGTCGGCCAACCGCCTGCTCACCACCGTCGCCTACCGCCTGGGCGGCAAGACCACCTACGCCCTGGAAGGCAGCATTTTCGTCGCCGGTGCGGCCGTGCAGTGGCTGCGCGACGGCCTGCGCGTGATCAGCTCGGCGAGCGAGAGCGAGGCCCATGCCCGCGACCTGCCCTCGACCGAGGGCGTCTATCTGGTCCCCGCCTTCACCGGGCTCGGCGCCCCGCACTGGGACCCCGACGCCCGCGGGGCCATTCTCGGCCTCACCCGCGACAGCACCGTCGCCCACATCGTGCGCGCGGCACTCGAGGCGGTCGCCTACCAGACCGCCGACCTCGCCGACGCATTCGCCGCCGACATGCGCGGCGGTGCGGTCGAGGCCGGGCTCGGCACGCTGCGCCTGGACGGCGGCATGGTCGCGAACGACTGGCTCTGCCAGTTCCTGGCGGACATGCTGGAGCGCCCGGTCGAACGGCCGGCGGTGATCGAGACGACGGCACTGGGTGCGGCCTATCTCGCCGGGCTGGCTGCGGGGCTCTACGGCTCGCTCGACGACATCGCCCAGGCCTGGCGCCTCGAGCGGCGGTTCGAGCCCAGGATGGACGCCGCGGAGCGCCAGCATCTCCTCACCGGCTGGCGCCGCGCGGTGGCACGGGTGCGCAGCTGAGCGATTTTCGGCTTGCATCGCTACAGCCGGGTGGCATGTTCGCATCCGAACAACAACCCGCGCGGGAGGCGGGCCGCTTGGCCGGCAACGAGGAGCGTCGCGCCCGGATCGTCGATCTGGTCCGGCGGCAAGGGTTCGTCAGCATCGACGCGCTCGCCCACCGCTTCGCGGTAACCCCGCAGACCGTGCGTCGCGACATCAACGCCCTGTGCGCGCAGGCGGTGCTGCAGCGCCATCACGGCGGCGCGGCGCTGGCCTCCTCGGTCGAGAACATCGCCTATCCCGAGCGCCAGGTCCTCAAGATCGAGGAGAAGCGCCGGATCGCGCGGATGGTCGCCCAGCACATCCCGCACCACGCCTCCCTGTTCATCAACATCGGCACCACGACCGAGGAGATCGCCAAGCAGCTCATGCGGCATGTCGGGCTGCGGGTGATCACGAACAATCTCAACGTCGCCGCCATGCTCAGCGCCAAGGGGGACTTCCAGGTGACGGTGGCGGGCGGCATGGTGCGGGCGCGCGACCAGGGGATCGTCGGCGAGGCGACGATCGACCTGATCCGCCAGTTCCGGGTTGACTATGGCGTCATTGGCATCAGCGGCATCGACCTGGACGGCACGCTGCTCGACTTCGACTATCAGGAGGTGCGCGTCGCCCAGGCGATCATCGCCAATTCTCGCCAGGTGTTCCTGGCCGCCGACCACAGCAAGTTCGGCCGCAACGCCATGGTCCGCCTCGGCAGCCTCGACGACGTGGACGCGCTGTTCACCGACGCGCCCCCGCCGCCCCCCCTGCTGCAGCGGATCGAGGCCGGCGAGGTGGCGCTCTACGTGGCCGAGGAAGAGCAGCGCGTAGCGAACTGAGTGATTTTCAATTGCGAACTTCGGACGTTCTGATACGAAAAAGTGGATTGCGGGAGGCAAGAAGCTGGGCGAGCAGGTCGATCTGCTGATCGTCGGCGGCGGCATCAACGGGGCCGGCATCGCGCGCGATGCGGCCGGCCGTGGTCTGACCGTGCTGCTGGCCGAGAAGGACGATCTCGCCAGCCATACCTCGCGCTGGTCCTCCAAGCTGATCCACGGCGGCCTGCGCTACCTCGAATATTACGAGTTCCGGCTGGTCCGCGAGGCGCTGATCGAGCGCGAGGTCCTGCTGCGCGCCGCCCCGCACATCGTCTGGCCGCTCAGCTTCGTCCTGCCGCACAGCCCCGAGCAGCGCCCGGCCTGGATGATCCGCCTGGGACTCCTGCTCTACGACCATCTCGGCGGGCGCGAGATCCTGCCCGGCTCGACCTCGGTCAACCTGGCCAAGCCAGGGCCGCTCGGCGATCCGCTGCAGCCCTGGGTCAAGCGCGGCTTCACCTACTCGGACTGCTGGGTCGAGGACAGCCGGCTCGTGGCACTCAACGCCGTGGACGCCGCCGAGCGCGGGGCCGTGATCCGCACCCGCACCCGCTGCGAGCAGGCGCGCCGCGAGGGCGAGCTCTGGGTGGCCGAGCTCAAGGACGACCAGGGGCGACGCAGCACGGTGCACGCGCGGGCCCTGGTCAATGCCGCCGGCCCCTGGGTGTCGAGCTTCCTCACGGGTGGCCTCGGGATCAGCTCCGCCAAGCGCGTCCGGCTGATCAAGGGTTCGCACATCGTCGTCCCACGGTCTCGTTCGTCATGGCCGAACAGTGCCCGAACCTTGTGGGGATCAACCGCGTCGGGCGACCGGCGCCGGCCAGGG
>JBGAKU010000064.1:0-22729 GCA_044224255.1 Geminicoccaceae bacterium
GCGATCACGGACGCAGCGAGCGCGCCACTTGGCTACGGTCCAGCTACACCGCCACCTGGGATACTACCCCGGCGGACCCCGCCGCGATTGCCCGGCGGTGCCGTGCCGGCTACGGTCGACCCAATCACAAGGCGCACGCCGGCGGCGCTGCGCGAGCGGGGAGCGGGCGCCGTGCCGTCATCCAAGGCCCTGGGGGCTGCGCCCGTGCCGGCCGTGTCGCGACGTCCCACAGCCCTCTGCCGCCTTGCCTGCCTGAGCGCCGCGCTGGCGGTGCTCCTCCTGCTGGCGCCGGCCGCCCAGGCCTGGCCCGACCGTGCGCTGAGGATCGTGGTGCCGTTCGCGGCGGGTGGGCCGACCGACACGCTCGCCCGCCTCGTCGCCCGGTCCATGACCCAGAATCTCGGTCGGCAGGTGATGGTCGAGAACGTCACCGGCGCCGGCGGGACCCTGGGCGCGGCGCAGGTCGCGAAGGCGGCGCCGGACGGCTATACGCTGCTGCTCATCAACCTCACCCAGGCCACCAGCCGTCGGATGTACCGGCGCCTGCCCTACGACCCGATCAAGAGCTTCGCGCCGATCGGGCTGATCGCCGACGTGCCCATGACCATCGTCGCCCGCGCGGACCTGCCGATCGCCGACCTCAAGGGCCTGATCGAGCATCTGCGGGTGAACGAGGACTCGGTGGCTATGGGCTTTGCCGGCCTCGGCACCTCCTCGCATCTGTGCCGCCTCCTGCTGACCAGCGCCACCAACACGACCGTCATCGACGTGCCCTATCAGGGCACGGCGCCTGCGCTGCAGGACCTGCTCGGCGGCCAGATCGACCTGCTGTGCGACCAGACCAGCGGCACGACCGGCTACATCAAGGCGGGCAGGATCAGGGCCTATGCGCTCACCGCCGCGGCCAGGCTGCCAACGCTCCCGGACCTGCCGACGACGGCCGAGGCTGGGCTGCCGCAGGTGACGCTGGTCGTCTGGCACGGCCTCTACGCCCCGGCCGGGACGCCCACGGCGATCGTGGAGCGCCTGGCCGAAGCACTCCAGGCCGCAGTCACCGACCCGCAGGTGATCGAGCGCATGGCAGCACTCGGCGGCACGATGGTCCCTCCCGATCAGGCGACGCCTGGAGCGCTTGCGGCCAAGCTCGCCGCCGAGAGCACCCGGCTCGGTGCGGTCCTCGATGAGGCCGGCGTACAGGCTTATTGAGGCGTCACTCGGACCGGCGGGCGAAGGACACGGCATAGGCGTCGGTGCGGGTCTGGATCAGCGGGTCGTCCGAGGCCTCGATACCGTCGACCAGGTTGGTGGGCAGGAACAGAAGCTCCTTCTCCCGGGCGCCGCTGTCCTCAGCGACCTTGGTCAGCGTGATCGTGCCGAGATCGACCGATTCGCGGTCGGCGGGCCAGGGCTTGGTGGCGTCGTCGAGCGGGTCGCCCGCGGCGGCCAGCGTGGCGAACAGGCGGAACTTCGCCGGGGCCTGCGCCAGCCGCAGACCGAGCTCGGCGACCAGGAAATCGGGCGCCTTGGCCTTCGCGTCCTCGACGGTCAGGTGCTCGGCCCCATCCACGGGCTCGATCTTGAAGCGAAACGGCTGACGGGTGCCATCCTCGGCCACGAGCATGAAGGCGTTGACCCCGTTATAGGTCTCGCGCGCGAAGCTGGATGGCGTCTGCGCGGAAGCGAAGGCCGGACCAACCGCCGGGTGATCCGCACGGAAGCGCTCGATCGGCGTCGGCTTGGGCGCATCCGGGCCACTAGCCGCGGCCGCCTGGAGCATGGCAAGAAAGTCCTCGCCGGTCGCGACCGGGAAGAACGCCAGCGAGTTGGCGACGATGTCCATCTCGCTGCCATCGGGCAGGGTGAGCTTGACCGCCATGCCGTGCGGGTTGGCGTTGGGCGCCCCGTCCGGAATGGTCGGCAGGCCGGTCGCGTCGGAGAAGCGTACGGTCACCGGCAGCGTGCCGCTGCGGAACAGGGCGGTGCTGGAAAGCGCCTGCCCGGCACCGCTCGGCGCGAAGGTCCCCTCGGCCACGATGCCCTTGGCATGGTTGGCCCGGAAGCCGGCATGCCGGCCGAACAGCTGATTCATCGTGTCGACGATCTGCTCGGGCACCGGCGTCTCATCCGCTCGCGCTGGCGGCTGCGCCAGCAGCACGAGCGTGATCACGACCGCTGCCACCCCGCACCTACGACGAATGGTCATGGCAAATTCCCCGATGAGGCATCGCACCGGCCCATAGCCGGAAACACTTATCCCGATAACCCACTCCCACCCGACACCCGGAAAGTTGATCGGCACGCCGCGATAGCCGGCGGCTAAGTATTCGAATGGCACCCGGCATTTCCGGCGGAGGACGCGATCGCCGATCCTGCGCCCGTCGCCGTGGACATCGGGTCCGCGGCCGGACCAGCAACGGACCACACCGATGCCCAAGTTCCCCCGTCTGTGCGCCGCGGCGGCCGCCGGCGTCCTGCTCGGCTTCGCCGGGACCGCCATCGCCGGCGAATGCCCCGCCGATCAGGTCGTGGCCGATGGCCAGGGCCAAAAGCCGGGCGCCACCATGCCCAAGGACGTCACCGACGTGGTCCTGGCCTCGATCGACCTCGCCACCCAGCCCGTGGGCATCGACGATCGCCAGTTCCGGATGCGCCGCCTCGCCCTGAAGCCCGGCGGGGTGGTGCCGTGGCACAGCCACGACGACCGGCCGGCCCTGATCTACGTCGCGATCGGCGAGGTCACCGAATATGCCAGCAGCTGCGCCGTGCCGATCGTCCATCATCCGGGCGAGGTGGCCGTTGAGGCCAAGGGCACGTCCCACTGGTGGAAGAACACCGGCGGCACCACGGCCGTCCTGATCTCCGCCGATCTTCTGCACAAGCAGGATCATGACGACGCGATGATGTGACGGCCCCCGATCCCGTCCGCCCGGGTGCCCGGCCATCCCGTCGGGCACCCAGCCTCTCTCGCCCCGGACGACCCTGATGCTCACGACCACCGCGCTGCCCGCCGTGGCCGCCGCGCGCCATGACGCCGCCCTGCGGCGGAACCTGGTGATCGGCCTGATCGCCTTCCTCACCGTCGTCGACCTGTTCGCGACGCAGGCGATCCTGCCGCCGCTCGCCCTGGCCTATGGCGTGACGCCGGCCGCGATGAGCCTCGCCGTCAACGCCAGCACACTCGGCATGGCCGCGGCCGGCCTGCTCGTGGCCCTGCTCGGCGCCCGCATCGACCGTCGCCGCGGCATCGCGCTCAGCCTGGCGCTGCTGTCACTGCCAACCATGCTGCTCGCCGCCGCACCGAACCTCGGCAGCTTCGCCGCCCTGCGTATCGCCCAGGGCGTGTTCATGTCGACGGCCTTCACCCTGACCGTGGCCTATCTAGGGGAGCGCTGCAGCGCAGCGGCCGCCGGCGGCGCGCTCGCCGCCTACGTCACCGGCAATGTCGCGAGCAACCTGTTCGGCCGGATGCTCTCGGCGGCGACCGCCGACCATTTCGGCCTTGCCGCCAACTTCCACCTGTTCGCCGGGCTCAACCTCGCCGGGGCGGTCCTGGTCTGGCTGTGGCTCGGCCGGACGCCGGTCATGCTCGCCCCCGGCCGCTCGGCCCCGCTCGCCGCCTGGGCGATGCACCTGCGCAATGGCCACCTCCGCCGCGGCTTCGCGATCGGCTTCCTGATCCTGTTCGCCTTCATCGGCACCTTCACCTACGTCAACTTCGTCCTGGTGCGGCCGCCGCTGGCGGTGAGCCCGATGGCTCTGGGCCTCGTCTATCTCGTTTTTCTCCCGGCCATCGTCACCACGCCCTTGGCCGGCCACGTCGCCCACCGCCTCGGCGCGCGCCCGACCTTCTGGCTGGCGCTGATCGCGGCCCTGCTCGGCCTGCCGCTCCTGCTCACGCCCAGCCTTGCCGCCGTGCTGCTGGGGCTCGCGCTCGTCGGTGCCGGCACCTTCTTTGCCCAGGCCACCGCGACGGGGTTCGTCAGTCGGACCGCCACGAGCGAGCGCGGCTCGGCGAGCGGCCTCTATCTCGCCAGCTACTATGCCGGCGGGCTGGCCGGCACCGCGCTGCTGGGCCAGGTGTTCGATCGGCTGGGCTGGGGCGCCACGGTGGCCGGGATCGCCCTCTCGCTTCTGCTGGCGGCATGGCTCGCGCACGGGCTCCGCCTGCGCCCGTCCATCGAGCCCTCGTGACCGGTCGCGAGACGAAACGAGTGTTGGAGCCGCGCGACTGCGCTTATCTGAATGGGCCGGTGCGGCCGATGCCGCGGGAGCACATCATCATGTCCCTTCGTCATGCCGGGGGCATCCGTCCCTCCGAGATCACGCCCGAGCGGACTTGGCTCCGCCGCCGCGAGCTGCTCGCCGGCGCTGCCGCCCTGGGCCTTGCGGGCTCGCTGACCGAGCCTGTCGCGGCGGCGGCGCTGAACGCGGTCCCGAGCCCCTTCTCGACGGACGAGACGCAGAACTCGCTCGAGGACATCACGCACTACAACAACTACTACGAGTTCGGGACCGGCAAGTCCGACCCGGCCGCCTATGCCGACAAGCTGACCACCCAGCCCTGGACGATCAAGGCCGACGGTCTGGTCGCCAAGCCGGCCGACTATCATCTCGAGGACATCCTGGCCGCGGTCACGCTCGAGGACCGGATCTACCGGCTGCGCTGCGTCGAGGCCTGGTCGATGGTGATTCCCTGGGTTGGCTTCCCGCTGGCCGAGCTGCTCAAGCGGGTCGAGCCCCAGGGTAGCGCCAAATACGTCGCCTTCGAGACCGCGCTGCGACCCGACGAGATGCCAGGGACCAGCGGCTACTGGGGCATCAAATGGCCCTATGTCGAGGGTCTGCGCCTCGACGAGGCGATGCACCCGCTCACCATCCTCGCGGTCGGTCTCTACGGCCAGACCCTGCCGAACCAGAACGGCGCGCCGATCCGTCTGGTCGTGCCATGGAAGTACGGGTTCAAGAGCATCAAGTCGGTCGTGCGGATCAGCCTGGTCGAGGAGCAACCGCCGACCACCTGGAACCTCTACGCGCCGCAGGAATACGGGTTCTACTCCAACGTGAATCCCGAGGTCGACCATCCGCGCTGGAGCCAGGCCAGCGAGCGCCGGATCGGCGAGGGCGGCCTGTTCGCCAAGCGTCGCCCGACCCTGCCGTTCAACGGCTATGCCGAGCAGGTGGCAAGCCTGTACACCGGCATGGACCTGCGTCAGAACTACTGAGATGGCGAAGGCCCTGCCCTGGTATCAGCGCCTGCGCCCCGGCGCGCTCTACCTCGTCGGCATCCTGCCGGGCGTGTGGACCTTCACGCTCGGGGTCATGGATCGGCTCGGCCCGGACCCGATCAAGGCGCTCGAGCACGATCTGGGCCTGTGGGCGCTCAAGTTCCTGGTGATCGGGCTCGCCATCACGCCCCTGCGCCGGCTGACCGGGATCAGCCTTCTGCGCTACCGCCGCGCCGTTGGTGTGCTGGCGTTCATCTATGCCTGCATGCACCTCCTGACCTATCTGGTGCTCGACCAGAACCTGGCCCTGGCGGCGATCTGGGCCGACATCCTCAAGCGGCCCTACATCACCATCGGCATGGCCGCGTTCCTGGTACTGATCCCGCTGGCAGTGACCTCGAACAACGCCATGGTCCGCCGCCTCGGCGGGCCGGCCTGGCAGAGGTTGCACCGCTGGGTCTACCTCGCTGTCGCGCTGGCGGTTACCCACTTCGTCATGGTCGCCAAGGTCTGGGAGACGGACTCCCTGGTCTATGCCGCGCTGGTGCTGGTGCTCCTGGGATACCGGGCGGCGGTACGCGTTCAGGGAAGCAGCCGGTCACGCCGCAGCGGGGCTAGGCCGGTTCCGGCGCCGGCGCACCAGTGACCGGCGCCGGAAAGCAGTCGAGCTGGTTAGTGCTGTAGGAATAGAGCCGCCACAGCAAGCCAGAACGGCATGCTCAACAACAGCCCCAGGCCGAGGCCCCCGGCAAACCTGCTCTCCTCCTCCCGACCGATGCGGATGGCGCGCGCCCTAGAGGGCCGCGCCGGCATCGTGCCTGCCATCGAGCGCGCCCGAACCAGATCTCCCACCGAAGACATCCTGGTCGTCCCGAGTATGCACGCCGTCGTTACATCGGCTTGACCTGTCGATGCTGCGTCAGCAGTGCCCGTTGTAGCAGCACAACATCGACCTCGCCGCTGGGTTTCATGCCGGCACTCGGCAGGAAGCCGACGGGCTTGAAGCCCACGCTTTCGTGAAGCCGGATCGAGGCGCGGTTGCGGGCATCGCCCACCACCGCGATCATCTGGCGGCAGCCGCGCTCGCCGCAGGCCACGATCAGGGCCTCCAGGAGTGCTCGCGCAACGCCGTGCCGGCGCACGTCGCTCGCGACATGGATCGAGTCCTCGACGGTCGCGGAGTAGGCGGCGAGCGGCCGGAACGGGCGGGCCCAGCAGAAGCCGAGCACGCGCCCGTTCGCATCCAGCGCCACGAACGCCGGCAGGCCTGCCGCGCGCACGGCGACGAGCCGCCGGCCGAGATCGGCGGCGTCGGGCAGAGGGTTCTCGAAGCTGCCGAGGCCGGCTGCGATCTGCTCGCAGTAGATGGCAGCCATCTCGGGCAGGTGGCTCTCCGCTGCCGCCACGACCACGAAGTCGAGACGGCGGCTCTCCGCCCGGCCGGCGAGCGGCTGGGTCGATAGCTGCATCGCAGTGTCCCCGAGGCGTGCGGTGGCTAGATGCAGTAGGCGCGCAGCGGCTCGAAGCCGTTGAACGCCACCGCCGCGTAGGTCGTGGTGTAGGCCCCGGTCGAGGCGATCTCGAGCCGGTCGCCGACCTGCAGATCCTCGGGCAGCGTGTAGCCGCTGCGCTCGTAGAGCACGTCGGCGCTGTCGCAGGTCGGGCCGGCAAGAATCACCTCGCGCGGCTCCCCACGGCGTCGGCTCGCAATCGGGTAACGAATGGCCTCGCCCTCGGTCTCGGCGAGGCCGCCAAAGCGGCCGATGTCGAGATAGACCCATGGGCGCGGATCACCCTCGCCCTTCTCTGCGATCAGCACGACCTCGGTCTGGATCACGCCGGCATTGCCGACGAGGCCACGGCCGGGCTCGGCGATCAGGAACGGGATGCGGTTGCCGAAATGCCGCCGCACGGCCGCCATGATCTCCACGCCATAGGTCGCGGCGTCCGGCACCGCGGCGCGATAGGGCGTGGGGAAGCCGCCGCCCAGGTTCACCATGCCGAGCTCGACGCCGACGGCCTCGAGGTCGCGGAACAGGGAGGCCGCCTCCGCCAGCGCCCTCTCCCAGGCCGCGGGGTTCTTCTGCTGCGAGCCGACATGGAACGAGACGCCCCAGGGGACCACGCCCATCCCGGCGGCGCGCGTCAGCAGATCGCGCGCCATGGCAGGAGCGCAGCCGAACTTGCGCGACAGGGGCCAGTCCGCCCCTTCGCCGCTGGTCAGAATGCGGCAGAACACGCGGCTGCCCGGGGCGGCGCGCGCGATCTTTGCGAGCTCGGCCTCGCTGTCGAACGCGAACAGCCGCACACCCTGCGCGTAGGCCGAGGCGATGTCGGCCTCCTTCTTGATCGTGTTGCCGTAGGAGATGTGGTCGGGCGAGGCCCCGGCGGCGAGCGCCATCGCGACCTCGCCGGGGCTCGCCACGTCGAAGGACGAGCCGAGCTCCACCAGTCGGCGCAGGATCTCCGGCGCCGGGTTGGCCTTGACGGCATAGAAGATCGCCACGCCATCGAGCGCGGCGGCGAGCGCCTGGTAGTTGGTCTCGACGACGTCGACGTCGACCACGAGATAAGGCGTGGCCGGACGAACATCGTCGAGGAAGCGGCGCAGCTTGGGCGTCATCAGGCAATCCCTTCCACAGGGCAGAGGGGTTGAGACAACGGCACCCGCTTGGGTCGTCCCCACGCTATGCCGACAAAGACTAAGGCTTGGTGTCAGCCGACCAGAATGTTCTTGAACTGCCAGGGGTCGGCTGGATCGAGGTCCTCCGGGAAGAGGACGGCCCGGCGGTCGAGAGGCGACCAGTCGGTATAGGCACCGACCACGGGGCCGAGATAGGGCCGCGCCACCTCGAGCACCCGCTTGTGGTCGAGCTCGTCGGCCTCGACGATACCGGCGGAGGGATGCTCGATCGCCCAGACCATCCCGCCCAGCACGCCCGCCGCGACCTGCAGCGAGGTGGCGCTGTTGTAGGGTGCGAGCTCGCGGGCCTGCTCGATGGTGAGCTGGGAGCCGTACCAGAACGCCCCCTTCTCGTGCCCCATCAGGAGCACGCCCAGCTCGTCCATGCCCGAGATGATCTCCTCCATGAGCAGGCGCTGCTCGGGCTGCTGCTGCCAGCCGCGCCCGGCCAGCTCGTGTACCGACAGCACGGCGTCGTCGCACGGATGGTAGGCGTAGTGCACCGTCGGCCGGTATAGCACCGCATCCCCATCGCGCAGCGTCAGATAGTCGGCGATCGAGATCGACTCGTTGTGGGTGACGAGGAAACCGTGGAACGGCCCGTAGTTCGGGGTCCAGGTCCGCACGCGCGTCCCCGCCCCGGGCTGGTTCAGGTAGATCGCCGCCCCGCAGCCGTGAGTGTGGCGCATCCCGCCGCGCGGGAAGTGGCGCTCGTGCGTGCCCCAGCCGAGCTCGGCCGGCTGGCAGCCCTCGGAGACGAAGCCGTCGATCGACCAGGTGTTGACGAACTCGCCCGGCGCCTTGCGTCGGCTCGAAACCTGCGTGTCGCGCTCGGCGATGTGGATCGCCTTCACCCCGACGTCGCGGAACAGGCGCGCCCAGCCCGGCCCATCCGTCGGCTCCGCATGCGGCACGCCGGTATCGCGGGCGACGATCAGCGCCGCCTCCTTGACGAGCTGCGAGACGAGGCCCGGGTTGGCACCCTGCGCGCTCACCGCCGTCGGCCCGCGGCCGAGCTCCCGGCGCAGCCTCAGCATCTCCTCGCGGAGCGCATAGTTCGAGCGCGCCGAAGGCGACAGGCTGCGGTCGAAGTACATCCCGCCCCAGGGCTCGACCACCGTGTCGAGGTAGAGCGCGCCGCGCTCATGGGCGAGCCGCGCGATCGCCGTGCTGCTGACGTCGACGGAGAGGTTGAGCAGGAAATCGCCGGTGCCGAGCAGCGGCTCCAGCACGCGCCGATAGTTCTCCTGCGTCAGCGCCTGCTCGATGAAGGTGATGCCGTAGGCCGTCGCTTCCTCGCGGCCGCGGCCGTCGGCGGTGACGATCGTGATCCGGTCGGGCGTCACCCCCAGATGCCGCAGGATCAGGGGCAGGACCGCCTGGCCGATGCTCCCGCAGCCGAGCATGACGAGCTGGCCGGGCAGCTGGGTGTGAACGACATGCTGGGCCATCGCCCTTGCTCCTTCTCCGACCACACTCGACCCCATCATGCGACCGGGCGGGACCACGGGGGTCCCGCCCGGCGCATCGACCACGCAGCTCGGTGGCTAGGCGCCCTGCCGAGCGTCAGCTCGGCCTGGCTGCCTCGGCAGACACGCCCGCCGCAGCGCGCTCGTTTCCGAGCACCACCGCCTCCAGGCGTGCCAGCCGCTGCTCGACCGCCTCTTCCCACCGCTGGGTGGTCTCGGCCGGCTCTACGCCGCGGCGGGGGAGAGCCGCACCGAGCACCTGGCCCAGCCACTGCCCGAGAGTCAGCCCCTTTGCCCGCGCGGCGTCACCGGCCGCCTTCTGCAACTTCGCCGGCACCCCACGCACGGTCCACCGGTCGCTCTTCTTGACCGGCTTCACGACGCGCTCCGCCTTCCTCGCCATCTCCGGTCTCACTGTCTGCCACGGCAGCCACGACCGCCGGGAGGCCGCATATAGGGGCGCACCTTGTACCATGCAAGGGTTTTTTGACCGACGCGGCAGCCGCGGCAGCCGGCCGATCCCGGAAGGCTCGCTACTGGGTTGGCGCCTTGATCTGGAAGCCGAGTTCCACGTCGGTCGGCAAGTAGTCCATCCCGGGTCAATACCGTCGGCCGTCCTTGTGCACGAAGACCCACCGGCCATCGGCTCCGAGCGCGGCGCGGATGTCGTCGTCCGGATAGCTCACGGTGTCGCGCTCGGCGCGGTCGCCGACCTCGAGATAGACCACGTCGCGATCCGTCCGGTTGACCAGGTGGTGGGCGTTCCCGGAGCCCGCCTTGAACCCGGCCGCCATGCCGGGCTGCAGGACCGTCTCGCCCTCGTCGGTGACCAGCGTCGGCTCGCCGTCGAGGATGTAGACGAATTCGTCCTGGCGCGAGTGCACATGCCGCAGCGAGGAGACGGCACCCGGCTCGAGCGTGGTCAGGTTGACGCCGAAATTGGCGAGCCCGAACAGGTCGCCGAGCGGCCGCTTGATCCGCCCCGCCATGCGCGAGGCGAAGGGCTCGGGATAGTTCGAGGCCCGCTCGCGCGGCGCCGTCTCGGCCGCCACCAACGCCACCGGCCTGCGTGCCTGGCTCATGGTCTCACCTCTGCCATGGATTCGTCGGGCGCTGCGCCTGCCCAAGGTCGAGGCAGCGCTGCCGCCGACTTGAACGGTCGTCAAGTGCCCCGTTGGCGGGTCCGCCGTACGGTCGGAGCTGCGAGCGGGCGACGTCGTGCTCGTCAAGGGGTGCGGCACGCAACGACTCCAACGCATCTCCCTGGCCCTGCGAGGCCACCCGGTTCGCTGCGACATCGAGTTCTGCAAGCTGCGCGGCCTGCGCTGCGACACCTGCCCGGCGCTGGCGACAGGCTGGGCCGGCAACAGCCGCGGCCCCGCCGCCGCGACCGATCCTCACGGCCACCGGCTGAACCCCGACAGCCCTCGACTCGCCCCCGCGTTCGCTGCACCCTGATCCGACACCAGGGAGTGGCGGGCGATGCGCGACAAGGTGTTGGTGGCCCAGGGCGGCGGCCCGACGGTGGTGATCAACCAGTCGCTGGTGGGCGTGGTGCTGGAGGCACGCAAGTTCCGCCACATCGAGCGGATCTACGGTGCCAGGCACGGCGTGCGCGGCATCGTCGATGAGGATCTGGTCGACCTCACCCGCGAAACCAGCCACAATCTCGAGCTGGTCGCCGACACGCCCTCCTCGGCCCTGGGCTCCACCCGAGACAAGCCCGATCGGAAGTACTGCCAGGAGATCTTCAAGACCCTGCAGGCGCACGGGATCGGCTACTTTCTTTATGTCGGCGGCAATGATTCGGTCGACACCGTCCGGATCGTCGCCGAGGAGGCGGCGGCCGCCAGCTACGATCTGCGCTGCATCCACGTCCCCAAGACCATCGACAACGATCTCGCCGTCACCGACCACTGCCCGGGCTACCCGTCCGCCGCCCGGTTCGTCGCCCAGGCCTTCATGGGCTCGAACCTGGACAACCGCTCGCTGCCCGGCGTCTATGTCGCCGTGGTCATGGGCCGGCATGCGGGCTGGCTGACCGCGGCCGCCGCCCTTGGCCAGAAGTACCCTGACGACGGCCCGCACCTGATCTATCTGCCCGAGCGCGACTTCGCGCTGGATCGCTTCCTCGCCGACGTGAAGGCGGTGACCGAGCGCCACGGCCGCTGCATCGTCGCGGTCTCGGAGGGCATCCATGACGCGAGCGGCCAGGAGATCGCGGTCCAGCTCGCCAAACAGGTCGAGCGCGACGCGCACGGCAACGTCGCCCTGTCGGGCACGACCTCGCTCGCCGATCAGCTGACCGAGGCGATCAAGGAGCGGCTCGGCTTCAAGCGCGTGCGCGGCGACACCTTCGGCTACCTGCAGCGCAGCTTCGTCGGCTGCGTCTCCGACCTCGATCGGCGCGAGGCGCGCGAGGTCGGTGAGAAGGGCGTGCAATACGCGATGTGGGGGACGGAGAACGGCTCGGTCACCATCCACCGCACCGGCTTCTACTCCTGCGAATACCGCCTGACCCCGCTCGCCGAGGTCGCGGGCAAGACCCGCACCATGCCCGACGAGTTCATCGACGCCGCCGGCACCGGCGTGACCGATGCCTTCCGCATGTATCTGCGCCCACTCCTCGGCTCGGGCATGCCGGAGGCGTACCGACTCCGGCTTAACCCGGTGGAGAGAGCGCAGGCGCCAGGTGCCGACTAATCGGCGCCTGCTTGGGTGCGCGCGGGCCGCTCGGCCGTGCGCTCGATCCAGGTGGCGAAGCGGTCCACCCAGCCTTCGAGGAAATCCCGGGTCTTGGGGTCGACCACCTCGCCGTCGCCGTCGAACAGCTCCGGCTTGTAGGTGAAGTAGACCTCGGGCTGGCCCATCACCACCATGTCGCAGACCAGCAGAAGTCCCTTCAGCGCGCTCTGTGCCACGGCTGTGCCGATCGCCCCGGGCGTGGCGCCGACGATCGCCGCCGGCTTCGCCGCCCAGGAATTCTTGCCCCAGGGCCGCGTCCCCCAGTCGACCGCGTTCTTGATCGCGGGCGTGAAGCAGCGGTTGTACTCGGGCGTGACGAACAGGACCGCGTCGGCACCCTCCACCTCGCGCTTCAGGCGCAGCACCGGCTCCGGCGGCGCCTGCCACAGATCCTCGTTGTAGAGCGGCAGGTCACCGATCTCGACGCGCTGCAGATCGAGCCGGCCGCGAGCGAGCCGGGCCAGGCTGTCGGCGAACTTGCGATTGATCGAATCGCGGCGCAGCGAGCCGACCAGGACGGCGACCGTTCTCATGCGAACCTCTGTTTCGATTGGTGACTCGCACTATGATAGAAACCGACCGGCACACCGCAAGACGGAACCTACCGGTTACCGAGTGGCGCGCGCGAAACCGGATGGGCACCATGACCGAGTGCCGCAAGGCGAACGAGGTGATCTCGCTGATCGGCGACAAGTGGACCGTGCATCTCGTCATGCTGCTCGTCCGGGGCAGACGCCGGTTCACCGAGCTGCAGCGCGCGGTCGACGGCATCTCGCGCAAGATGCTGACCTCGACCTTGCGCGCGCTCGAGCGCGACGGCTACGTCACGCGCTCGGTGTTCCCGACCATCCCGCCGCGCGTCGAGTACGAGCTCACTGAGCTGGGCATGGAGCTGGCCGCACCGCTGCAGGCGCTCGGGGCCTGGGCGATCGCCAACCACGAGCGGGTGATCACGGCCCGCCGCGCCTACGACGCCCGCAGGGCCGACGAGGGCTAGCCCAAGGCCGCGTCAGCGCTCGACCGCGCAGTGCCGCTCCGGGCTCCCGGGACCCCAGGCGATCATCGCCTCGCCCTGATGCTCCCAGATCGACTCGTTGCAGCCGACATACCTGGCGCCGCTGGCCGCCGGCTGCTGGTAGAGGACCGCGATGTCGTCGCCGCGCTCGGCGACCGCACTCGGCGGGTCGGTGGGGAAATAGGTCGCGACCACCTCCTCGTCCGGCCGATCGTCGCAGCGATAGCGTCCCGTGCCCGTCGGCTCGACCAGCCGATAGCGCGCCTGGAGCTCGGCAATCCGCAGCCGATACGCTTCGGCGATGCAGGCCCGGGGCTCGGCTCTGCTCAGGCACCCGTCCCGGCCCCTGGTCCAGCCCCCCTCTACCTCCGCGAGCGTGGCTGCGCGCGCGCTGTCGCCCTTGGCCGCGGCCGCCGCATAGACCTCGGCAAGCCTCTGGTCGGCCGTCCTCAGCCCATCATCGCCGCAGACCAACGCTTCGATGCTGCCGGCCTCGGCATTGCCGCAGTCGGCAACCGGCTCCGCGGCGAGCACGCCGATGGAAGCCGCGGCGATGCTGACGAGCATGGCGGTGAAACCGGCACGCTCAGCCATTGCCAAACCTGATAGTTTAAAAAATAACATATTTATCCGTTTGACGGTGCAGGCTATACAACTTCAAGTAGATCATTTTTGTAAGTTGGGGAAGCTTCCATATGTCGTTTGCATGGTCAGACCGCTTTGCTCTCAGACGATCGGGCGTCACGGGGAGCGCATGGCTCGGCGCCATCGCCGGCGGGCTACTCGCTCTTTTCGGCTCCGACGAGGTGCTGGCGGACGCGCCGGCAATCGCCCGCGTGCCGGCCCCGTCCTGCATCGAGACTCCGGCCGAGTACATGACGGCGTTCACCTCCTGTCTGCCGGTCACCTGCGTCAGCCCGAAGCTCTACGGCACGGCCGAGGTGGGTGCGCTCGACGGGCAGTCCCACATCTATCCGAGCGGCTTTCAATGGGCCTGGACGGTCGGCAACGAGAGCCTGCTCCGGTTCATCACCTGGCACCGGCAGGTCTGCGTCAACCCAGCCAGCGGCCCTTCCTTCTCCAACGATGTGCTGCTCTATGTCGGGTTCAGCCAAGCCTACATCGACAGCGGCGTGCGCGGCCAGCCGATCAACCTCGCGGTCATGGACCTGAGCGAGGATCCGACCCTGTTCGTGCCGACGCCGGCCGCCTGGTTCGAGGCGTTCGGGCGCGCCTTCGGCGTGCAGATCCCGCTGGAGGCGCAGAAGGCGGTGACCCTGGGCGGCGAATGGGCCCGCAGCGCCATGCCGCTCGATGCCAATCAGATGTTCGCCAACATCACCGGCTGCAGCCTGCAAGGTGCCCGCAACTGCAGTGACGAGCCCCTCACCTCCTGCAGCCGCAGCTATGCCGACATGGCGCGCACCCTGGCGCCCCACAGCCCCTATGGCGGTGCTACCACCGAGCAATGCGTGGCCGCCTTCAAGCAGCGCCTGGGCGGCCGACCGGCCGATGCCGCCCAGACCCGCGCGATGCTGTACTATTGCCAGGACGTCAACGCGTGCAACACGGGCCTGGGCTACGGCTTCAATCCCGCCTATCCGCGCGTCGGAGGCGTTGCCGCGGGGCACTACACAGGCCCCGAGTTCGTCCTGCGCAATCGATCGCTCGCCAGCGCAGGCGCCGTGCTGACGCCACTGCCCACGATCCCGTGACGGTTGGCCGGGGCCGCATCGCTCAGATGCGGCCCATCAGCACCAGGATCAGCAGGACGAGCAGGATCAGGCCCAGGCCGCCGCTCGGCGCGTAGCCCCAGCTGCGGCTGTAGGGCCAGGAAGGCAGCGCGCCGACCAGCAGCAAAATCAGGATGATCAGCAGCAGGGTCCCGAGTGTCATGGTCCGCCCCAATTGCCGTTCGTCGTTGGCGTGGGGCTTGAACGGCTGGGGAGGCGGGATCGTTCCTGGAGACTGCTGAAACCCGCGTGGGACCGCGCCCGAATTGCGGGGCGCCGGTGGCCGGGTTACTGTCGCCGCGTGAGGGGATGGGGAGGAAACGAGATGGCGCGGATCGGGCTTTGCCTGACAGTGCTGCTGCTGATCCTGACCAGCGCCGTGACGGCGAGTGCGCAGAGCGTCCCGACCAAGACCATCACCTTCTACAACAACTCGACCGACCGCACGCTCTATCCGGTGATCCAGGCGCCGATCATGAGCGGCAAGGACGTGCGCGACCTGTGGCTGCAGGCGCAGTTCCGGGTGGCGGACGTGACCACCCAGATCTTCAACACCAGCCTGCTCTACAAGATCTTCGTCAACCGTGGTGCCGGCGTGCCGCCCGGGACGTCGGTGACTTTGACCATCCCGTTCTACACCCAGCTTCTGCCCGCCGATGCGACCAACCTGGGCAAGGTGAGCGATCAGTTCATCGACTGGTGGAACGCGATGCGGGTGTTCGTCTTCGACGGCAAGGACGCCGCGGACGCGGCCTACAATTACAGCGTCGATAGGAGCGGCACCGTGATCCCGCCGATGCTGGTCGATCCCGTCGACGGCGCGGCGCTGCCGAGCTGCGCCTCGACCACCACGACCTGCGAGGCCCTGCTGATCCGGGCCTATGTCAACGGCTTCCCGACCTCGGTGCCCGCACAGCTGATCGAGTACACCTTCGCCGCCGCCCAGGGCCCGCCGCTCAACCCGAATCTCAGCATCGACCTGGCAACCGTCAACTTCAACATCTCGGCCGTGGATCAGGTCTATCTGCCGGCCGCCATTGGGGCGAGCGGCAACACCGGCCCGCGCAACACCTATCTGGGCTCGACCCAGGCCATCACGCCGTTCCGCAGCGCGTTGGCCGCGTTCACCGCCGGCGGCACGCTCTGGCCCTACTACGTGCCCGCCTATTACGATCCGAAGAACCCGACCGTCCCGCTGCCGACCCCACCCGCCGGCGGCCAGCCCTATCCGCAACCCCAGCTGCCCTCGACCGACACCGTCTACGCCGAATCGTTCCGCGACCCGCCGCCCGCCCCGCCGGTGCTCTCGTCCGACACGCTGACCGGCATCGGCGTGCTGGGTCAGGTGGCGCAGGGCACCTTGGACCTGTGGACCAAATGCACCTCCACCACACCGGTCCAGAGCCCGACCTGCACCCAGATCAGGCAGATCAACAGCTTCTTCCAGAACGACTTCCAGCAGTGCTTTCCGGGGCAGGCGCTGCCGGCCACGAAGGACTTGCTGCAGATCGTCTATGGCTGGGTGCAGTTCCCGGGCTGCAGCACGCCACTGGCGCAGGTCTCCGGTTACGACGCAGCCATCAGCACCTATTGCGACCTGCAGTACAACTTCTTCGATTTGGCCGTGCTGCCCGAGGACGTCTTCAACCCCTACGTCAAGCTGATCCACCAGACGCTGGCCTCGAACGCCTACGCGTTCTCGATCGACGACGCGGTCGCGTTCAAGAGCCTGCCGGGCACCGGAATCGTGATCACGATCGCCGGTGCGGAGGGTCTCGAGAACCAGACCCAGACTCCGCTGCCGACGGCTGCGACCTATCACACCTACTGCCATGGCGGCGCCACCCTCGGCGCACCGCGACCCGGCCCCGGCTTCCCACAGATTCCAAGGTGGCTGCTGAAATCCTTCCGGATCATCGTCCATCTCGGTGCCAGGCCCGACTGGGGCGTGGGCGTGGTCCGCTCGGTTCGAGGGCCACTGGTGGAGGTCAGATTCAAGAACCGCGGCATCGTCACGGTCGATACCCGGCACAACCGCCTGAGCATCGTGCGGGTCAAGCCGCTGATTCGAACCTGGCCGACGGGCGGCTGACCGCAGCGACCCAACCCCGGCGCGCTCCGGCCGCCGCAGGCCCGCACGGGTGAGCGGCCCGGCCGAGCGGCCGGCGGCCCATGCCCCTTTGTGGCTGCTGGCGATGGTCACCTTCAGCGGCACGCTGGCGATGCACGTGTTCGTGCCGGCCCTGCCCGCCGCGGCGGCCGATCTCGGCGCCGGCGTCGCCACGATGCAGATGACCGTCAGCCTCTACATCCTGGGCCTGGCGCTGGGTCAGCTGTTCTACGGCCCCGTCTCCGACCGCTTCGGGCGCCGGGCCACGCTGATGGCCGGAATGGCGCTCTACACCGCTGCCGGCCTCGCCGCGGCGATCGCACCCGACGCTCAGGCGCTGATCCTCGCCCGCCTCCTGCAGGCGCTTGGCGGCTGCGCCGGGCTGGTGCTCGCGCGCGCGATCGTCCGCGACGTCGCCGCCCCGACCGAGGCCGCGCGCCGCCTGGCGCTGATGAACCTGATGGTCACGCTCGGCCCCGCCGTGGCTCCGCTCCTCGGCTCGGCCCTCGCCCTGCATGCGGGCTGGCGCTCGATCTTCGTCCTGCTCGCCGGGCTCGGCGCCGCCAATCTCCTGCTCACCTGGCGGATGCTGCCGGAGACCGCGGCAAGGGACGGCGCGGTCGCGGCCGGCGCGCTCGTGCGCAACTATCTGCAGCTCCTGCGCTCGCCGGCCTTTCTCGGCTATGCGGTCGGCGGCGGCTGCGCCACCACCTCGATGTACGCCTTCATCGCCGTGGCACCGTTCGTGTTCACCCGGCAGCTCGCGCGGCCCGCCTACGAGGTCGGGCCGCTGCTGGCGCTGCTCGTCCTCGGGGTGTGGGCCGGCAGCATCCTGGCCAGTCGCCTGGTCGGCCGCCTGCCGCTGCGCCGCCTGCTGGTCGGCGCCAATGCCGTCAGCGTGCTGGCGGCCCTCCTGTTGCTCGGCGTGGTGCTGGCGGGCCAGCTGTCCGTCACCTGGGTGGTCGGTACCATGTTCCTGTTCACGCTCGGCGTCGGCACCGCCGCACCCGCGGCCCTGACCCAGGCGATCGGCGTCAACCCGGTCGTGATCGGCTCCGCTTCGGGGCTCTACGGCTTCACCCAGATGGCGGTGGGTGCCGCCTGCACGGCGCTGGCCGGGCTCGGCCCCGACCCGGCGCTCGCCGCCGCCCTGGTCCTCGCCGCCGCCGGGCTGGTCGCACAGCTCTCGTTCCAGATCGCCACCCGTGCCTAGCCGGCCGATCTTGGCTGCGCGCTCCACAGTCGCTATCGACGGGCTCGCCACCCGAGCGCCGAGGCCCGCATGATCGATCTCTACACCTGGTCCACGCCCAACGGCCGCAAGGTCTCGATCATGCTCGAGGAATGCGGGCTGCCCTACACCGTGCATCCGATCGACATCACCAAGGGCGAGCAGCTCCGCCCCGAGTTCCTCGAGATCAGCCCGAACAACAAGATCCCGGCGATCGTCGACCGGGACAGCGGCCAGAGCGTGTTCGAATCGGGGGCGATCCTGATCTGGCTCGCCGAGCGCACCGGGCTGTTCCTGCCCAGCGCACCGGCAGCGCGGATCGCGACGCTGGAATGGCTGATGTTCCAGATGGGCGGGGTCGGGCCGATGCTCGGCCAGGCGCACCATTTCCTGAAGTTCAACCCGGGCAAGGCGCCCTATGCCGAGGAGCGCTACGGTGCGGAGGCCAGGCGCCTCTATGGCGTGCTCGACCGGCGGCTGGCCGAGATGCCCTATCTGGCGGGCCAGGACCTCACCATCGCCGATTTCGCGACCTGGCCCTGGCTGTCGCGCTGGGAGTGGCAGGGCATCGACATGGCGGAGTTCCCGCAGGTCCGCCGCTGGTATCGCGAGCTCGCCGCCCGGCCCGGGGTGCAGCGCGGCTACGACGTGCCGGCCATGGGCCACACCATCCCGCTGCCGGCATGAGCGCGCTGCTCACCAGCGATTCGGTGCGCCGCGTCCAGGCCGCACTGGCGGCGCACGGGCTCGCGGACCGGATCATGGAGCTTTCCGAGACCGCGCGCACGGCCGAGGATGCGGCACGCGCCTGCGACGTCCCGGTGGGTGCCATCGTCAAGTCCCTGGTGTTCGAGCTCGACGGCGAGCCGGTGCTGGCGCTGGTGGCCGGCGACCGGCGCTGTGATCCCCAAGCCCTGCCCGCAGCCCTCGGCCGGAGTGGGGCGGTCCGGCGCTGCGACGCCAACAAGGTCCGCGCAGCCACCGGCTTCGCGATCGGCGGCGTCGCCCCGCTCGGCCATCTCACGCCTCTGCCGACCGCCATCGACGCGAGCCTCGGCCGCTTCGCGCGCCTGTTCGCCGCCGCCGGACACCCGCACTGCGTGTTCGCGACCGATCTCGCCGAGCTGGTCCGCCTCACCGGCGGCACCGTCGCCGAGATCGGTCACGATTGACTCGGCGCGCCCACGAACGATAGAAGCCACGGGCGTGGAGACGTGGCCGAGTGGCTGAAGGCGGCGGTTTGCTAAACCGTTATAGGGGCCTAAACCCCTATCGGGGGTTCGAATCCCCCCGTCTCCGCCAGAATTCCCCCATCTGCTTGCTTCCCGAGCATCCTCCGTGCCTATGCACCGGTCCCTGGCCCAGCGCCAGGCTCTGGCGGCCATTTCGCCTGGCCCGGGGTGCGACGCGGCCGATACGTTCAAGGGCGGCCGAGGAAGTACGTTCAGACAACAAAAAGATTGCCCGTGGCGCAGAGCATCGACGCAAAGGCGCCTTGAAGGAAACCGGACGGGCTTTCGTGCGTTCTCGGCTGCGGAAGGAGACCCATCGGGGAGGCTAGTGGCAACGGGTCGGCCCCGCGAGATCAGGGTCCCCTCGCCGCCGGCCACGATGGAGTGGTTCGGCGATGACCATGTTCCGCCGCAGCCTGATCCCCCTGCTGCTGCTCGCCTCGATCGCGCCGGCGTCCGCGCATGGCTGGTACACCGGCCTGCGCGACGGCAAGGGTGTGTCGTGCTGCGACAACCGCGACTGTCATCCGGTCGGGGTGTGCGTCCTGCCCGATCGCAAGGAGGGGCTGGTGATCCAGGGTGCGTGCCAGCCGATCCCGTGGGACAAGGTGCTCAAGATCGCCTCGCCCGACGGCGGGGCCCACGCCTGCTGGTATTTCATCAACGGCCGACCCTCCGTGCAGTGCGTGATCCTGCCGGGCGCGGTGTGAGACACCACTGCCACCGTGTCCCGAGGCAGAGGTTTGGCCCGCATCCCGAGGCCGAGACACGGGATCGATGCCATTGCCGCCGCTCGCGTCGACCGCGAGCCAAGGCCTCGCTGCGGTGCCCATGGAGCTTGTCCTCGCCACGACCGGGCAGGCTGCTCGTTGGTGAGCCGACGCGCGCGCCTGGTCGGCATCAGGCGGCGCGCCGCTTGCGGGCCAGCACCTCCAGCCGCCGGCGCTGGTGGCGGTTCAGCGGGCGCTCGGGTTCCGACGCGCGAGCGTCGAGCTCGTGCGCGCTGGCGTCCTGCGGCGCCTCCAACGTTTTGGGTTCGGACGTGCGCAAGGGAGGCTCGCTTGCGAGCCTCGGCCGATCGGGCGGCTCGGATTCTCTGGGTTCGGGCGTGCCGTTTTGCAGCTCGTCGATCCAGGCGTCGGGGCGGTTGCGCAGGACCCGCAGGGCTTGCAGGGCGCGGCCGATGTCCTTGTCGATCCTCGCACCGTAGCGGGCGAAGGTGCCGAGCTTCCTGATCGTCGCCTCGGAGGGCGGGCTCTCGGCGGCGGCCGCGGTGAGCACGGCCAGCTCCAGGGCCCGTAGCCGGTCCTGGCGCCACATCGAGGTCACCAGCTCCATCACCCAGCGGCGTTCATAGGCGTCGCGCGGGCCCCAGTCGGAAGTGACGGCGGCGTGCAATGCTGCGAACTCCTCGTAGTCCTCGCCGGGCAACAGCGCGAACGAGCCGCCGCGCAGACCGTGCTTGGTGCCGTTACGGGCCGAGCGGGCCTTGCCGGCTTCGGTCTTGGGGCCGTGCGAGCGGGCGCCGTTGGTGCGCGAGGCAACCTGCTGGGCGGGGGAGCGGGTGGCGGGCATGGCAGGCTCCGGGGTAGGGGAAATCCTGTCAGCTTATCGCCTAATGGTTGGTCAAGGTCAAGGATCTTGGTCCTAGTTATCGTAAGGCCACGCAGAGTCGACCAGTCCGGGCCCAGGTTGCGCGGCCGGGCGGATCACCACGTGCGTGGTTTGGCGGCCCAGGAGCGGATCGATTGTGCCCTGAACCCATTCAGCCGACGCAGGCGGTTTATGGTGGTTCCCTGTCGCCGCATGCTCGCGCAGCGCTGTAGTCTGCGATTGCACCGGGCACCATGGAGCTGGGGGAACGTCGGATGGGATCGGAATTGGAGGAGGAGCTGCTTCGACGGCTGGACCGGTATGTCCGCATCGACACCCAGTCCGATGCATCCTCGTCCACCTCGCCCAGCACCACAAAGCAGTACGAGCTGTTGAACCTGCTGGTTGAGGAGCTGGCGGGGTTCGGCGTGGAGGACGTGCGCCTGACGGACTATGGCGCGGTGCTGGCGACGATTCCGGCAACCGCCCTGACGGATGCGCCGACGATCGCTCTGCTCGCGCATGTCGACACGACGCCGCAGTTCACCGGCACTGGCGTCAAGCCGATCGTCCACCGCAACTGGCAGGGCGACGACATCGTCCTGCCGGATGACCCGCAGATGGTGCTGAGGCCGGCCGAGCTGCCCTACCTCGCGACCAAGGTCGGCGAGGACATCGTCACCGCCAGCGGGACGACGCTGCTCGGTGCCGACGACAAGGCAGGGGTGGCGATCATCATGGCCACCGCCCGCCATCTCATGACCCATCCCGACATCCCGCACGGTCCCGTGCGGATCTGCTTCACGCCGGACGAGGAGATCGGCCGCGGCGTCCATGCCGACCTGCCCAAGGACCTGGGCGCCGCCTTCGCCTACACGCTGGACGGCGCGCAGCTGGGCGAGATCGTCTACGAGACCTTCTCGGCCGACGGGGCGGTGGTCAGCGTCCAGGGGGTCTCGATCCATCCCGGCTCGGCCAAGGACAAGCTGGTGAACGCGCTGCACCTCGCAGCCAAGATCGTCGACACCCTGCCGCAGGTGACGCTGACGCCCGAGACCACGGACGGCCGCCAGGGCTTCATCCACCTCCACAAGATGAGCGGCAGCGCCGCGTCGGCGACGCTGCACTTCATCCTGCGCGACTTCGAGGAGGCGGCGCTGAAAGCGCACGGCGAGCTGCTGCGCCAGGTCTGTGCTGTGATCCAGGCGACCGAGCCCCGCGCCAGGATCGAGTGCACGATCACGCCGCAATACCGCAACATGCGCTACTGGCTGGAGAAGGACCTGCGGCCGGTCGAGCTGGCGCGCGCGGCCTGCCGGCGGATCGGCGTCGAGCCCTTCTCCACCCCCATCCGCGGCGGCACCGACGGCTCGCGCCTGACCGAGCTCGGCGTACCGACACCCAACCTGTTCACCGGGATGCAGGAGATCCACGGGCCGCTGGAATGGATCAGCCTGCAGGACATGGCGCGTGCGACGCAACTGTGTGTGGAGCTGGTGCAGCTTTGGAGCGGTATTAGCAAGCCGTTATTGACGAATCGGCCGGCGGCTGACACGTGTGCGTCGACTGACGGTGACAGCCCCGTGGACTTGGTAGGTTGAGCCCGCCCCGATGATTCGGTGGCCGAAATTTGTCCTCGTATCTTCCGAGGATGGAGGATTGCGGCGACTGTCGGGGGTGAGGCGACCGTCCC
>JBGAKU010000065.1:0-22581 GCA_044224255.1 Geminicoccaceae bacterium
CAGTGTTCGGCGGCTCCGCCGGCACGCTCGCCGAGAACCGTGGCGACTACCCGTTCACCATCGTCTCAGAGCTGGGCAAGAACGAAATCAAGGTGAACGGGACCGTCTCTTTGCCCCTGACCGAGCGCCGCTTTGCGGCGACCATCGAGGCCAAGGGTCCCGATCCCTCCCCGATCCTCGCGCTGTTCGATCTGCCCAAACTGCAGATCCCGCCCTATCGGCTGGCCGGCGTATTCACCAATCACCGCGACGAGCTGCAGATCAAGGATTTCGACGGCAAGGTCGGCGACAGCGATCTCGCCGCCAATCTCGTTATCGATACCTCCGGCGAACGACCGAAGATCGTGGGGCAAGCGCGCTCGAAGGTGCTTGATGCCGACGACCTGGGCGGCCTTGTCGGGGCGAGGCCGGGCACCGGTCCGGGCGAGACCGCCTCGCCTGGCCAGCAAGCCGAAGCGCAGCAGGATGCAGCCAAGCCGACCGTCCTCCCGGACGAGCCGATCGATCCCGCGCGCTGGCGCCGTGTCGACCTGGATCTCCGTGTCGCCGCCGACCGGATCCATGCGGGCAATGTCCCGCTCGACGGCTTCTCCGGCCAGGTCACCATGGACGACGGGCTCCTGCGCATCTCCGAGATGGATTTGACGATCGGTGAGGGCCACCTCACCGGCTCCATCGAAGCCGATGGGCGGCACGACCCGGTCATTGCTCAGGTCGATCTGGGCCTGCGGCGGGTCTCGGTCGCCCGGCTTTTCAATCGCCTCGACGTCGATGTCGCTGCGTTCGGCACCCTGTCGGGTCAGGCGCAGGGCGGCGTCGGCCTCGGCGGCAGCGGTCGCAGCATCAAGGACATCCTCGGCCGCTCGAATGGTCAGATCCGGCTGCAGATGGAAGGTGGCCAGGTCGACCGAACCATCGTGGCGGCCCTCGGGCTCGATCTGCTGCGCCTCCTGGGCGCCGCCACCGGCGCGTCGCCCGAGACCGTGTCGATGCGATGCGCACTCGCCAGCCTCGACGTCAAGGACGGCATCGTCGCCACCGACCCGCTCGTGATCGACACGGAGATCGCCGAGCTCGGCGGGCGTGGCACGATCGACCTGAAATCCGAGACGATCGATCTCGCCCTCACCGCCCGGCCCAAGGAGACCCCGCTGCTCACTGACCTCACCGGCATCTCGGTCGGCGGTCGGCTGGGCAAGCCGGAGATCGCCATCAACCCCGTGGCGCTCGTGGCCCGCGGCGTCGCCGCTGCCACCCTCGGGATCGTCCTCAAGCCGTTCACCAGCCTCGCCGGCGCCGCCGAGGAGGGAAGCCCCTCGCCCTGCGCGGAACTCGCGCGCGCCGCCGGCCGTTAGGCCGGCTTGACGCCCGAGTAGACCACGAACCGCCAGGACTTGAAGGCGCAGTCGACCTCGGCGAAACCTGCCTCGCGCAGCCAGGCGAGCTGATCGTCCAGGGTGGCGCACCGGTCGTGCGCCATCCGCGATTCCGCTGCCGCGATCTCCTGCGGGTCCGACCCGAGGGCGGCGGCCTGCTCGCGCCAGCGTGCATGGGCGCGGGCCTCCAGCCCTGGTGTCGGCGCCAGAATCTGATCCGCGTTGATGAGCAGGCCGCCGGGCACGAGCGCCGCTTGCATCGCGGCGAACAGGCGGCGCTTCGCCGGATCCTCGAGATGGTGAATCGACAGGGCCGACACGACGAGGTCGAACGGCCCGGCCGGCGGTTGCTCGGCGTAGTCGGCGACCAGATACTCGACGGCGGCCACCCCCACAAAGCGGCGGCGGGCCTCGTCGAGCATGGCCGGCGCCGCATCGACCAGAGTCACCAGAGTGCCCGGATGCGCCGCCCGGATCATCGCCGCAAGCAGGCCCGTGCCCGCGCCCAGATCGAGCATACGCGCGTGGGCGGGGGCCCGCGATTCGGCCACCAGCTCGAGGACGGCACCGTAGAGGCCGTCGAAGCACGGCACGAGGCGCCGGCGTGCCTCGTCATATCCGGTGGCGATGGCATCGAACGCTTGCGCGACGGTCATCCGCTCTCTCCGGCGCCATTGCGACCGGCGCCGCCCGCACGCATATGCCCGGTGGCCAGTGAGGAACAGGGCATGCGCATCGACGGAACGCACCGCCGCACGATCTGGGTGGGCGAGGACGGCACCACCGTCCACATCATCGACCAGACCCTGCTGCCGCACGAGCTGCGCGTGGTCGAGCTGCGCGACCTCGAGGCGGCGGCGGTTGCGATCGAGAGCATGCAGGTCCGGGGCGCACCCCTGATCGGCGCCACCGCGGCCTATGGCGTGTGCCTCGCCCTGCTCGCCGACCCGAGCGATGCCGGTCTGGACCAGGCCTATGCCCGGCTGATCCGGACCCGGCCGACGGCGGTCAACCTGCGCTGGGGCCTGGACCGTATGGTAGCGGCCCTGCGCAACCAGCCGCGCGCGCGGCGCGTCGAGCTGGCCTATGCCGAGGCGGCGGCGATCTGCGACGAGGACGTCGCGATCTGCCGTGCCATCGGCGAGCATGGCCTCGGCCTGGTGCGCGAGGCCGCCGCCCGCAAGGCACCGGGCGAGCCCGTCAACGTCCTGACCCACTGCAATGCCGGCTGGCTCGCCACCATCGACTGGGGCACGGCGACCGCACCGATCTATCTCGCCCAGGAGGCCGGCATCCCGGTCCATGTCTGGGTCGACGAGACCCGGCCGCGCAACCAGGGCGCCTCCCTGACCGCGTTCGAGCTCCTGCACCAGGAGGTGCCCCACACCGTGGTCGTCGACAATGTCGGCGGCCATCTGATGCAGCACGGCATGGTCGATCTGTGCATCGTCGGCACCGACCGGACCACCCGCGCGGGCGACGTCGCCAACAAGATCGGCACCTATCTCAAGGCGCTTGCCGCTGGCGACAATGGCGTGCCGTTCTACGTTGCCCTGCCCTCGACCACGATCGACTGGAGCTTGCGCGACGGCATGGCGATCCCGATCGAGCAGCGCGCCGCGGAGGAGGTGAGCGTGATGCGGGGTCGGACGGCGGACGGGCGGATCGAGGCGGTGCGCCTGATGCCCGAGGGCTCGGCGGCTGGCAACTGGGCGTTCGATGTCACCCCGTCTCGCCTGGTCACCGCGCTGATCACCGAGCGCGGCGTCTGCGCGGCGAGCGAGCACGGCCTGGCCGGATTGTTTCCCGAACGGACGACCTGATCAGGTCTCGACGAGCGGTTCCCATTCCCTGGCGGACTTGCCGAAGGTCCAGGCCACCGCCTCGCGGGCGCTGGACATGTCCGGCGGCACCGGCAGCCAATGCACGTGCGGCGTCCCATCGGCGCTGCGCACCCGATCCTCGACGCGGACCAGGGCGACCGTGCCACTCCCGAATCCGCCCAGCAGGTACAGATCGCCCGCGGTGCCCCGGTCGACGGCCGCGACCGCCAGAGCGGCGAAAAAGCGGTCGAACCCCATGTGACCCATGGCGTCCAGGCGCAGCGTGGCGTCCGGGTCGGCCGCGATCGTTCGCGCGAGCAGCCAGTCGGCTATGCTCGTGCTGGGCGCCAGCGCGATCGCCGCCGCCGCGAACGGGCCCGCATCGAGGAGATCGAGCACGCGCCTGTACGGCTCGCGACCACATCGCAGAAGCGCCGACGCGTCGGAGCGGAGCGTGCCTGTGGGGCTGCCCGACACCAAGAGCACCGCTGCACGGTCGAAGAGTGCAGCGGCCTCGCATTGATGCTCCAGGGTCGCGAGCGGCTCGGCGCGACCCCACTCGTCCGGCTCGCGGGGCCGGTCGTGCGCCAGTGGTACCGAGCGGCCCAGCACCGGCGCCGCCAGTCTCCATGCCTGGCCGGTACGGCGCTGCGCAAGCTCGTCGATCCGATGCCACATCTCCGCGCGGACGGGATCGCCCGGTCGGCTCTCCGAATGCGCCGAATCGGCGTGACCGAGGCGCGGCCGGGGCAGTGCGCGACGGATGTCGTCATGCAGCGGACGGCTCGCGAAGGTGCTCGGCGACTGGTCGTACCACAGCGCCAGGCCGAGCCGGCCCGGCAGCCCGCCATTGACCATGACCACGGTCCTGACGAGGCTGACTCCAACGGCCATAAGACTGAAGCCGGCCGAAGCGGCACGGCCAGACCCCGTGATCCACCATGTCGCCAGGGCGATCGGCACGATCGAGAGAAGCACGCCGGCCAAGTCCATCTGCACCCGGCGCGGCGATGGCTCGGCGCTGAGCTCCGACCCGAACGCAGTGATCAGCACGACCAGGCTTCCGAGGGTCGCGAGCACAAGGAGACCGTCACCTGACGCCGCGAAGGCGGCACCGGTCACGAGGGCGACACAAACCAGCGCGCAGGAGACGAGAACAGCGGCGTCGCCGAACCGGTAGACGCGCCCTGCCGCCTGCAGCAGGTGAACGAACTCGACGGCATCCTGCGTCGCGATCGTGACCCGAGGCGGCGCTCGCTGGCAGTGCCGATAGGCGGCCGCGGTAGCCTCGGCCAGCGCGGCCGGTGCGTGGCCGCTCTCAGTCCGTCGCACGGCGCCATTGCCCCGCGGGGGCAAAGCGGCGCTGCTGGATCACACGATAGTTGCCGGCCGGCAGGCTGATCGGCGCGTGCTCGTCATGCATGACGCGCGCGACCGACGGCACGGCAAGATAGCCGATCGTCAACGGGTCGATGAACTCCGGATTCGAGCGTAGCATGGCAACGCCTTCTCCGGCGCCGACCCAGTGTGCGTGGCCCGTAGCCTCCCCTTCGGCGAGGACATGGACGGAATGCCCCGCCCGTTCAGTCGGCGCCATGGCGGTGCAGCCGACGGGCAGAGCTTCGACGGACTCGATGTAGACGTCGCCTTGACGGTAGCCGGTCGTCATCACGGAACCCTCCGCGAAACCCCTACCAAAGAAGGTCGGGCGTTCTGGTTCCGAGGCAATCCCTTCTCACGTGAGAATTTCGGCTCGCGCGGCGAGCGTCGCGGCGGGGCGTGCGGCCTGCGTCTCCCGGCGCAGCACATAGAGGCCGCTGGCGATGATCACGGCTGCCCCGGTCAGGGTCAGCGGATCGGGCATGTCGCCGAACACGAGCAAACCTACCAGGATGGCATACGTCATCTGGCTGTACTGGAACGGTGCGATGGTGGCGGCTGGTGCCAGCTTGATCGACCGGGCGAGCACTAGGAAGGACGTGCCGCTGAGCAGTCCGGCAACCAGGAACAGGCCAAGCTCGGGAAGGGTGGGCGTCACCCAGAACCAGGGCAGGGCCAGCGCGGTGCCGGTGGCGATCACCGCATTGCCCCAGAACGCGAATGCCTCGGCCGGCTCACGCGCGTGGGCCCGGCGGATCAGCACGATCGCGGTGCCGTTACAGAGGGCGTTGACCAGGGCCGCGATCGCGCCCAGCCCGAGCACCCCGGCACCCGGTCTGAGCACGATGAGCACGCCGACGAAGCTCACCAGCACCGCCGCCCAACGCCGCGCGTCGACACGCTCGCCCAGCAATGGCCAAGCGAGCGCGGTGATGATCAACGGTTGCGTAAAGCCGATCGCATAGGCGTCGGCCAGCGGCAGCGAGGCATAGCTCACGAATGCCGCCACCCCGCCGACCAGCATCAAGAGGCCGCGCACGAGCTGCAGCCGGCGTGCGCGGCTCCCCAAGGAGCGCGGATCCCGCCGCAGCAGGGCCGAGGCGACCGCCGGAACGAGTCCTGCGGTGGCGACGAAGCAGGCGATCTGGACCGGATGGAACCGAGCCGAGAGCAGCTTCACCAGCGTGTCCATGAGCGAGAACGAGGCGTAGGCGCCGAGCGCCATCATGATGGCGCGGAGCACGCTCGCGGCCGGCGTGGCGCTCATGCCGCCCTCCCGCGGCCGCCCGTCTCGTTGCGCAGCACGTAGACCCCGCTGCCGACGATGATCGCCGAGCCCAGGAGCATGCGGGTGCTCGGCCAGTCGGCGAACAGCAGCCAGCCGACCACGATGGCATAGAGCATCTGGCTGTACTGGAATGGTGCGATCACCGCGGCGGGTGCCGCCCGGAAGGCCGCGGCAAGCAGCAGGAACGCGCTGCCGGCGGTCATTCCGGCGGCAGCGGCGATCCCGAGATCGCCCGCGGACGGCGTCTGCCAGACCCAGGGCAGGAACAGGGGCGTGATCGCGCAGGTCAGCAGATTGCCCGCCGTGCCGGTCGCCTCCACGGCCTCGCCGGCCACGGCGAGCTTGCGGACGAAGAGCATGTTGACGGCGTGGCCCACGGCACCCGCGAGCACGATCAGGCCGGCCAGGGCGACCACGCCGCGGCCGGGCTCGAGCACCACCAGCACACCGGCGAACCCGACCGCCACGGCGGTCCGGCAGCGCCAGCCCACGCGCTCGCCGAGCACCACGGCGGCGAGGGCCGTGATCAGCAGCGGCGAGGTGAACAGGATCGCATAGGCATCGGCCAGGGCGAGGTGCGGGTAGCTCGAGAAGATCGCGATGCTCGCGAGATAGGAGACGCACCAGCGCCCGAGATGGAGGCGCCAATGGCGCGGCCGGAGCAGCCGCACCCGATCGCGCGCCGCCGCGATGGCCACGACCGCCGGCAGCGCGAACAGCGAGTTGAAAAACATCACCTGCAGCACGTGATAGCGGCCGCCGAGCAGCTTGATGCAGGTGTCCATCGCGGTGAACATCGCGAACGCGCACAAGGCCATGGCGATCCCGGCCATGGGCGTGGCCGGGCCGAGCTCGGCCCGCTGGGTGGCGGTGGTCATCGAGGGTCCGTTCGTGCGTCCTCGCAGCCATAGCTCCGCCGACGCCGGCTTGGAATCGGCGCAATCGGCTGTGCTGCTCGCTGTGGGGCGGGCGCGCCAAATCCGCGACACTACGAGGCGTGACAGACCGGCCAGAGGGCCGGAGTGCAGCGAAGCAATGTGAGCTTCGCCACAGGCCGGAGCTCGGCGCAGGAACTATCCTGGCCGCCTTCAGCATGCGAGGGCTGGCCATGCCTATGCCCGCGAAGTGCGAACGCTGCTGCGCACGATGCCCGGAACGCAGCAGGTGGCATGGGGTAACCTGCGCGTCGCGCACCTCGATTCCGGCATTATGGAGCACCCGGCCTTCAGGGACTTTGCCATCGGCGCGGCCTGGCTGCGGCCCGCCGAGGGCATCAATCGGCGCGAGCCCGGCGTGCCGACCCCGCCAAGCGGGATCGGGGTGGCGCTATGCTTGCCGGCGATACCGTGCCGCGTCGTCGACAGCGTCTGCTATCCGGCCAAGTATTGCCGGACCATCGGGGTCGACGGCATCACGCCGTCATGGCGCATCTGATTCAAATACGACGCCTCGTCCCGGAGGATAGGTCTGTGGCATCCGCGAACAAGCTCACGCCAAGCGAAGTCGCTTTAATCCAGGACCTTCACTTCGTCGAGGCGAACAAGCGCATCAAATTCCCTCGGAGCGAGACAATCCTGTTCGGCTTCAGACTTGGTGTGTCCGATAAGCAGCCCGTGACGAACATGATCAAGGCTGCGTTGCTGGCGCGCGAACAGGATGGCAGCATTCGGCTCGAAATCGAAAGCGCGGAAAGCCGGCCTGTCGACGAGGCTGGTTTGCTGATGGTCGTCCCGACGGGAAACTCGGCCGACTGGCCCCGAGCGACAATGGAATCCCGCCTCTTGCTTGATCGGAAAGGCGCAGTCGCTGATATCGTCTTCGATTGGCTTGGAGATGACAGTCCCGCGCCATGGTCCTACGCCGCTGAAAAGGGCATGATCATGCTCGCCCTGCGTGGATTCGCGGTGGTCCAGTTGGGCTGGGGAGGGAGAACCTACGCGCCTGCCCTTACACCTCCGCAAGCGACCGAGGATCTCCTGACGCCCTGCCGTGAGAACCGGCCAAGCGTGTGGAGGCTTCTCGACGTTGCGATCGAAGAGGCGGTCCGGCGACGCACGCAGAATGACGAGACACACCGCCCGTCTCCTGACCCTTGGGATGCTGAGGCCGCGACAGACCGGGAGCGCTTTCTGGGGCGGCCCCACGTTGTGACGGCAAAGTCCAAAGGCGGCGTCTTGCTGGCGCTCCTTGGCGTAGGGTTGGCCTTCCTGACCGGCTGGATCGCGCACAAACAGGATCTCATCGTATTTACCTTGGTCGTCGCCGGATACTTTACGATGGCGGGCGGAACGCTCGTAGTCCGACCGAAGCTGTTAGGGAGCCTCATACGAAATATTTCTGCGCGGGTTGCCGCCCAGTTCCCATCGGTATCGGAACTACCGTCTCCGACCCTCTGGGATTCCATGGTCGGGCTCGTCTTTCTGGTCCCTCTGGCCACCTTCGCGACATTGCTGGGGGCGCTGAGCGTTGCAAGACCCCTTTTGTGGCCGGGCGTGGGCGCTGCAATGCTCTTCACAGCGTACTACCTGCTCCGGGAGAGAGTCGGCGAGCGCATCGACGAGGCGGTCAAGAACGATAGCGTGGAGTCATCAGGCCGTTCGAATGCGCTCCTTGAGGCGCCAGCCGCGGTCCAGGCCGCGTCCGTGCGGGCGACTGCCCAGCCGAACGGTGGCAGGTCGGCGGCGTTGGCGCCGCCAGACGCTCCGGTAGTGGAGCCACCTCGCGATTCTGCGCAGGGCGTCGAGTCGCTCTCTGATATTAGTGCCGCCAAGGTCTTCCTCGATATCATCTCCCCGGATGCGATTTCGGCCGCCAGCGCGGATAGCGAGGCTAGACTTGACGCGATCCAGCAACGCGCCCCGGCCATCCGTAGTATCTACCGGAAAGGAATAGCCTTTCTTGCGGCGATCACCACACTGCTGGCCGTTGCGTATTGGCTGATTGGGCCTGCCCCACTCCTTTTTTCCGATGGCAGCGTGCAGTTCTCGGAGCGCATGCCTTGGCTCATGGGGGCAATGCTTCTTGCTACGCTCATGCTGCTCAGCCCCAGCGCCCCCGCATGGATCCGTCGATCAGGGATTGGCCTGCTGTTGCGGGCGGTCCTGCCTGGAGCGACCGTGACTCTGCCTTCGCGTGACTACGACGAAACGCGCGTATCGATCCGACCTCTGGCCTTGCGCTTGTTAGGAGCATTGTGGATTGTCGTTGCGCTTTTGCAGGGGGCGATCGTTTACTCCTCGCTTGCTCCGCCGGCACCCATGATCTTCGTCCCGATCACGATCATCAGCGTACTGGCATACCTTTATTGGGTGCGCCGCGGCCGAACTTCCGTCGAGCGCCTGTATCCCTATCACCCGCCATTGAACCTGCTGGCGCTGAGGGTCTTTGGCAGCGGTAACCTCAGGGATTTCCTGGACCTCAGTGACGCTTGGCAATGGCTTGGCACACGGCAGCTGCTCGACGGACCTGACACTGCCGGCCGGAAGGTTCGGGACCTCGTCCATTTTCTGGCGGGTCGGATCGATCGTTCGATCGTCGAGGATGCAGCGGAGCTGCGCGAAGCGCTCGACGCCTTCTCGGCTCGTCCGGACCGCAAGCTTCGCTTTCCGGTGAATTCGATGCAGTGTTCGAACGCCACTTGGCAGGAGGCCCTCCAGCATCTTCTCGACCAGGCCGACGTCGTGGTCATGGATCTCTCGGGCCTTTCCGAGAAAAATCGAGGCGTCACCTACGAACTCGGAAAGCTCATCAATGAGGTTCCGCTGGATCGCGTCGTTCTGCTATTCGACGACTCTACAGATCTGAAGGTGCTCAGGGACATCCTGGCGCGCGCCTATGAGAACGTAAGGGCCGACTCGCCGAACCGCCTCGAGACTGGGGTCCGCGTGCGGATGTTCGACATGGGAGGGGCCACCACCCGAAAGGCCGACGAATCGGCTTACGATTGGAAGCGTCGACTCAGAGCGCGAATGAACGAGCGCCAGCTTGTCGGACTGTTGTTCGATGCTGCTCAACCGGCCCGGGCCGCCGCGTCGATCGACCTGAAGCGCGACCGCATGGCCATTCAATGGAGCCGTCTCGCAATGCCGCGCTGGCTTGGCTGGATGGTCAACGTCGTGTGGTGGACTTTTCTTCTTTCTGCCACCTCTGTCAGCGTCTACAGGCTAGTGTATTCCGCTTAATTGCCGGGGGATTGCCCCCCGACGCTCAGGTGGCCCGCGCCCCACCCCATCGGCCACGGCCGCTCCAGCATCACCCGCCGATCCGCCCACCCGCCTAGGCACTACTCGCAAGGGGACGGGCGCGCTAAGTCGACGACAATTCGAACGGAGTGGGTGATGGCGCTGAGCGAGGCGAGTGGCCCGGTGCTGGCCTCGTGGCTGGCCACGGCCACAGGTGCGGACGAAGCAAGAATCGCGACGCTCGAGCGCCTGGGTGGCGGTGCCATTCAGGAGAACTGGGCGCTCGACGTCGACCTCGTCGGCGGACGCCGTCCCGGCCGGCATGCGCTCGTCCTCCGCACCGACGCACCGACGCGGGTCGCGGTGAGCTGGAGCCGGGCGCAGGAGTATCGCATCCTCACGGTTGCCTATCAGGCTGGCGTCACCGTGCCCGAGCCGATCGCCCTATGCGACGACCCTTCGGTGATTGGCCAAACCTTCTACCTGATGCGCCGGGCCAAGGGCGAGGCGCGCGGCTTCCGGCTGGTGCGCGACCCGTTCGTGCTGGCCCGCGGTGACGAGCTGGCGCACCGCCTGGGGGCCGAGCTCGCCAAGCTGCATCGCGTGGCCCCACCCGTGCGCAGCCTCGACTTCATCCCGGTGCCAGAGGCCCCCGCGGCGCTGGCGCGTGTCGCCGAGTACCGCGCCCATCTCGATGCGCTGGGCAGCAGCGAGTGCGTCCTGGAATGGGCGCTGGCATGGCTGCAGCGCCACGCGCCGCCGGCCGTCCCGCCACGGCTGCTCCATGCCGATTTCCGCACCGGCAACTACCTGGTCGAGAAGGGCGAGCTGACCGCCGTGCTGGACTGGGAGTTCGCCGGCTTCGGCGACCCGCTCGAGGATCTGGGCTGGATGCTCGGCCGGTATTGGCGGTTCGGCACCTACGAGCGGGAGGCGGGCGGCATCGGCTCACGCGAGGCGCTGTTCTCCGGCTACGAGGCCGAGGCGGGCCACGCCATCGACCGAGCCGCCGTGCCCTATTGGGAGGTGATGGGGACGGTGCGCTGGGCCGTGATCGCGCTGCAGCAGGCGGCACGCCATTTCGTCGGCAACGAGACCTCGCTCGAGCTCGCCCTCACCACGCACGTGCTGCCGGTGCTGGAGCTCGACCTGCTGACGCGCATCCAGGAAATCGAGGAGACCGGCCGATGAGCTGGCTCGGGGCGACGGCGGATCTGCTCGAGGTGGCGCGCACGGTCCTGCGCGAGCAGGTCATGCCCGCTTTGGACGGCGGCGGGCGCTTCGAGGCGGCGATGGTCGCGAACGCGATGGCGATCGCGATCCGCGAGATCGAGCAAGGGGGCACGGCGAGGGCCGAGGAGCAGGCCCTGCTCGCCGAGTTCCTGGGAGTGCCCACTGCCACCACGCTGCCGGAGCTGCGCCGCCAGCTGTGCCGGGAGCTGCGGGACGGGGCGGTCCTCGCGGACCGCCCCGACGAGCTGCGGACACTGCTCCGCAAAGTGGTGCATGCGCGGCTGGCCATCAGCAATCCGGACTATGCCCGAACGCATGGGTAGCGCGCTCAGCCGCGGGCGCCCTTTGCGTCGAGGCTGAAGCTGCCGGCACCGAACACCACGACCTGGAGCAGACCACCGGCGATCGCGAGATTCTTCAGGAAGTGGATCGTCTGGTTCTGGTCGCCAAAGCTGGCATGGAACGCGAACGCGGTGACCAGCGAGAACAGCGCGAGGGCGGCCGCAACGAGACGCGTGCGATAGCCGAGCACGAGCAGAGCGCCGCCGCCGAGCTCGACGATCAGGGCGACCGCATAGGCCAGCGTCGGTGCCGGCAGGCCGGCCTGGGCGATGTAGCCGATGGTGCCCGCGGCGGCGGTGACCTTGCCGAGGCCGCTGATCAGGAAGATCGCCGCGAGCAACAGCCGGCCGAAGGTGGCGACGTAGGGAGCGACACCGTCCAGCGCCGGCACGGCGACAGGGTTGGAGGCGTCATAGGCAACCTGGGTCATCATGATCATCCTGGGTCACGGCGGACCGTGACTGGTCCGTCTGACGCGAAGATGGCTGTGCTCGCGCTTCAGAAAAAGCCGAATAAGATCGAACGATTCGTTCGATGGAATAGAAAAGCTGCTACGGCGCGGCGGTGCCCTGATCGCGCAGCCGCTGCAACAGCCAGGCTGTCGCCGGGCCGGGCGGGGTCTCGGTCCGGTAGATGGCGTAGAACGGATAGCGGGCAGCAGCACCGGCCGCCAACGCCAGCCGGACCAGACGGCCGGCCCGCAGATCCTCGGCGACCATCGGCGCCGGCATGTTGCCCCAGCCCAGCCCCGCAAGCAGCAGCGCGTGCTTCGCGCCCAGGTCGGCGAGCCGCCAGGTGCGGGTGCTCGCCACCGCGAAATCGCGGCCCTGGGTCAGCGTCGAGCGGTCGGTCAGCACGAGCTGGATGTGCTCGCGCGCAGCACCGGGCATAGCGCCCGCCCCGCCGGCCAGCGGATGATCGGGTCGGGCCACCGGGATCAGCTCGACCGAGCCGAGGTCGATCCGCTCCAAACCGTCGATGTCGGCGGCGAGCGGCCCGCCTACTCCCAGGACGGCTGTCCGGTCGAGCACGAGCTGCGCCACGGCGCCCAGGGCCTCGACGTGCAGCCGCAAGGCGACCGTGGGAAACTCCTGCTGGAACGCCTTGAGCGCGTCGACGACCCGCGCCGTCGGCAGCAGGACATCGACCGCCAGATTGACCTCGGCCTCGAGCCCACCCAGAAGCCCGCGTGCTTTGGCGCGCAGGCCGTCGATGCCATGGGCCACGGTGCGCGCCTCGCCGAGCACCGCCCGACCGGCAACCGTGAGGACGGGGCGACGCGTGGCGTCGCGCTCGAACAGCGGCAGCCCGAGCTGGGACTCCAGGTTGGCGATGGCATAGCTGATGACGGACGTCGCCCGCCCCAACCGCCGCGCCGCAGCAGCGAAGCTACCGGTCTCGACCACGGCCAGGAACACCCGCAGCTGGTCCAAGGTCGGCGTGCCGGGCTCGGGCATGCGATCTCCCCGACTGTCGTGCCGGACCTATTGGAGCGGCATTGGGCAGACCAGCTCAAGCTCAACCGTCGGACATCGAAGAACAAAACAGGCTTGCCAATATTACTCTATCGATTTAATCGGCAGTCGCCGAAGCCGACCTCGCCACCCGCATCGGCAACCCCGAACTCGTGATCCATGACGCGGTCCATCCGGTGGTGATCACCCATCCCGAGAGCGGCCGGCCGGCGCTCTACGTCAACCCGGGCTTCACGCTGCGCTTCGAGGGCTGGACGGACGCGGAATCGCGCCCGCTGCTCGACTATCTCCACCGCCACGCGGCGCGGCCGGAGTTCCTGTGCCGGCTCCGCGGGGAGCGGGGCTCGATCGCATTCGGGGACAACCGCGCCACCTGGCACTACGCGGTCAACGACTATCAGGGCGAGCGACGCCTGATGCACCGGATCACGCTCGAGGGTGCTCCACTCCATTGACCCGAGTGGCGCGCCTTCGGCCGCTCGCGACGAACACGGTCGCCGGCCGGCCGGCGCGCGAGCGCTGGCAGTCGTCGCGCTGAGAGCGTGATCGTCGGTTTGGCCACCGAGGGCTGTACAGGAGACCAACGACCATAGTCGGGTGGCTGAGGCTGGACGCCGGGCTGAATTGCCGTATCAGCCGTAACCGGAGTACCGAGTAGAAGCGGAAGGCCCGGCATGACGCAGACCCGACCCGAGGGGACGCCGAGCCTTTGTGGCATGCTGAGCCATGGTGCCCAGCCCGCGCCGGCCGCTTGCCTCGCCCACTTGCCTTGGCATCCCTGGCTGGTCGTTGCCGTCTGCTGCATGGGCGCCTTCATCGGCCAGCTCGACGCGAGCATCGTCCAGCTCGCGCTGCCCCGCCTAGCCAGCGTCTTTGGGGCCTCGCTGGAAGCGGTGAGCTGGGTCGCGCTGGCCTATCTGCTGGCATTCGCCGCGTTCCTGCCGATCTTCGGGCGGCTGTGCGAGATGTTCGGGCGCAAACTGCTCTACCTGATCGGTTACCTGCTGTTCACGGTCGCCACCGTGCTTTGCGGCACGGCACCGTCCCTTGAGTGGCTGCTCGCCTGCCGGGCGCTGCAGGGCGTCGGCGGGGCGATGCTGGGGGCCAACAGCATCGCCATTCTGGCCGCGGCCACCGGCCCGGACCGCCGCGCCCGGGCTATGGGCTGGTTCGCCGCGGCGCAGGCGGTAGGCATCAGTGCCGGGCCGATCGTTGGCGGTGTGCTGCTCGACACGCTGGACTGGCGCTGGGTCTTCTGGGCGGCGGTGCCATTCGGCCTCGCGGCGGCGGCGCTCGGCTGGCTAGCACTACCGCGGACCGCCGGTCCGGTTCCGGACCGCCGCTTCGACGGGTGGGGCGCCCTCCTGCTGATGCCGACCCTGACCCTGCTCGTGCTTGCGCTGAACCAGATCGCCGTCTGGGGGCCGGCCTCGCTGCCGTTCCTACTCTGCCTCGGTGCTGCGGGCGCACTGCTGGCGGCGGTGATCCGCCGGGAGCGCCGGGCCTCGTCCCCGCTCGTCGACTTGCGTCTGTTCGCGACGCCCGGCTTCGTCCATGGCGCCATCGCGGCATTCTTGGGCTATGCCCTGCTCTATGGCATGTTCTTCCTGATGTCCTTCGCCCTGGTGCGTGGCTACCACGAAGCAGCCACGGTGGCCGGGCTGCGCCTAGCGGTGATTCCAGTGGCGATCGGTCTCGTCGCCCCGTTCAGCGGCATCCCGAGCGAGCGCTGGGGACCCGGCCGGCTGGCGGCCACCGGCATGGCGCTTTGCATCGTCGCCCTCCTCGGCCTGTCTTTCGTCGCCGATGATCCCACGACCGGCGGCAGCCTCGGCATGGCCATGCTGGCGCTGTTCGGGGCCGGGCTCGGGCTGTTCATCGCTCCCAGCAACCACGCGGCCCTGGCCGCCGCCCCGGCGACCTTGTCGGGAGAGGCTGGAGCAATGCTGAACTTGATGCGCGTCCTCGGCACCAGTCTCGGTGTCGCCTCTGCCTCCGCCATGCTATCCTGGCGTATGCCGATACGGGATGATGCACCTCAAGCGGGATGGCTGTTCGAGGGGCGCTCGGTGGTGGACGCAGTCGAGAGCAGCCTCGCGATGCTGATCCTGTTCGCCAGCGCTGCCGTGATTGTTTCGCTCCTGGGGGCGCGATCGACCGGGCAGAGGGTCCAACTGCCCGGGACCAGCGCCTGATCGCTGATACCGGCAAGGTGAACTTGCAGCATCAAGCCGGCCCGATCGCGCTTCACGCAGGCCTGCTCGATCGGGTTCAGGTCGGACGAGTGGCGGGACAGAGGGCAGCTCGTCCTCGCGCGCCCTGGTCGCCTCGCTTCTCGTGGGAGCCGCACTCGATCGCGTTCTGCGACAAGAGTGCGACCTAGCACTGTGCGGTCAGTGACTGCCAGGACCAGTGGCGCCTGATGCACCGGATCACGCTCGAGGGCGTGCCGCTCCACTGAGCGGCAGCCTCACCCTTTGGCCAGGCGATCCAGCTCGGCCGTGAGGGTGCGAGCGCGATCTTGCAGCGTGCCGAGGGCGGCAACGGTCGCCTGCGCGCCGCTCTCGCCGAGGAAGAACAGATGCGAGCCCGGCACGGTGGCGCTGAGCCGCTCGGAGGCGCCGTGGATCAGCCGAAGGCATTCCCTCCATGCCTCCGGCGGCAGGGCGGCAAGGTCCGGCGCGCGGGCGCTCACGCGCGCGAACAGCGACTGCGCCAGGAAGGCCGCCCAGTTCGCGCGGTCGGTCAGCGCGTGACGCGGATCGAGCGGCGAGTCGTGGCCGAGCACCGCAAGGCACGGGAACTCGGCGATGTTCCTCGCGCCGGTGTCCTGGTCGTCCTCGGCGATGTCGGCGACGAACCGGCCGTCACGGTAGCGCAGCGGCGTGGCGGCGAGGTTGATCGGATAGTCGCCGGTGAAGGCGGCAAGGAACTCTTCCTCGGCGAGGATGCTGCGCCCGGCGCGCTCGTTCTGCGCCTGCAAGCAGCGTACCAGCCAGGGGAGGAAGCCGACGCTGGCGTCGGCGAGGCCCTGCGGGTCGGGGCGCGACGCGTCGAGCGCGGGCAAGAGGTTCGGCAGGGCCGGCGTCGCCGCCATCGGCAAGAAAAGCTCGATCTCGAGGCCCCGCTCGCGGCAGGCGGTGCCCAACGGCTGAGCGATCCGGCCGGCCATGCTCCAGGCGAGCACGAGGATACGCGGGGCGAGGCCGTGATCCACCACCGCCGAGCGGGCGAGCTCCGCGGTCTGCGCCGCCCAATCCCGGACGGTGAACGCAGGATAGGCTTGCGGGAACACCGGGTGGCCGAGCGGGTAGGAGGTGGCGAGGAAGGAATAGCCGGCCCGATGCAGCCAGTAGGCCAGAAAATCCTCCGGCCGCGCATCGCCATGACCGTAGGCGACGCGTGCCAGCACCCCGCCGCCGGTCACGAACACGACCAGCGGCCTGCCGGGGGCGCCGCCGAGGAAGCGGATCAGCGCCGGGAATCCGGCCGCTACCCGGAGCTCCTCGCCCGGATCGAGCTGCGCCCCGGCCACCCCCAGACTCGCGGGCTAGAGGTCCGACTGCAGCCGCACCTTGGTCATCTTGGTAGGGTTCGCCGGCGGCTCGCCGACCGCGACCTTGTCGACGTTCTCCATGCCCTCGATCACCTGCCCCCAGACCGTGTACTGGCCGTTCAGGTGCGGCGCCGGGGCGAAGCAGATGAAGAACTGGCTGTCGGCGCTGTTCGGGTTTTGCGAGCGCGCCGCACCCACCGTGCCGCGCACGAACGGCTTCTTGTTGAACTCGGCCATCAGGTTGCCCTTGCCCGAGCCGCCGGTGCCGGTGCCGGTCGGATCGCCGGTCTGCGCCATGAAGCCCGGGATCACGCGATGGAACACGATCCCGTCGTAGAATCCGGCCTTCGCCAGCTCCTTGACGCGCGCGACGTGCTTGGGCGCCACATCGGGGAAAAGCTCGATCAGCACGGTGCCACCCGAGGACAGCTCGATGACGAGCGTGTTGTCGGGGTCGGCGGCCTTGGCGGCGGTTGCGGTCATCAGAAGCACTGCTCCGGCTAGGAGATGTCGGCGTTGCATGGCCCGGTAGGATCCGCTTCGTGGACACGGTGGGGCGGCCACCCGGCGGGGCGGCGCGCCCCTCCTAGCCCATCTGGAACGCCCGCAGAACCCGCAATCGCCCGCATCGGCGCGAGGCCACCCGGGGAGGCCACGTCCGATCCGCGCTCGAATATTGCTGAACGCTGGATGGTAGCTGGGCCCCGTCAATGCTCGAGCTAACGCTTGCTTCAGCGCTTCACGGTTGTGTCAGCATTCTTAAGGGCACCTCGTGAGTGGACATTTGTTAATGTTCTTAACTTTTACCAGCATAGTGCTTGACCGGCCGTGAGGCGAAGGGCAGATGCGCTGCCTTGTGGAATTGCCCGGGCTGGGAGACAATCAACGTGGACGTTCGCCATCTGGCCGGCGCTGCCAGACCTGGATGTAAAATCTGGCTGACGCCACTGGCGATCGCTCTCCTGGTAGCCGCTCTGGCCCGTCCAGCATTCGCCGCGATCGACGGGCTGCAGTACATCGCCTCCTATCCCGACCTGATCCGCGCCTTCGGGGCGGACGCGGCCGCGGGGCAGGCCCACTATGAGCGGTTTGGCCGTGCCGAAGGCCGACGACCCGATACCTTCGACGAGCAGCAGTATCTTGCCAACTATCCCGACCTTCGCGCCGCGTTCGGCGCGGACGGGACGGCAGCCACGATCCACTACATCCGGCAGGGCTTTGCCGAGCGGCGCACGGACAAGGCCAACTTCGTGGTGATCCTCGCCGACGATCTCGGCTGGGGCGAGGTCGGCGCGCGCCACGTCGGCGACGTGCCCACGCCGAACATCGACGCGATCGCGCGCGCCGGCGTCACCTTCACCGACGGCTACGCCCAGGCCAATCTCTGCATCCCGAGCCGCGCCGGGCTGATCACCGGCCGCTACGCGCAGGAGTTCGGGGTCTTCCGCAACCTGCCGAGCCCGATCCCGCCGCGCGTCGGCCTGCCGGCACGCGAGATCACGCTGGCCGAGGCGCTGCGCCCCCGCGGCTATGCGACCGGGCTGGTCGGCAAGTGGCATCTCGGCCGCAAGCCCGAGGACAACCCGCTGAACCACGGCTTCGACGAGTTCTTCGGCGTGCTCGACAGCGACCGGCCCTATTTCGGCGAGGATGCGACGAACCCGATCCTGCGCGGGACGATGCCGGTGCCGGCCACCGGCTACCTGACCGACACCTTGGCCGCCGAGGCAGGCTCCTTCATCAGGCGCCATGCCGGCCGCCCGTTCTTCCTCTTCGTGCCCTTCACGGCGACGCACACGCCCCTCGCGGCCAAACCCGAGGTGCTGGCGCGGCTGTCGAGCATCCGTGATCCCCAGCGGCGCCTGTTTGCCGCCGTGCTCGCCTCGCTCGACGAAGGTGTCGGGACGATCAGGACCGCGCTGCGGGAGGCGGGCGAGGCGGAGCGGACCGTCCTCGTGTTCATGGGCGACAATGGCTGCAACACCGGCCGCGGCTGTCGCAACACCCCGTTGCGCGGTGCGAAGGGGACCTGGTGGGAGGGTGGCATCCGCGTCCCCTTGGTCCTGTCGTGGCCGCACCGGGTCGACCCCAGCACCACCTACGCGCGGCCGGTGATGGCGTTCGATCTGTTCGCCACCTTCGTGCAGACTGCCGGGGCGGTCGATCCGCCGGGGGCCGACGGTGTCGACCTGCTGCCGTTCCTGCAGGGCGCCGGCGGCGATCCGCACGGTTATCTGTTCTGGGGCAACCGGTCGGCGGGCGCGGTCCGCAAGGGCAATTGGAAGCTGATCGGCAGCGAGCTCTACGATCTCGCGGCCGATCCGGGCGAGCAGCGCAACCTCGCCGGAGCTCAGCCCGGCGTGGTCGCGGATCTGCGCGCGGCCCGTGCCGACTGGATCACCACCTTCGCGCCAGCGCTCTGGTAGCATCCGATTCCTCGTTGACGCCGGTCGACCTCCCCGGATGGCGAGGCCTGCGGGCATATCGCTCGCGATCCCTGCGGGCTAAGCTGCTCGCGGCGGATCAATTGTCGGGAGGTTTGGGCCATGAACGTCGCCGAGGCACTGCTGCACGGCCTCAAGAGCTATGGCGCGGGAGAAATCTTCGGCATTCCGGGCGACTTCGCCCTGCCCTTCTTCAAGGTCGCCGAGGAAAGCCGCATCCTGCCGCTCCATACGCTCAGCCACGAGCCGGCGGTGGGCTTCGCGGCCGATGCGGCCGGCCGATTCCGCGGCACGATCGGAGTGGCCGCGGTCACCTACGGCGCCGGCGCGTTCAACCTGGTCAACGCGGTCTCCGGCGCCTTCGCGGAGAAGTCGCCGGTGGTGGTGATCTCCGGCGCCCCGGGCCGGCTGGAGAGCCGCTCCGGCCTGCTCCTGCACCATCAGGGCCGGACGTTGGACACCCAGTTCCGCGTCTATCAGGAGATCACCTGCGCCCAGGCCAGGCTCGACGACCCGGCCACCGCGCCAGCGGAGATCGCGCGCGTCCTGAGTGCCGCCATCGACCAGGCGCGGCCGGTCTATCTGGAGCTGCCGCGCGACATGGTGGGCGTCCCGTGTGGGCCGGTGCCGCCCTACCGCGCGACGCCATCCGAGCCCGAGGCGCTCGCGGCATGCGCCGACGAGATCATGGCCCGGCTCACGGCGGCGCGCGGGCCGGTGATCATGGTCGACGTCGAGGTGCGGCGCTACGGGCTCGAGGCCAAGGTCGCCGAACTCACCCGGGCGCTGGGCATTCCCGTGGTCACCACGTTCATGGGCCGTGGGCTGCTCTCGGCCGCCGACGCCCCGCTCGCGGGCACCTATCTCGGCGTGGCCGGCGATCCCGCGGTGACCGCGCTGGTCGAGGAATCGGACGGCCTGCTGCTGCTCGGCGTCATCCTGAGCGACACCAATTTCGGGGTGAACGCCGGTCAGCTCGACCTGCGCCGCACCATCCAGGCGCTCGACCGGCAGGTCGCGATGGGCTTCCACCAATATCGCGACATCCCGCTGGCGGCCCTGGTCGACGCGCTGCTCGCACGGGCGCGGCCGCTGGGTGCTGCCGACCGGGCGGCGCCCCCCGCCTATCCGCGCGGGCTCGTGAGCGATGCGGCGCCGATCCGGCCCGACGACGTCGCGAGGGGCGTCAACGATCTGTTCGACCGGCACGGCCCGATGCCGATCGCCTCGGACATCGGCGACTGCCTGTTCACCGCGATGGAGATCGCCCAGACCGATCTCACCGCGCCGGGCTACTACGCCGGCATGGGCTACGGTGTGCCGGCCGGCATCGGCGCGCAGATCGCGACCGGGCGGCGCACGCTGATTCTGGTCGGCGACGGGGCGTTCCAGATGACCGGCTGGGAGCTGGGCAACTGCCGCCGGCTCGGGATCGACCCGATCGTGATCCTGTTCAACAATGAGAGCTGGGAGATGCTGCGCGCCTTCCAGCCCGAATCGGCCTTCAACGATCTGGACGACTGGCGTTTCGCCGACATGGCGCGCTCACTCGGCGGCGAGGGCCACCGGGTGGCGACGCGGGCGGAGCTCGCGGCCGCGCTGGAGCATGCGGCCGCGACGCGCGGGAGGTTCCAGCTCATCGAGGCGATGATCCCACGCGGCGCCATGTCGGCGACCCTGAGCCGGTTCGTCGCCGGCGTGAAGCGGCTGCAGGCGGCCAAGGAACCGGCCTGATGCTCGGCACCCGGCTGCTCAAGGCCGTCCTGCACCTGCTGCTCCGGCTCGGCTATCGCTACGAGGTCAGGGGCCGGGAGCATACCGGGATCATCCGGCCGGGTGCCAAGGTGCTCGTGGTCGTCAACCACATCTCCTTCCTCGACGGTGCCCTGCTGATGGCGGCGCTGAGCGAGATCCCGGTCTTTGCGATCAACACGGCGATGGCGCACCGCTGGTGGCTGCGCCCCTTCCGTCGGATCGCCAACCTCTATGCGCTCGACCCGACCAACCCGCTGGCGGTGAAGAGCCTGATCGGCAAGATCAATGCGGGCCAGCCCTGCGTGATCTTCCCCGAGGGCCGCATCAGCGTGACCGGCGCCTTGATGAAGGTCTATGCCGGTCCGGCCTACATCGCCGACCGGGCCGGCGCCACGGTGCTGCCGGTGCGCCTGGACGGCCCGGAGCTGACGCCGTTCAGTCGACTGCGCGCGGGGCAGGTCACGCGGCACTGGTTCCCCAAGATCACGATCACCTTCTGCCCGCCGCGGACGCTCGCCGTCGATCCCGCCCTGCGCGGCAAGGCCCGCCGGCAGGTCGCCAACCTGCATCTCTACGACATCATGTCGGACATGGTGTTCCGGACCACCGACTGGGGCCCGACCCTGTTCGCAGCGCTCCTGCGCGCCCGCGCCCGCCACGGCTGGCGCTATCCGGTGCTCGAGGACACGAGCGGGGTGCATGTCGACTACATGAAGCTCGTCGCCGGCGCCCTGGTGCTCGGCCGCCGGTTCGCCGCGCTGACGCAGCCGGGCGAGCGGGTCGGTGTGCTCGTCCCCAACGTGAACGCCGCCGCGGTGGTCTTCTATGCGCTCCAGGCCTTCGGCCGGGTCCCGGCCATGCTCAATTTCTCCGCCGGCCCGACCAGCCTCGAGGCGGCCATCGTCACGGCCGGCGTCAAGCTCGTCATCTCCTCGGGCGAGTTCGTCGCGAAGGCGAAGCTGGAGCCGTCGGTCGCCGCCATCGGCGGCCACGCCAAGCTGCTCTGGCTCGAGGACCTGCGCAGCCAGATCTCGACCAAGGACCGCCTGCGCGGGCTGTGGGACGGCCTTTTCGCCGGCCGGATCCATCGGGCATTCGGGCTCGGCCGGGACGACCCGGCCGTCGTGCTGTTCACCTCGGGCTCGGAGGGCCGCCCCAAGGGGGTGGTCCTCAGCCACGGGAACATCCTCGCCAACTGCGCCCAGATCTGTGCCCGGGTCGATTTCAATCAGCTCGACAAGGTGTTCAATGCCCTGCCGGTCTTCCACAGCTTCGGCCTGACCGGTGCGCTGCTGCTCCCGACGCTGGGCGGCGTCGCCGTCTACATGTACCCCTCGCCGCTGCACTACCGGATCGTCCCGGAGCTGGTCTACGACAGCAACTCGACGATCATCTTCGGCACGAACAGCTTCCTGCGGGGCTACGGAAAGATGGGCGACCCGTACGACTTCCGGTCGCTGCGCTACGCCTTCGCCGGTGCGGAGGCGATCCAGGACGAGACCCAGCGGCAGTGGTTCGACAAGTTCGGCGTCCGGATCCTGACCGGCTACGGCGCCACCGAGACGGCGCCGGTCCTCTCGCTCAACACGCCGATGCACTATCGCTGGGGCACCGTCGGACGCCTCCTGCCGGGGATCGAGAGCCGGCTCGAGCCGGTCGCCGGCCTGGACCGGGGCGGCCGCCTGTGGGTCCGCGGCCCGAACGTCATGCTGGGCTATCTGCGCTTCG
>JBGAKU010000066.1:0-22544 GCA_044224255.1 Geminicoccaceae bacterium
CCGGCGTTGAGCGCCCGGCGCAAGCGTCGGATGGTGGCATCCACCGTGCGCAACTCGATCTCGAGATCAGAGCCCCATACCCGGTCGAGCAGCTGGGCTCGGCTGAACACCCGGCCGGGATGCTCGAGAAAGTGGCGCAGCAGGCGGAACTCCGTCGGGCTCAGGTGGATCTCGCGCTCGCCGCGATGGACGCGGTGGCCAGCTAGGTCCATGCGCAGATCGTGAAAGCTGAGCAGTTGCTCGGCGAAAGCCGGCCGGACCCGGCGCAGTACGGCGCGGATGCGGGCGATCAGCTCCGCCGGCGAGAACGGTTTGGCGATGAAGTCGTCGGCGCCGGTGTCCAGCCCACGTAGGCGGTCCGGCTCCTCGCCACGGGCGGTGAGCATGATGATCGGCAGATGCGCCGTGTCGCTGCGTCGGCGCAGGCGTCGGCACAGCTCGAGGCCGGAGAGCTGCGGCAGCATCCAATCGAGCAGCAGCAGATCCGGAGCCCGCTCGTCGATCAGCGTCTGCGCTTCCTCGCCGTCATAGGCCTGCATGACCTCGAAGCCCGCTGCCTCCAGATTGTAGGCCAGAAGCTTCTGCAACGACGGCTCGTCCTCGACCACCAGGATCAGAGGCTTCATGGCGCATCGCTCCGGGGACGGTGCAGTTGATCGCCGTGAATCATGTAGTGGATCTTCTCGGCGATGTTGGTCGCGTGATCGCCGATCCGCTCGAGGTTCTTGGCGACGAACATCAGATCGATGCATACTCCGGTGAGCTTCGGGTCCTCGAGGATGTAGGTGAGCAGCTCGCGAAAGAGCTGGTTGTAATACTCGTCGACCTCGGGGTCGCGGTGCCACACCTCCATGGCCTTCCGACCGTCGCGCTCGATGTAGGCATCGAGCACGTCCTTGACCATGCTGCGACAGATGCCGGCCATCAGGGGGATGGTAATCAGCGGCTTGAGCGGCTGGTGCACGTTGATGCGTCGGGTTCGTTTGGCGATGTTGGTGGCGTAGTCGCCCATGCGTTCGAGATCGTTCGATATCTTGAGCGCCATCGCGATGACCCGCAGATCAATCGCCATCGGCTGCCGTATCGCCAGCAGGCGGACCACGAGCTGATCGATCTCTTCCTCAAGCTCGTCGATCCGGTCGTCGGCCCTGATGATGTTGTCCGCCGACTCGGAGTCGCGCGACATCAAGGCTTCCACTGCGGCGACGAGCTGATGCTCGACAAGACCACCCATGGTCGCGATCTTGCCGGTCAGCTCGGCCAAATCCTCGTCGAAGCCACGGACGGTGTGCTTGCGCACCGGAAGTTCAGTGTCTGGCATCTGCGATTCCTCAGCCGAAGCGGCCGGTGATGTAGTCCTGGGTCATCTGCTCGCGCGGCTTGGTGAACATCTGGTCGGTCGGGCCGAACTCGATCAGCTTACCGAGATGAAAGAAGGCAGTCTTCTGCGACACCCGGGCGGCCTGCTGCATGTTGTGGGTGACGATCGCGATGGTGAAGCTCTCGCGCAGCTCGTCGATCAGCTCCTCGATGTGCGCGGTGGCAATCGGGTCGAGCGCCGAGCAGGGCTCGTCCATCAAGATCACCTCCGGGCTGACCGCGATCGCGCGGGCGATGCACAAGCGCTGCTGCTGGCCGCCGGACAGGCTGTTGCCGGGCTGGTCGAGCCGGTCCGCCACCTCGGCCCACAGGCCGGCACCGCGCAGCGCCGCCTCGACGATCTCGTCCATGTCGGCCCTGCCGCGGGCGAGCCCGTGGATGCGCGGGCCATAGGCGACATTGTCGTAGATCGACTTGGGGAACGGGTTGGGTTTCTGGAACACCATCCCGACCCGGGCGCGGAGCTGCACCACATCCACCTCGGACGCGTAGACGTCCCGGCCGTCGAGCCGGATGTCGCCCTGGACGCGGCAGCCGTCGATGGTGTCGTTCATCCGGTTCAGGCAGCGCAGAAAGGTGGACTTGCCGCAGCCCGAGGGACCGATCAGGGCAGTGACCTCGCGCTCGGCGACCGCCAGCGTGACCCCGAACAGCGCCTGCTTGGCGCCGTACCAGAGATTGACGTCGCGGGCGGCCATCTTCGACGCCGAGTGGGTCGCCGCATCCGGCTGCACCGGCAAGGACGCGATGTCGTTCATGTTTCCCGCTACCATTTCTGCTCGAATTTGCGTCGCAGGTAGATCGCGAGCGCGTTCATCGCGATCAGGAAGGCGAGCAGGACCATGATCGCCGCCGCAGTCCGCTCGGCGAAGGCGCGCTCGGGGCTGTCGGCCCAGATGTAGATCTGCACCGGCAGGGCAGCCGCCGGCGACAGAGGCGAGGTCGGCACGTCGACGATGAAGGCCTTCATGCCGATCATCAGCAAGGGTGCGGTCTCGCCGAGCGCATGTGCCATGCCGATGATCGTGCCGGTCATGATGCCGGGCAGCGCCAAGGGCAGGACGTGGTGCAGCATCGTCTGCAGCCTGGACGCGCCGATGCCCAGCGCCGCCTGGCGGATCGAGGGCGGCACGGCGCGCAGAGCTGCGCGCGTGGCAACCACGATGGTCGGCAGGACCAGGAGCGCGAGCGTCATGCCACCGACCAGGGGCGAGGAGCGCGGCAGGCCGAAGGTGTTGAGGAATACGGCGAGGCCCAAAAGGCCGAACACGATCGAGGGCACCGCCGCGAGATTGTTGACGTTGACCTCGATCAGGTCGGTCAGCCGGTTCTTGGGCGCGAACTCCTCGAGATAGAGTGCTGCCGCGATGCCCGTGGGCACGCACAGCACGAGCGTCACCAGCATCAGATAGGCCGAGCCCCACAAGGCACCGTAAATGCCGGCGAGCTCGGGCTCGCGCGAGTCGCCGGTGGTGAAGAACAGCCAATTGAACCGCGTCTCGAGTCGGCCTTCGGCCTGGAGCTGATCCAGGAAGCCGAGGGCGCGGTCGCCGATGCGCCGGTCCGCCTCCGGGCGGGTGCGGTCGACCCGGCCCTTGGCGAACTGATCGACCTCGTCGTCGGCAACCAGCCAGATCTCCTCGGTCTGGCCGATCAGCGCCGGATCGGCCTGGACCATCTCGCGCAGCTGGGTGGCGGCCCCGGAGCTGACGAGCCCGCGCACGAGCCGCCGGTCCTGGCGGCCGGTGGCGTCGGGAAACAGCTTGGCGAGGCTGTCGTTGATGAGCTGGGCGTAGTTGGCTTGGCGCAGCGCCTGCGGATCACGCGCACCTTGCGGGTCGATCACCGCCGGGTCGAAGGTGATGTCGAGCTTGACGTAGGCGGCGCGGAAGGCCGGCAGGCCCTGTGAGACGATCGTGAACAGGAGGATGCCGAGCAGGCCGAGCGCCAGGGCGATCGCCCCCAGGCCGAGGCCCTTGAGCAGGCCCTCGCGCCGGTAGCGACGCCGGGTCAGGGCAGCGCTGTCCTCGAAGGTGGGCCGCGCGCCGGCGGTCAGCCGGGCAAGCGGTGAGCCGACGGCCGCCTCAGTCATATTTTTCTCGATAGGTCTTCATGACGTAGAGCGCCACGATGTTGAGGCAGAGAGTGGCCAGGAACAGGACCAGGCCGAGGGCGAAGGCGGAGAGTGTCTTGGCGCTGTCGAACTCCTGGTCGCCGACCAGCAGGGTCACGATCTGGACGGTGACCGTGGTCACCGCCTGCAGCGGGTTGGCGGTCAGGTTGGCAGCGAGACCGGCGGCCATCACCACGATCATGGTCTCGCCGACCGCCCGGCTTATTGCCAAAAGGAAGCCCGCGATGATCCCCGGCAGGGCGGCCGGGATCAGGACCTGGCCGATCGTCTCGGCCCGCGTGGCGCCGAGGCCGTAGGAGGCGTCGCGCAGGGCCATGGGCACGGCCGAGATGGCGTCGTCGGCGAGCGAGGAGACGAAGGGGATGATCATGATCCCCATCACCAGCCCGGCGGCGAGCGCGCTCTCCGAGGAGACGTCGAGCCCGACCAACTCGCCGAGGCTGCGGATCAGGGGTGCCACGGTCAGCGCCGCGAAGAAGCCGTAGACCACGGTCGGGATGCCGGCCAGGATCTCGAGGATCGGCTTCGCCCAGCTCCGGAAGGTCGGGCTGGCATATTGCGAGAGGTAGATCGCCGAGAACATCCCGATCGGCCCGGCGACCAGCATTGCGATCAGGGTGATCAGCAGCGTGCCCGCGAACAGCGGCACCGCCCCGAAGGCACCGGAGGAGCCGACCTGGTCCGCGCGCAGCGCAGTCTGCGGGCTCCACTGCAGCCCGAACAGGAACTCCCCGAGCGGCACCTTGCCGAAGAAGCGGATCGACTCGAACAGGACCGAGAAGACGATGCCGGCGGTGGTCGCGATCGAGATGCCGGCGGCGAGCCACAGCGCCAGCGTGCACCAGCGCTCGACGACGTTGCGCGCGCGGAACTCCCGCTGCACGTTGCGCAGCCCGGCGGTCACGCAGAACACCGCCAGCGCCACGCAGGCGACCAGGAGCGCCAGCCGGCTGAAGGTCAGGAGCGTACCGTAATAGCCGGCCGCTGCCTGCACGGCCGGCGTCACCTCGCCGACCGGCGGCAAACCTTCCGCCAGCCGGCGCACGGCGGTCATGAAGAAGCCGATGCTCTCGGGCGACTGCGCGGTGACCTCGGCGGGCGCCGCGCGCAGCACGATCGTGCGCAACACCACCGGCTCGAGCAGCCGCCAAGCCGCCCACAGGGCGATCGCCGGCCCTGCCGCCATCAGCGCGACATAGGAGGCGTAGTAGCCGGGGCGGGAATGCAATGCCGCCGAGCGGCCGCCGGCGACGGCGAGGGCGCGGCGGTTGGCAAGGAAATAGGCGGCGATCGCGAGAATCAGGACGACGGCGACGACTGGCGGCATGAGGGATGCACCGCTGGCGAGAGACCGGCCCAGCGGGAGCGCCGGGCCGGGGCGAAGATGCTCACATCGTCAGTGGCGTCAGCGCGGCCGCCTGGGCGCGCGTCGCCTCGCGCTCGTCCGGCGGCATCGGGATCAGGCCCTTGTCGGCCAGATAGCCCTCGTCGCCGATGGCGGCCTCGCTCGTGAACTCCGCGATGAACTCGCGGATGCCGGGAATGGCCCCGACATGGCCGTTCTTGACGTAGAAGTAGAGCGAGCGGGCGACCGGGTATTTGGCGTCGGCGATGTTCTCGAAGGTCGGCTCGACGCCCTGGATCGTGCTGCCCTGCAGGCGGTCGATGTTCTGGTCGAGGAAGCTGAAGCCGAAGATGCCGAGGGCGGCCGGGTTGGCCTCGAGCTTCTGCACGATCAGATTGTCGTTCTCGCCGGCGTCGATGTAGGCGCCGTCCTCGCGGATCGTCTGGCAGGCGGACTTCCTGGCATCCGCGTCAAGCGCCTTGACCTCGGCGACCTCCTCGCAGGCGCGGTCCAAGACCAGCTCGACAAAGGCGTCGCGGGTGCCGGAGGTCGGCGGCGGGCCGAGCACCTCGATCTTCTCCGCCGGCAGGTCGGGATTGATCTGATTCCAGCGGCTGTAGGGGTTGACGGCAAGCTTGCCGTCGACCGGAACCTGCTTGGCCAGCGCCAGCCAGATCTCCCGCTCGGTCAGCGAGAACGGCGCATGCTGCTTGCTGTTGGCGAGTACGATGCCGTCGAAGCCGATCTGGACCTCGGACACCTCGGTCACGCCGGCCTTGGCGCAGGCCTCGAGCTCGGACTTCTTGATCGACCGCGAGGCGTTGGCGATGTCCGGCGTGTCCTCGCCGACCCCGGCGCAGAACAGCTTGAGGCCGCCGCCGGTGCCCGTGCTCTCCACCACCGGTGTCTTCAGGCCGGTCTTCTGGCCGAACTGCTCGGCGACGGCGGTCGAGAACGGGAACACGGTCGAGGAGCCGACGATCCGGATCTGGTCGCGCGCCTGGGCTTGCGCGGCGACGGCCACGAGTGCGGTGGCGGCCGCGGTCAGGAACAGACGGTGCATGGTGCCTCCGAAAGAGGTCGAACAGGCTGGGGCGTTCATCGGCGCTAACGGCTCGGCTTATATGCTCGTTTCATGACAGCGCCGTGACAGTGCCCCGCGGGGCGGTCGGCAGCAGGACCGCGAAGGTGCTGCCGGCCCCGACCGTGCTTGCGATCGCCAGATGCCCCTGGTGCCGGCGCAGGATGTGCTTGACGATCGCGAGGCCGAGCCCGGTGCCGCGCAGCCGCCGGCTGTGCCGCGTGTCGACGCGGTAGAACCGCTCGGTCAGCCGTGGCAGATGCTCGGGCGCGATCCCCGGCCCCTGGTCCGCGATCGCGACGCGGACGCAGGGGCGGCCGCTGGCAGCACCGGAATCGGCCGGCGCCGCGTCGAGGGCAACGGCGCTCACGCGGACCACGGTCCCCTCGCCGCCATATTTGATCGCGTTGTCGACCAGATTGACGAACAGCTGATGCAGCTGGTCGGCGTCGCCCGTGACCGCAGGCAGGTTGCCGGGCAGATCGAGAGCGATGCCGACCCCGCCCTGCTTGGCGGTCGCGCGCAGGCGATCGACGGCGTGGGTCACGACCTCGCGCAGGTCGCACCGCTCGCGCGGCGGTTGGTGGGCGGCGAGCTCGATCCGCGACAAGGAGAGGAGATCGTCGACCAGCCGCGCCATCCGGTCCGCCTCCTGCGCCATGATCTCGAGGAAGGTGTCGCGCGCCTGGCTGTCGTGGCGGGCGGGCCCGCGCAGGGTCTCGATGCAGCCTTGGATCGAGGCCAGCGGCGTGCGGATCTCGTGGCTGGCGTTGGCGACGAAGTCCGAGCGCATCCGCTCGATCATCACCTGCTCGGTCTGCTCGCGCAGCGCCAGCAAGGCACCACGCCGGCCGTCGCCCAGCTCGACCGGCTCGATCCTGGCGCTGAACTGCTTGGTCCGGTCGCTGCTCGGGCTGAAGGAGACGCTGCTGGCGGCCGCGTGGTTCAACGCCCCGCTGACGCCAGCGATCACGCCCGGGTCGCGCAGCACCCGCCCGAGCGGCACGGGCGGCTCCGGCGCCTCGAAGCTGCGCCCGGCCGACGCATTGGCCCGGATCACCGTCTGCTCGTAGTCGACCAGCAAGATGGGATCCGGCATGGCCTCGATCACCGCATGCAGCATGCGTTGCTGGCCCTCGATCCGCTGCCCGCGCCGGCGCAGCTCGCGCCCCAGCTCCCCCAGCGGACCCGCCAGCGGACCCGTCGGCGGTGCCGGCTCGTGGCCCGCCACGGTTCCGCGCGCATAGGCCACCAGCGCTCGCCCCTGGCTGCGCCGGGCGCGGGCGATCAGAAAGCCGCTGACAAGCGCCGCGCCGCAACCCAGCACGCCCTCGACCGGGCCCAGCCGGCCGAGCAGGGCGAGGGCGGCCAGGACCACGAGGCCCGGTAGGCTCGCGACCAGCGCCGCGAGCAGCAAGTCGCGACGGGCCGCGACGGGCGCCGACGTGCCGAGGGCCGCGCGCACACCCGAATCAACCGGCGAGCTGCGGCAGATCGCGATAGAGCTCGAGGGCCTGCGGATTGGCGAGCGCATCGGTGTTCTTCACCGCCCGCCCGTGCACCACGTCGCGTACCGCGAGCTCTGTGATCTTGCCCGAGAGGGTGCGCGGGATGTCCGCGACCGCGACGATCCGCGCCGGCACGTGGCGTGGCGTGCAGTTCTCGCGGATGCGGCGGCGGATGCGGTCCTCGAGTGCCGTGTCCAGCGTGGCCCCCTCGCGCAGCCGGACGAACAGCACCACCCGCACGTCGCCCTGCCAGTCCTGGCCGATGCAAATCGATTCCAGCACCTCGTCGATCTGCTCGACCTGACGGTAGATCTCCGCGGTACCAATCCGCACGCCGCCGGGATTGAGCACGGCGTCCGACCGGCCGTGGATCACGATGCCGCCGCTCGGGGTCAGCTCGGCATAGTCGCCATGGCACCAGACGCCGGGGAAGCGGGCGAAGTAGCTGTTGTGGTAGCGGGCGCCATCGGGATCGTTCCAGAAGCTGACCGGCATGCACGGGAAGGGCCCGGTGCAGACCAGCTCGCCCTTCTCGCCCACCACCGGGCGACCCTCCTCGTCCCAGACCTCGACCGCCAAGCCGAGGCCGCGCATCTGGATCTCGCCGCGCCGTACCGCGCCGGCCGGATTGCCGAGGACGAAGCAGGAGACGATGTCGGTGCCGCCCGAGATCGAGGCGAGCTGGAGGTCGGCCTTGATGTCCGAGTAGACATAGTCGAAGCTCTCGGGCAGCAGCGGCGAGCCGGTCGACAGCAGCGCCTTCAGGCGGCTCAGGTCGTGTGTGCGGCCAGGGGCCAGACCCCCCTTCTTCAGCGCGTCGATATACTTGGCGCTGGTGCCGAAGACCTCCACGCCCTCCTCGGCGGCGATGTCCCAGAGGATATTGCCGTCGGGATGGAACGGCGAGCCATCGAACAGGACCAACACCGCCTCGCTGGCCAGCCCGCTCGCCAGCCAGTTCCACATCATCCAGCCGCAGGTGGTGAAGTAGAACAGCCGCGTGCCCGGCCCGACGTCGCTGTGCAGGCGGTGCTCCTTGATGTGCTGGAGCAGCGTGCCGCCGGCGCCGTGCACGATCGCCTTGGGCATGCCGGTCGTGCCGGAGGAGTAGAGGATGTAGAGCGGATGCGCGAAGGGCATGCGCGCGAAGCTCAGGGGCGCATCGAGGTCGGTCGCGTACTCGTCCAGGCGCGTCGTGCCCTCGAGCGTCGCCGCGGGGTCGAGGAACGGCACGAGCACGGTGCGGCGGAGCGAGGGCAGCAGCGCCGCCACCTCGGCCACCTTGGGCCGGATGTCGACCGCCTTGCCGCCATAGCGGTAGCCGTCCACCGCCAGTAGCACCTTCGGCTCGATCTGCCCGAACCGGTCGAGCACGCCGCGGGCGCCGAAGTCGGGCGAGGTCGAGGACCAGACGGCACCGAGCGAGGCCGTGGCCAGCATCCCGACGATCGTCTCGGGCAGATTGGGCAGATAGGCCGCGACGCGGTCGCCGGGTCCGACGCCGTCCGCGCGCATGGCGGCGGCCAGCGCCGCGACCCGGCGTCCGAGCTCGGCCCAGCTCAGCTCGCGGCGGCTGCGATCCTCGCCCCGGAACACGATCGCCGGGCCGGCATCGTCGCGCCGCAGCAGGTTCTCGGCGAAGTTCAGGCGGACGTTCGGGAACCAGCGGGCACCCGGCATGGCGGCCGGGTTCTCGAGCTCCGGCTCGAGCGGCCCCTCGCCCACCACGCCGCCCAGGTCCCAGACCGCCCGCCAGAAGGCGGCGGGCTCGGCGACCGACCAACGCCGCAGCGCCTCGACCGCATCGGGGCCGGTGAAGCCGCGCTCGGCCGCGAAGCGGCTGATGGCCGTGGCGGCGGCGCGCTCCGGACTCGGCTGCCACAGGATCTCGGCCATGAGGTCTCCTCGGATTCCGCCGGTCACGGGGCGGGCGGCGTAGGCCCCGGTCTCTGGCGATTGTCAGCCCCTCCCCGACAAAAGCAAGCCATGTCGCCGCGCATCATTCCGGGCGGTCAGGGGTATCCGGCAGCTCCAGGGCGAGGATGGCGGAGCCCAGGCACTTGCCGTGAGCGTCGAGCGCCAGCGAGCGGGTCACGCCGCCGCCGAGCGCGTGCCGCAGCACGAAGTTGAGGGCGCCGAGCTGCGGCAGCTCGTAGCGGCGGACCTCGCCGCGGACGATCTCGCCGAAATGCTCCTTGACCCGCTCGGCGGTGACAAACCGCTCCATCAGCCCGTAGTCGGCCCGATCATAGGCGATCACCGAGATGTTCGAGGTATCGCCCTTGTCACCGGTGCGGGAATGGGCGATGGCGCGTAGCTGCATCTCAGCTCTCCAGCATGTGCAGGGCGGGCCTGGCCAGGCTCTCCGACACCAGGGTCGACACCACGGCAACCACCTCGCGCGCCTGGTTGGTGACGCCGCCCCCCCCGGCCGGCCCGTTCAGGTAGAGGGACTCGACCTCGTTGCCGATGCGGATCGCGGCGGCGAGGCTGTCGGTACGGCCGACGACGCGGGCACGGACCTCGGCCGGTTCCACCGCACCGGCCGAGAGCCTCGGCCCAAGAATGGCGTCGACGCCGATCAGATCGAAGCGGAACTCGCTGCTGGGCAGGCCGGTCAGGCGCAGCCGCTCGGCCACGATCTCCAGCGCAAGCCGGCCCCGCGCCGCGGCTCCCGGGCCGGCATAGGAGATCTGGCCCTCGCCGACGAAGCTGTCGACATAGCCCAAGGAGACCTTGAGCAGGCCCGTGCGGGGGCGGCCGTCGCCGCCGGTGATCCGGACCCGATCCCGCCCGGCATCCGTGACACCGACGCGGGAGAAGTCGGCGACGACATCCGGCTGCAGATAGCATGCCGGATCGTGCACCTCGTACAGCAGCTGCTCGGTGCAGGTCGCGGTGGTCACGAGGCCGCCGGAGCCGGGCACCTTGGTGATCACCACGGTGCCGTCCTCGTCGACCTCGCCGATCGGAAAGCCCAGCCGGGCGAGATCCGGCACGTCCTTGTGGCCGGGGTCGGCGAAATAGCCGCCCGTCACCTGCCCGGCGCATTCCAGCAGATGGCCCACCGCCGTGCCGCGGCCGAGCCGGGTCCAGTCGTCCATCCGCCAGCCGAACTCGTGGATCAGCGGGGCGAGGAACATGGCCGGATCGGCGGCGCGGCCGGTGACCACCACGTCCGCTCCGGCCGCGAGCGCCTCGACGATCGGCCCGGCACCCAGATAGGCATTGGCCGAGACCAGCCGATTGCCCAGGCTGGCGACGGGGGCACCGGTCCCCTCCAGACAGTAGTCACCGGCGCGTACCGCATCGAGCACGTCGTCGCCCGTGACTGCCGCGATCCTGATGCCGGCCAACCCGAGCTCGCGGGCCACCGCCTGCATGCGGCCGGCAGCGGCGATGGGGTTGGCCGCGCCCATGTTGGTGACGATCTTGATGCCTCGTGCCCGACAGCCGGGCAGCACGGCCCGCATCCGCTCGGCCAGCAGGGGATCGAAGCCGAGCTCGGGCGCGCGCATTCGCTCCTGCTGGGCCAGTGCTATGGTCCGCTCGGCCAGGCACTCGAACACGAGATAGTCGAGGCCCCCCTTCTCCACCAGCTCGACCGCGGGCTCGATCCGGTCGCCGGAGAAGCCGGCACCGGCGCCGATCCTTACCGTTCGCATCGCCGCTTCCTCCCGCTCCGACGGATCACTCGGGCTCGATGCCGGCGCTCTTGACGATGCTCGCCCACTTCTCGGTTTCCGTGCCGACGAACGCCGCCAGCTCGGCGGGCGTGCTTGCCGCCGGCTCGATGCCCGCACCCAGGAGGGTCTTGGTGGCGGCGGGATCGGTGAGCGCCGCTGCGAACGCCGCGTTCAGCTTGTCGACCACCGGTGCCGGGGTGCCGGCAGGCGCGAACGCGGCGAACCAGGCCGTGAGGTCGTAGCCGGCGACACCGGCCTCGCGCATGGTCGGCAGGTCGGGCGCCAGCGGCGTGCGCTCGGGGCTGGATACCGCCAGGGCCTTGACCTTGCCGGCCTCGGCCTGAGGCAGGGTGGTCGCGATGTCGGCGAACACCATCGAGATCTGCCCGCCGAGCAGGTCGGTGATCGCCTGCGGATTGCTCTTGTAGGGCACGTTGAGCAGGTCGATGCCGGCCAGCGACTTGAGCATCTCGCCGGCGATGCGCGACGAGCTCGAGCCGCTGCCGAAGGTGACCTCGCCCGGATGGTCCTTCGCGTAGGCGATCAGCTCGGGAACGGTGGTCGCCGGCACCGCAGGGTTGACCACCAGGGCCAGCGTGATCGTGCCGAGTTTGCTCACCGGCGCGAAGTCCGCGACCGGATCGTAGGGCAGCTTCTTGAACAGGCTCTGATTGGCCGCGTGCGTGGTGTTGGTGGCGATCAGCACGGTGTAGCCGTCGGGCTCGGCGCGGGCGACGTTCTGGGCGGCGAGAAAGCCGCTGGCGCCCGGCATGTTGTCGACCACGACCGGCTGGCCGAGGCTCGCCGACATCTTCTCGCCCAGCACCCGCGCCAGCGTGTCGGTGGCACTGCCCGCGGCGAACGGCACGACGAACTTGACCACCCGGCTCGGATAGGCGGCCTCGGCCCGGGTTGCTCCACTCCAGCTCACCGTCAGGGCGGCGGTGGCGAGCAGGGCCATGGTGACGGCGCGACGATGCATGGAAGCCTCCTCTCCGATCGGCTCGGGTCTGCACGTGCCGGAGAATCGCCTCAAAGCACTGGTGCGTGAAGTGAATTTGTCGCAGTAATTGCTGCATGAAACGCATCAATGTCGATCTCGCCGAGCTGCAGGCGTTCGCCTGCCTCGCGGAGGCGCGCAGCTTTCGGGCGGCGGCGGACCAGCTCGGCCTGACCGGCTCGGCCGTCAGCCGGGCGATCGCGCGCATCGAGGACCGGCTGGGGACCCGACTGTTCGACCGCGACACCCGCAACGTGGCGCTTACGCCCCAGGGCCTGGCGCTGCAGCAGCTGACGCGGCGCATCCTGGCCGAGGCCGAGTCGGCCCTGACCGAGTTCGACGCCTATCTGTCGGCACGCAGCGGGCGGGTGACCCTGGCAGGCCTGCCCTCGATCACCGCGAGCCTCCTGCCCGGGCTGATCGCCCGCTTCGTCGCCACCCATCCCGAGGTCGAGGTGGCGATCATCGACGCCCTGTCGGACGGTGTGGTCGAGGCGGTGCTCGACGGCCGGGCCGATCTCGGCTTCACCGCCGGTGCCGTGGACGGCTGGGGCCGTCTGTCATTCCGGCCGTTGCTCGCCGACGAGTTCGTGGCGGTGAGCCACGAGGGTGGCCCGCTCGATGCCGTCCCCTCCTGGCGCTGGCAGGACTTCGACGGCCGGCCCTTCATCGCCATGGCGTCCGGGTCGAGCGTGCGCACCCTGACCGACGCCGCGCTGGCCCAGGCCGGCCGGGCGGTGCGGCCGCGCTTCGAGGTGGCCCATCTGGCGACGGCCGGTGCCTTGGTCGCGGCGGGGCTGGGATTGACGGCCCTGCCGCAGCTCACCCTGCCGGTGCTGGGCCGGGGGCCGTTCGTGACCCGGCCTCTGGAGGAGCCGCGGATGGTCCGCCGGATCGGGGTCGTCCAGGCGATCGGGCGTACCCTCTCGCCAGCCGCGCGGGCCTTCTACCGCGACCTGCTCGCCGGCTCGGCCGCAGCCCCGTCGGGCGAGACCCCGACCGGAAACAGGAACTCGCGGCCCACCTTGACCCGATAGGCGTCACCGTAGGCGATCACGTCCGCGGTCGCATAGGTCTCGGACCAGCGCTCGGGCAGATAGGAGCCGGTGCCGATCACGTCGATCGGCGCCTTGACGCTCGCCATCAGCTTGCATTTGGACGGCCCGAAGCCCGAGGAGGCGATGATCCTGACCCGCTCGAAGCCGGCTCCGTCGAGCTGCTCGCGCATGTGGTAGATCGCGGCGGCCGTCACGCCCGTCCCGGTCAGCCAGGCGAGCTCCTCCGCCGTGCGGTAGGTGCGGATCGCATGCGGCACGCGCCGGTCGAGGACGGCGTAGGACGCGGCGACGTCGAGGCCCTCCATGAAGCGGCCGCCATGCGTGTCGAGCCGGACCGCGAGCCGGCCCGCGGCGGCGAGCTCGGGAAAACGGCGGCAGACTTGGAGCGCGTCGGTGACCTCGTGGCCGAAATAGTCGACCAGCACGGTGAGGTCCTGCTCCGGGAAGCATTCGTGGAACATCTCGGCAGCGCGTAGCGTGCTGCCGGCATAGCCGATCAGCGCGTGCGGCATGGTGCCGAAGCCCGCGCTGCGCCCGAAATAGTGGGCCGTGATGTCCGTGGCGTTGCCGATGAAGCCCTTCGCTCCCGACTCGCGCTGCGCGCGCGCCGAGCCGACCGAGGCGGCATAGGCCATCATCTCGGCCATCTCGGCCCCCGCGCAATGCCGCGCGTCCATGGCGAGGAAGGCGGCATAGGGCAGGTCGGTGCACATGGTGTAGGCGTTGTAGGCGGCGACGCAGGGCGGCCCGAGCCGCTGCAGGAACACGGTCTCCAGGTCGACCAGATGGCGGAACGGCCCGTGCAGATACATCAGCGGCTCGCCGGCGCCGACCCAGGCACCCTCCGGTTGCACCAGATCGACCTCGATCTCGGCACCGCGCTCCGCCGCGACCCGACGTAGCCAGTCCAGGGCGAGCCGAGGCGTCGACAGGACCGGACGCCGCATGAACACGGCGTAGGTGACGCGGCAGTCGCCGAACCGCTCGACGACGGCACGCGTCCGCACAAAGTATTTGTCGGTGTAGCGCGCGACCTCTTCCGTGCTCGGCGCCATCCCAGGTCCTCTCGCTGGCTCCCCGGCTGCGGAGCTAAGGCGGCCGCACGGGGCAAGTCAATCAAAGGCGCGCCATGTGCGCCGCCACGCGGGCGCGCCGGCTGGGCACCGGCCGGAAATCATGCGGCCACGTCACACTATGTGGTAATTTCGGCGAGGCCTTGCGGGATGCGCCGCCGCTGCGCTTGCCAGCGGCGGCGGGATTGGGTCAATGCTTGCACGGGGACAGGAGTGCCGGCGTGCTGCGGCGTCCCACGACGGAACGAGAAGGGAACTTATCGATGACCTCCACCAGTGGCCGCAAGATCCTCGCGGTCTGCGCTCTGCTCGGGCTGGGCCTTGCCCTCGGCGCCTGCTCCACGCCTCCGGGCGGCGAGCTTTGGGGCGTCGACTACAGCAAGGGCGTGCAGCTGCCGCCGTCCGAGTTCCCGGGCCCGAACAACAACCCGCCGCCGATGCCGCCCAAGACCGAGGGCTGATCGCGCCGGCGGAAGTCTCCGCCGTATCGGCAGGTTTCGTCACGCCGTCGCCAGCCGCGACGGCGTGATTGCCGTTTGATTCCCGATCCCGTCCCGCACCATGACATATTGCTGAGACGCGGCGGCCTTATGCAGAGCGTGTTCCCCATGGCCGGAAACTGGCTGGGGTCACGTTCAGGGACGAGGAAACGCCACCATGCGCAGCCGCCACGCCATCGCTCTGTGCAGCGCACTGCTGATGTGGAGCGGCGCCGCCGCAGCCGAGGTCCTGATCTCGCCGCCGCTCGTGGCCGAGGGCGAGCGGGTTCTCGACTGCTATCTGGTCAATGTCAGCCAGCAGAGCCGCCGCGTCAAAATCGAGGTGTTCAACCGGGAGGGCGAGGTCGTGAAGACGGTGCGCACCACGCTCGGACCGTTCGAGGAGGATGTGGCGCGCACCGAATCCGCTCTGCTCGGTCGCGTCTGCCGCTTCACGGTGGCGGGCAAGAAGTCCGACTATCGCGGGTCTATTCTAGTGCGCGAGCTGGGGACCGGTGCGATCAGCGCCCTGCCTGCCTACTGACCCGAGCTAGAGCTTCTGCTCGATCGCATCGCTGCCTTCCAGCATCGGCAGCGGCTGCTCGCGGAGCCGGCCCGTGATCTCCTCGACCGGAGCCGGCTTCGCGAACCAGTAGCCCTGCAGCTCGTCGAACCCGATGGCACGGGCGATCTCGACGTGGCGCCAGGTCTCGACCCCCTCGGCCACGACTACCAGGCCGAGATCATGGGCGAGCCGCACCACATGCTCGCAGATCGTCTCCGCCCTGCGGTCGCCGAACTGGCCGACCAGCGACCGGTCGATCTTCACCGTGCGCAGATGCAGCCGGTGCAGATAGCTCAGGCTCGAATAGCCGGTGCCGAAATCGTCGAGCGCGATCGCGACCCCCAGGCGGCGCAGGTCGTCCAGCTCGCGGTGCACGCGCGGGTCGTCGTCGAGCAGGACGTGCTCGGTGAGCTCAAGCTCGATCAGTCCGGGCGGGATGTCGATGCTCTCGATCAGCTCGGCCATGCGCCGCGCCACGCCCCCGCGCCGGAGCTGCGAGGCGGACAGGTTGACCGCGACGCGCGGCGGCGTGATCCCACCCGCCCGCCACCGGCCGATCTGGGTGACGGCGTCCTGCAGCACCCAGCTGCCCAGGGGCTCGATCAGCCCCGTCTCCTCCGCCATGGGCAGGAACGCCCCGGGCCCGAGGACGCCGCGCTCCGGATGCCGCCAGCGCAGGAGGGCCTCGAGCCCGGTGACCGAGCCGTCCGAGGCGGCGACCTTGGGCTGATAGTGGAGCTCCAGCTCGCCACCGTCGATGCCGCGCGCGAGATCGCGCCGCAGCCGGCCGCGGGTGCGCGCCTCCGTCGTCAGCTCGGGGCGATAATAGGCCATCCGCGCGCGGCCGGCGGACTTGGCGCTGTAGAGCGCCACGTCGGCATTGGCGCACAGCTCGTCGGCGGTGCCGCCGTCCTCGGGGAAGATGGCGATGCCGACGCTGGTGCCGACCACCACCTCCTGCTGGGCGATCCGCACCGGCCGCGCCGCGGCCACCATCAACCGATCGGCCAGCGCCGCGGCGTCGGGGGCGGAGCGCAGCTCGATCTGGATCACCGCGAACTCGTCGCCGCCGAGGCGGGCGATCGTGTCGCCGCCGCGGATCGAGCCGGCGAGCCGCTCGGCGACCGTGCGCAAAAGCTCGTCGCCGGCACGGTGGCCGAGGCTGTCGTTGATCTCCTTGAACCCATCGAGGTCGAGATAGAGCAGGGCGACACGCCGCCGCGCGCGGGCGGCGACCGCCAGCGCCTGGATCAGGCGGTCCTCGAACAGGCGCCGGTTGGGCAGGCCCGTCAGCGCGTCATGGTGGGCGAGATGCTCGATCCGAGCCCGCGATTCCTCGGTCCGGGCCAGGAGCCGGCGTGTCCTTCTCGCCTCGCGATAGAGCAGGCCCATGACGATGGCACCGCTGCCCAGCAGACCCACGAGCGATGCCCAGCCGATCGGGCGCAGCTCGCGCAGGTTCTGCTGCAGCAGGCTGTGCGCGGCGGCCGAGGACTGCAGCACGCCGAGCACGAGCTGCTGCAGCCCAGGGGCATCCGTGGCAAGCTCCGACCGCAGGCTGGCCAGGGCTTCGCGATCGAGCGGCCGGTCCACGGCATCCTCATGGCGGCGCAGCGTTCGCCCGAGGCTCTCGACAAGCTCCGGGGCGCCGGGCAGCGTGCGAAACGCGGCCGCGTCGTCGCCCGTCCTGAGCGCCTCCACCCGGCTCCAGAACACATCGAAGCGCGTGCGGAGCGCCGCCGGGTCGAGATCGGAGGCGGGGCTCAGCGCCCGATCGAGCTCATGCAACAGGCGCTCCAGCTCGAAGCGGGCCTGGAACGAGCTCCAGCTCGCCTCGGTGCCGCCAAAGTCGACCGTGCGGGTGAGGATCTGCAGGCGCCGCTCGATCGCGAACAGGCTCGCCGCGAACAGGATCACCGCGATGCCCAACAGTCCGGCGCCGACCAACCGGGCGCGCGGACCGATCATCATACGACGTCGATCCGGGTGAGCTGCCAGATCGCGCGCTGCCGGTGCACCCGATCGTCGAGCTCGGGATGCTCCTGCCAGGGATAGATCACCCAGAGCGGCCCGCGCTCGCGCACCGACAGGGGCTGCGCGTCGCGGTCGAGCGCCAGGAGAACCGGGTACTCACGGATTTCCGCGACCGGGATCGTCACCTCATAGTCGTTCAGGGCCTTCATCCGCAGCTCGCTACCGGTGCACTCCAGCCGATCGAGCAGACGGGAGGTCAGGACGCCCATGAACGTGCTGACGCCTTCGGTGAACGGCGTGGACGTGGTCAGCTCGGCGGTTCCCATGCCGAGCAGCAACTCACGGTCGAGCCGTGCGACGCCGTCGCCGTTGGTGGCGCCGATCCCGCCGGTCACGGTCAGGATCACCTCGCCGCGCGGCTTGCCGAGGGGTGGCGCTGCGAGCGCCCGGGCCGATGGCGCCACGACCGCCGCCACGAGCGATCCCAGCATCCAGCGGCGCGATCTACGTCGCCGCTCGATGAACCCGAAGGTGCCCAAATTGTCGGTCGGTTCCAGGGACACCTTGTTCCCTCGGGGCGTTCCAGCGGCCCCCTTGTGCCGCGCCGATGCCATCAACGTCAATCATCGAGGGGTCGAGCAGCCGCCCCTTGCCAGCGCGGTGCGGTCTGTTGGATGAGGACGAACCATCCTACACCGGCGTTCCCACATCGACCATGGCCCAGATCTCGCGGCGTCGCGCACTCTCAACCCAGGATTTTGTCCGCGGCGTCCTCGACCGCGACCGCGCCGTCCTGTCGCGCGCGATCACCCTGATCGAGAGCGGCCGGGCGGCGGACCGGGAATCGGCGCAGGACGTGCTGCGGGGGCTGCTGCCGGCGAGCGGCGGCGCCCGCCGGATCGGCATCACCGGCGTGCCCGGCGTCGGCAAGAGCACCTTCATCGACGCCTTCGGCAGCATGCTGACCGAGGCCGGCCACCGCGTCGCGGTGCTCGCGGTCGACCCGTCGAGCAGCCGCACCGGCGGCTCGATCCTGGGCGACAAGACACGAATGGCGCGCCTCGCCGTCGACCCGGCCGCCTATGTCCGCCCCTCGCCCACCGGCGGCACGCTCGGCGGCGTGGCGCGCATGACGCGCGAGAGCATGCTCTTGTGCGAGGCCGCCGGCTACGACGTGGTCCTGGTCGAGACCGTGGGCGTCGGCCAGTCCGAGACCGTGGTGGCCGGGATGGTCGACCTGTTCCTGGCGCTGATGCTGCCGGGTGCCGGCGACGAGCTGCAGGGCATCAAGAAGGGGCTGCTCGAGATCGCCGACCTGATCGCCGTGAACAAGGCCGACGGCGACAATGCGCTGCGGGCGCGGCAGGCTCTGGCGCACTATCGCGCCGCGCTGCGGATCATCGAGCCCGAAAGCCCCTCCTGGCGCCCGACCGTGTGGACGATCAGCGGCCTGACCGGGGCCGGCCTGCCCGAGCTGTGGGCCGAGATCGAGCGCCATCGCGCCATTCTGGGCGCATCGGGCGAGCTGGCCGCGAAGCGGCGCCGGCAGCAGGTGGCCTGGATGTGGTCGATGCTCGACGCCCGCTTGCTGTCGGCCTTTCGGGACCATCCCAAGATCCGTGCCCTCCTGCCCGAGCTCAAGGAAGCGGTCGCTGGCGGCACGGTCAATCCAACCGCGGCGGTCGAACAGCTTCTGGATGTCTTCAACAATTGATCACAGCGATCGCAGGTCGACGAATACCCAGATACATCGAACTGTCAGACTACTCTGGAGAAAGATTGACTGTTTGCGCCGGGCCGGCAACGCTGGAGACGTAGTCATGCTGCGTCCAGGAGTGGTAGATGCCGGAAAATCATAATGACGAATCTGCCGGCCGCATGGAAGCCATGGAGGCGCGACGGAAGCTGCTGAAACAGTTCGGCCGCTACGCCGCGGCGGCGCCGGCGGCCATGCTGCTGCTGGAGCCCTATGAGAGCCAGGCCGCCCAGCGCGGCAAGCAGCCCCCCCGCAAGAAGCCCCGGCCCGGCAAGGCACCGGCGCCGTCTCGGGGCGGCTACCACTAGAGGTCACGGCTCGACGCCTCGGGCCGACCATGCAAGAGCCGCCCGTCACGGAGCGCCTGACGACGCTGCCGTTCGAGGGCGGCATCGTCGTCGCGCGGCCCGATGGTGCGGTGTTCGCGCTGGATCCCCCCGCCCGCGCCCTGTGGGAGGCCATGCGCGCCGGATGCGAGCTCACGGATCTGGCCGCGTGCGCCGGACCGGACGCGTCGTCCGTGCGCTCGGCGAGAGCGCGGCTCCAGAGGACGGTCGACGAGTGGCGCGATCTGGGCCTGCTCGGGTCAGGCAGCGTCGGACGGCGGCCGCCATCCCCGCGGGCCGTGCGCGGAGCAGCCGCTTATGCGCTCGATGCCGTCTACCAGACCGGCGACCGTGCCGTCCGCGTACGCTGCTGCGATCGAGCGCTCGGTGCGCTGATCGATGCCGCCTGCGGATCGAGCCGCCTGCCCGACGGCAGCGGGGACGAGCCCGCCATCGAGGTGCTCGGGCAGGACGGCCGCTACGCCGTTCGAGGCGGCAAGCGCGTCCTGACTCGCGTTCCGGGCTTGGCGTCGAGCGCCGCCAGCGCCCGCCACCGCTGCCTGACGGCGATGATCGAGACCTCGCGGCCCGACCGTCGCTGGCTGGGCATCCTGCATGCCCTCGCGGCCCGACCGGTACTGGCTGGGCATCCTGCATGCCGCCGGCGTCGTCGAGGCCGGCCGGGCCGCGCTGCTGGTCGCCGCCAGCGGCTCGGGCAAGAGCACGCTCGCCGCGGCGCTGGTGGCGGGGGGCGCCAGCTTCCTGTGCGACGACTATGCTCCGCTCGAGCGCCGCACGTGGCAGGTGTGGCCCGTGCCCTATGCGCCCAGCATCAAGAGCGGCAGCTGGGCCGTCGTCGCGGCAAGCCATCCCCGGCTCGGGTCCGCACGTGTCTTCCGGCATCGCGGGCTGAGGCTGCGCTATCTCGAGCTGGGCCACGCGCAGCGGGCACCGCTGGGCCGTGGCGTGCCGGTCGCGGCGCTCGTGTTCCCGCAGTTCGAGCGCGGTGCCGAGCTGCAGATCGAGCAGGTCTCGCCGTTCGAGGCATTGAGCGGGATCTGTCACGCCCGGTCGATCATCGACCGGCGCCCCCGCATCCTCGCGGAGACGCTCCGCTTCGTCCGATCGGTTCCCGCCTATCGGCTCAGATTCGGCAACCTCGGCCCCGCGGCGGACGCGGTCCGCCAGTTGCTGCGGAGCCACTGAACTTGGCCCGCCCGCTCCATCCCTTCGAGGTGGTTGCGCGCATACTTGGAGCATGGCTGCACCGGCCCCACGGAACCGTCGATCTCGGCGGGACGATCGGCAGGCGGTCGGCGAGCTGGGACGCGGTGGTCGCCCAGGCCAGCAGGCACCATGTCCTGGCTGCCCTCGCCGGGACGCTTTTCCGCCTGGGGCTGACGCCGTGGCTGGAGCACGACCTCGCGGGCTTTCTGGCCGCGTTTTTGGATGCGAACCGCACGCGCAATCAACTCCTTCACCTGCAGCTCGCCGAGGTCGCGGCGGACCTCAACGGGGTCGCCGTGATCCCCGTGCTGCTGAAGGGTGCCGTCCGTCTGGTCGACGGGCTCTACCCGGACCCCGGCTGGCGGATGATGCGGGATCTCGATCTGCTGGTGCCGGCGGCGCAACTCGCCGATGCGGTCTCGGCGCTGCGGGCGCGCGGCTACGTCGAGGACGGCGCGTCCTGCGAGCCATCGCCCAGCCCGGAGTACGGACATCACCACCACCCACGACTGGTGCGACCGGACCGGGCGGCGCCGATCGAGCTGCATACCGAGTTGTTCTCGGCCCGCCGCCATGCCCGGCTGCGCCGGCTGCTGACCGCCTCCGAGCTGATCGCCGCCAGCCTTCCGACGACGGTGGGCGGCGCGGCAGCACGAAAGCCGACCAGCCAGCATCAGCTCGTCCATCTGATCGCGCACGGCCAGATCGCCCATGGCGGGCATGCCTGCGGCTCGGTCCTGCTCAACGACCGCTTCGAGGCCGCCACGCTCGCGCGGCAAGTGCCGGATGAGATCGACTGGAGCCAGCTGCTCGGGCGATTCGCGGCGCTCGGCTACCAGCGGCCGCTCCTCGCCTTTCTCCTGGCGCTGCGGGACGGGGGCCTGTGTCGCATACCCCTGCCGCGCCACCCGGACCCGCTCACGCGACTCCAAGAGCGGCGCTTCGCCCTGGTGGCGCGATCCGAGCGGTTCGCCGAGGCCAATGTCCGGTTGGCGGCGCTGACCGACTCGCTGCGGCAGAGGACGACACGCAAACGGAGCGCCCAGACGGAGCGCTCGCCGGACGCGCTCCGGCCCTGGGCCCCTCAGTCCTCGCGCTAGGCGGCGAGCCCGAGCAGCCCTTTCGTCAGCGTCGCCAGCGCCAGCAGGGTCAGCAGCAGCAGCACCCAGCGCCGGAACGTCGCCATCTCGACACCGCGAAAGCCGAGCGCGCCCAGCCAGTTGCCGGCGAGGAGGGCCGGCAGGAAGGCCAAAGCGAGCCCGAGCTGCGGCGTGCCGATCAGGCCCTCGCGCAGCATGAAGGCGAGGCCGATCAGATCGGTGCCGAGGAAGTAGACGATCACCGAGGCGCGGCCGACCGCGACACCGGCCGGCGAGGCGAAGAAGAACAGGATGACCGGCGGCCCGCCAATGCCGAAGGCGCCGTTCAGCAGGCCCGATACGGCCCCGGTCGCCAGGGTGGCGGTCGGGCCCGGGGCGCTCTGCAGCGCGAAGCCGCGCAGCAGCAGGCCGGCCGCGACCATGACGACCGCACCGAGCGCCACCTGCATCGGTGCCGCGGGCATGGTGGCGAGCAGCCGGACGCCGAGCGGCGTGGCGACGAGGCAGCCCAGGAGCAGGAGCCCGATCGCGCGCCAGGCGACCTCGCGCCACACGCTGGGCAGCAGATGGATGCTCGCCGCGATCTCCATCATGAAGATGGACGGCACGACCACGGCAGGCGGCAGAGCCAGCGAGATGGCGGTGATCGCGAGCAGTGAGAAGCCAAAACCCGCAAAGCCGCGCACGATCGCGGCGGCGAACACGCACAAGATCGCGTAGGCGACCGCCACGATCATGGCACGCGGCTAGATCCCGAGAAAGTTCCGGATGCCGTAGGTCTCGGGATAGTTGTCCGGGAACAATACCCCCACCGTCCGCCAGACGAGCCGATCGACATCGGCCGCCGTCACC
>JBGAKU010000409.1:0-2921 GCA_044224255.1 Geminicoccaceae bacterium
GGGCCCCGGGCTTCGTCTGCTCCAGATAACGGGCGAGCCCGGGCAGGTGTCGTAGAGCCGCATCGTCGTCTCGGCCGAAGGCCGTCGCGGCCAGGGCCGGAAGCGGGTTGCCGATGGTTGCCCGTAGGGCACCGGCAGCGGTGGCGAGCCGCGATGCCACGGTCAGTTCCGTCACGGGAATCTCGGCCGGAACCTGTTCAACCAGCGCCCCCTTGGCCTGCCCCACCACGAAGCAGACCCGCCGGCCGCGTGCGACCAGTTCCCGCGCAATCTTGAGCCGCATCGCCTGAACCCCGCCGCCGTCCAGGTTCTCGATGTAGATGGCCACGTCCGGGGGAAGGGTCGTCACCTCATGCCGCTTCGACGTCGACGCCGACATGGTAGACGCGGTCCGCGACATCGATCCAGATGGGCCGATGGGTGATGGTGATGATCGTCCGTTCGCCGGCGATCGCCCGGACGTTGGCGCAGATCTCGGCCTCGGTCTCGGGATCGAGCGCGCTGCTGACCTCGTCCAGGATCAGCAGCTTGGGCTCCAGCACCAGGGCACGCGCCAGCGCTATCCGCTGCCGCTGGCCGCCGGAGAGGCGAGCACCGCGCTCGCCGACACTGGTCTGCAGGCCCTCGGGCAGCTCGCGCACGAAATCCGTGGCACCGGCGAGGTCCAGCGCCCTCATCACCGCAGCCTCGGTGATGTTGGGATCGCCCAAGGTGACATTGGCGAACACGGTATCGTGGAACAGGCCCAGCTCCTGGGGGACATAGCCGACCATGGCACGCCAGCGGTGCAGGTCGATGTCGTGCAGGGGCACGCCGTCGAGCAGCACCTCGCCCGCCTGCGGGTCGTACAGGCCCAGAATCAGATCGGTGATCGTCGTCTTGCCGGCACCCGAAGCACCGCTCAGCACGGTGAGCTGGCCCGCCCGGGCCACCATCGAGAAGCGCTCGAGGACCGGCTTGTCGCCGTAGCTGAACGACACGTCGGCCAGCTGGATGGAATGCGTCAGCGTGGGCAGGCGGCCGCCGCGCAGCTCCTCGCGCTGCTCCTCGGCCTCTTTGATCAGGCGATGCACGGCCCAGTAGGAGGCCTCGACATTGACCGCGGCCTGGAGCTGCTCCTGGGCGTCGCCGATCGAGCTCAGCAGGCGTCGGAACAGGACGCCCATCACGATCAGCTCGGGCAGGGGCCAGCCGAAGCGGCCATAGGCAAGGTAGAAGCCGGTGGCCAGCACGATCGCCGTCAACGGCTCGCGCAGGGCCTTCATCACATACTTGCTGAGCGCCTGCCGGCGCAGCGCCCGGCGGAGCTTGTCGACCTTGTCGTCGAAGAAGCTCTCGAGATGGCGCTGCCGTGACATCGCCCGTAGCGGCTTGATGCTGGTCAGCGTGTCACGGGTCAGCATCACCAGCTCCTCGGTGCGCCGCCGCTGGCGCCGGCTCCAGACCTTGGTCAGCCGGACGAACGGCTGCAGCGAGGCCACCAGCAGGATGCCGGCCACGACCGCGAACAGCGCGATCTGCCACGACGCGACGATCGCGATGACGACATAGATCAGCGTCTGCAGCGAGGTCGCGATGAAGTTGGCGGCCAGCGAGAACGCTTCGGCCGAGCGCGACGAATCGAGGCTCACCGCGTTGGCGAGCCGGCCGACCGGCTGGCGGGCGAAGTAGGACCATTTGACCCGCAGCACGCTCTTCACGATCCGCCGGCGGACCTCGGCGGCGACGTCCGAGACCGCGTAGTTGATCGTGCGCAGCGTGACCAGGGTGAGCAGCGCCTTGGCCGTGATCGCGACCACGACCAGAACCAGCAGCGGCCCGAGCTTCGGCTCGATGCCGACGGCTGCCAGGGCGTCGACGATGGTCGAGGAGATGCTCGAGTTGAGCCCGCTCTGATCGTCGATGGCCACCGTGATCAGCGGCAGCATGCTGGCGATGCCGATGCCATCGGCGACGGTCCCGAGCAGGACGCAGATGAGCACGATCCAGCGGAAGTTGCCGCCGGTGTTCAAGAAGATCTGGATGACACCGCGCATTGCCTCGCCATAGCCGGATCTCCACGCGCCGCGAGGCTGCCGGCATTCGATTGTTCGATGCGGGCTTCTTTTCCGGGATGCGGCCGCGCAGATCAAGTCACTTGCGTGCCCAAAGCCAGCGGTGGCAGCAGCTTGACAGGCGGTCAGGGCGCCGCTTTGGTCGGACGCCGATCCGCGAACGGCGAGCGGCGATGATTCAGGACACCAAGGCCCGGCTGCGTCTGGGCGTGTTTCTCGCGAGCCTTGCCGGCGGCGGCCTCGAGCGGACGATGGTGGCGCTGGCGGCCGGGCTCGCCGATCGCGGCCACGCGGTCACCCTGCTGCCGTGCCGGGCGGAGGGGCGGCTCGCGGGCCTGCTGCCGCCCGGGCCGAAGCTGCGCCCCCTCGAGCGCCGCTCGGCCGCCCTCGGTCGACTGGCGGCGCTGCGGGCCGATCCGGCGGCGTTCCTGCCCTTGCTGCGCCCGTTCCTGCTCGCGCGCAAGCCGCCCGGTCCGGTGCCCTACCTGACCTCGCTCGCCGATTGGCTGCGCGAGGAACGCCCGGACGGCCTGATCGGCTGCATGCCCCAGGAAAATCTGGTCGCCCTGATGGCGCGTGATCTGGCCGGCACCGCGACCCGCGTGGTGCTGACCGAGCACAACACGCTCTCGGAGCAGGTGCGGCGGGCGCGCTCGTTGAACTACCGGGCGCTGCCGCCCCTGATCGGGCATGCCTACCGCCGTGCGGCTGCCGTGGTTGCCGTCTCGACCGGCGTCGCCGACGATCTGGCCGCGACCACGGGTCTGCCGCGCGACCTGATCCGGGTCATCCACAACCCGGCCGTGCCGGCGGACGTGGCGCGGCGCGCAGCCGAGGATGTCGGGCATCCGTGGCTGCAGCCCGGGC
>JBGAKU010000067.1:0-1057 GCA_044224255.1 Geminicoccaceae bacterium
TATTGACCTGGTCGTAGACGGTGCCGACCGCGAACGAGGCGGCGCGCTGGGCCGAGGGCGTGAGCAACTGGGCCAGGGTCGGGACCGAACCGTTGTGCAGATAAGGTGCGGCGGCCCAGATGCCCTGCAGGACGCGCGACTCGTAGGCGCCGACCGCGTTGTCGAGATCGAGGAAGCCCTTCAGCCCGCCCATGGTGCGCGGCCGCTGGTGCAGCGTCCGCTCCGCGCCGTCGAACACGCAGGTGATGGGGTGCTCGAGGCAGTACTGCTCGATCGAGCCGAGCACGGCCATGCCCAGGATGTTGATGGAAAGGTCGACCGGCTTGATCGGGGTCGGGTTGGCGATCGTGTAGGCCCCGTTCATCACGCCGGACTGCGCGGTCCAGGCCATGATGTCGTATTCGTGCGTGTCGGTGCCGACGTTCATGACCGGCGTCAGCCAGGTCTTCTGGTCGATCGGCCGGGTGGCGCCCGGCTTGATGCCGTGACAGTCGACGCAGCCGCCCTGCGCCGTCGGCAGGTTGAAGATCGCCTCGCCCTGATCGGCCAGGGTGTTGTTGACCGTCCACGGCCATTGCGGCGGCCCGATCTTCCTGATCAGCTCCTCGAGCGCGAGGAGGCCGGGGACGTTGGCGGAGTTGATCGCGAGATAGTCGATGCCGAGGATGGTCTTCTCGGGCGCGAAGGTCGCGAACACGCCGTAGACCTCGCCGATATTGCGGGCGAGACCGAGGATCTCGTTGCCGTTGTCGGCGAAGCCCGGCCACTGGGTATGGTCCTGGATCGCTGCGTTCCACAGGAACGGGTAGCGGACCGGGGCCGTGGCCTTGCGGATGTTGCCAGCGATCAGATGGCTGGGGGCAGGGCCGAGGTCGAGGCCGGTGAGCCGGTTGAAGATCATCGCCACGGCATCGAGGCGGCCCAGGCCCCAGGGCGGGTCCGGCAGGGCCGCGGCCATCAGCGTGTGGAAGCGCTGATACCAGAGCTGCAGGGCGGCGTTCAGCGCCGCCTGCTCGGCCGGCGGCGGCGAGGGTCCGAGCACGGCCTCCGCGAACGC